>JAFLCQ010000114.1 GCA_017302815.1 Planctomycetota bacterium
CGCCGTGGCTGCACCTCGGCCACATCTCGGTGCACGAGGTGGTGCAGGCGGTGTGGGACGCGCACGGCTGGACGCCCGAGCGCCTGGGCACCGTCGCGCGCGGGGCCAAGGACGGCTGGTGGGGCCTGCCGCCGGCCGCCGAGGCCTTCCTCGACGAGATCGTGACCTGGCGCGAGCTGGGCCACCACTACTGCTTCCACCGCCCCGACCACGCCGACTTCGCCACCCTGCCGGCCTGGGCCCTGAAGACCCTGGATGAGCACCGCGGCGACCGCCGGCAGCACCTCTACACCCGCGAGCAGTTCGAGCGCGGCGAGACCCACGATGAATTGTGGAACGCCGCCCAGCGCCAGCTGCGCGAGGAGGGCATCATCCACAACTACCTGCGCATGCTGTGGGGCAAGAAGGTCATCGAATGGAGCGCGACTCCCGAGGAGGCGTGGGCGACCCTCGACCACCTCAACAACCGCTGGGCGGTCGACGGCTGCAATCCGAACTCGTGGAGCGGCATCGCCTGGTGCTTCGGCCGCTTCGACCGCCCGTGGGCGCCGACGCGGCCGATCTTCGGCAGCATCCGCTGGATGAGCAGCGACAACACCCGCCGCAAGATGGACGTGAAGCCCTACCTGGCGCGCTGGGGAGCCGCCCGCCAGGACGGCATCTTCGGCTGATGCGGCAGCGCGGCACTGGATTCACACAGAGCACCAGAGGAACCCGAGGCAGACAACGTCACCGCATCGATGGCAGGCTGCCTCTGGTCGCTCTGGTGCTCGGTGTGAATCGTCGGCTGATGCGGCAGAGCGGCCCTGGATTCACACAGAGCACCAGAGGAACCAGAGTCGGACAAGGCGTGGCATCACGGCACGGCACCGCATCGAATGCAGGCTGCCTCTGGTCGCTCTGGTGCTCGGTGTGCATGCACCAGAGAAGTCTAGGCTGATCAGCCGCGCAGCAGCGCCACTGTCGCGCCGGCCACCGCCAGCAGCAGCAGGAGGATGATCACCGGCACCACCCAGGCCGGGGCGCCGCCCTTGGCGGGCTTCAGGCGCTTGGCGAAACGCTTGGCGTCGTCGGGGCGCTCCACCACCGCGCGGATCTCCTGCGCCAGCTCGGCGGCGCTCTGCGGGCGCTTGTGCTTGTCCTTGTGCATCGCCCAGCGGATCAGCGCGTCGACGCCCTCGGGCAGGTCGGGGACATGGGTGCGCGGGGCGGGCGCCTCGGTGCGCAGCACCAGCTCCATGACCTCCTGCGAGCTGCGCCCGCTGAAGGGCAGGCGGCCGGTGACGGCGTGGTACAGGGTGGCGCCCAGCGAATAGCAGTCGCTGCGATGGTCGGCCTGCTTGGCGTCCAGCACCTGCTCGGGCGGCATGTAGGCCGGCGAGCCCATGGCGACGCCGGACATGGTCAGCTGCTCCCAGGCGCCGCTGCCCTCGATCTGCTTGCCGAAGCCGAGGTCGGCGAGCTTCGCCACCTTGCCGCCGGCGAGCATGATGTTGGCCGGCTTGATGTCGCGGTGGATGATGCCGCGCGCCGAGGCGGCCTCGAGGGCCCCCGCGACCTCCAGGCACCAGCGGCAGGCATCGCGCCACGGCACCTTGCGGTGGCGCTCGATCTCCTCCTCCAGGCTCTGGCCTTCGACCAGCTCCATGGCGAGGAAGAACTTGCCCTGGTCGAAGCCGAAGCCGCGCACGCCGACGATGTTGGGATGGCTGACCTTCTGGGCCAGCTCGGCCTCGCGCTTGAAGCGGGCGAGGAACTCCTGGTCGCGGGCGGACTCCTCGTTCAGGACCTTCAGCGCCACCAGCGTCCCGTCCGACGCCGTCGCTTGGTAGACCGTGGCGGTGGCGCCCTCGCCCAGCTTGTGCCCCAGCTTGTACTTGCCGAGCATGCGCTCGCCGGGTGCGGCGGGCGTGGGCGAGCGGATCGGCACCCGCAGGACCTGGCCGCAGGCCGGGCAAGGCAGCTTGCCGTCGGCAGGCGTGGTGGTGGGGACGAACTTGTGCCTGCAGGCTGGGCAGCGGAAGGCTTGGGCCACGTGCCGAGTATGTCCCCCGCCGCCGGGGCTGCCAGTGTCGGCCTCCCCCACCGCCTTCGACCATGGCGCATGGTCAACGTTGCCCTTCTGCGCCGGCACGGATACTCCCCCGCCCACGAGGAGCCCCGATGCGCTACGGCCATTTCGACGACGCCGCCAAGGAATACGTGATCGACCGTCCCGACACCCCGAAGTCGTGGACGAACTACCTCGGCGACACCACCTACGGCGCCATCATCACCAACAACGCCGGCGGCTACTCGTTCTTCAAGAGCGGCGCGATCGGCCGCTTCCTGCGCTTCAAGACCAACGGCGTGCCGATGGACCAGCCCGGCCGCTACGTCTACCTGCGCGACCGCGCCGACGGCGACTTCTGGAGCGCCAGCTGGCAGCCGGTGGGCAAGCCGCTGGACCAGTACCGCAGCACCTGCCGCTTCGGCACCGGCTACGCCGTCTTCGAGTCCGCCTACCGCGGCATCAGCTCGCGCATGACCTGCTTCGTGCCGCTGGGCGCGCACCACGAGGTGTGGCGCGTCGACCTGACCAACACCGGCACCACCCCGCGCAAGCTCTCGCTGTTCACCTACGTCGAGTTCGCCTCGTCGTGGAACATGGCACAGGACCAGGTAAACCTGCAGTACACGCAGTACATCGTCGACTGCAACGTCAGCGACGGGATCATCGAACGCGGCCAGAACGTGCACCTGGCCGAGGATCCCAGCGATTTCACCAACGACGACCAGAGCCGCTGGAACTGGATGGCCCTGGCCGGCGCCGAGGTGGCGTCCTTCGACACCGACCGCGACGCCTTCATCGGCCCCTACCGCACCTACGCCAACCCGAAGTCGGTCGCCGAGGGTCGTTGCGGCAACACCGAGGCGATGGGCGACAACGCCTGCGGCAGCCTGCACGCCGACATCGACCTGGCGCCGGGCGAGACGCGCACGGTGATCGTGCTGATGGGCGTGGGCCGGCGCGACGCCGGCGCCAAGGCACGCGCCGCCTTCGCGCACGCCGCGTCCTGCGACGCCGCCCTGGCGGCGGTCAAGGCGCGCTGGCACGCCAACCTCGGCGCCTTCACCGTCGCCAGCCCGGATCCGCTCTTCGACTCGTTCCTGAACGTGTGGAACGCCTACAACTGCATCATCACCCTGAACTGGAGCCGCGCCGCCAGCCTGGTCTACAACGGCGAGCGCGACGGCCTGGGCTATCGCGACAGCGTGCAGGACGTGATGGCGGCCTCGCTGCTGGATCCCGACCTGGCGATGTCGCGGCTGAAGCTGCTGCTGTCCGGCCAGGAGTCGCGCGGCAACGCCATGCCGGTGGTGGCCCCCTTCCGCCACCGTCCAGGCACGGAGAAGCCCACCGACCACCACCGCATCCGCAGCGACGACTGCCTGTGGCTGACCGATTCGGTGCTGAACCACGTCAAGGAGACCGGCGACGCCGCGTTCCTCGACAGCGTCATCCCCTACGCCGACGCCGGCGAGACGACGGTGCTGGGCCACCTGCGCCGCGCCATCGAGTTCACCCTCGTGCACCGCGGCAGGCACCAGCTGCCCTGCGGCCTGGACGCCGACTGGAACGACTGCCTGCGCATGGGCTACAACGGCGAATCCGTCTTCGTCGCCTTCCAGCTGCGCCACGCCCTGGCCGGCTACATCGAAGCCTGCTCCCGTCTCGGCCGCCAGGCCGAGATCGCCTGGGCACAGCCGCTGCTGGCCGAGGCCGACGCCGCCATCGCCGCGCACTGCTGGGACGGCGAGTGGTTCGTGCGCGCCTTCACCGAGGGCGGCGAGGTGATCGGCAGCTCCAAGGCGAAGGAAGGGCGCATCTTCCTCAACACCCAGAGCTGGGCCGTCATCTCCGGCTACGACCGCGGCGAGCGCGGCCGCACCGCGATGGACGCGGCGCACCGGCTGCTGGGCAGCACGCACGGCCTGCACCTGTGCGCGCCGCCATTCGCCACCGTGCCGTGCAAGGAGATCCGCGCCGTGCTGTTCGCGCCCGGCACCAAGGAGAACGGCGGCATCTTCAGCCAGCCGCAGCCGTGGGCGGTGATCGCCGAATGCCTGCTGGGACGCCCCGAGCTGGCGTGGAAGGCCTGGCGCGCATTCAGCCCGGCGCACTACAACGACCGCGCCGAGATCCGCCAGATCGAGCCCTACGTCCACTGCCAGAGCACCCATGGCCAGCCCAGCCGCCGCCACGGCAACAGCCGCCTGAGCTGGCTGACCGGCACCGCGACCTGGGCCTACATTGCCGCCACCCAGCACCTGCTGGGCGTGAAGCCGGACTGGGACGGCCTGCGCATCAGCCCGTGCCTGGAGCCGGCGCAGCGGCAGCTGACCGTGCGCCGCCGCTTCCGAGGCCGCGACTTCGAGATCCGCATCGCCAACGGCGACCGCGGCCACGGCGTCGCCGCGCTGAAGCTCAACGGCCAGGCCCTGGCCGGCGACCTCGTCCCCATCACCCGCTGCGCCGCCACCAACGTGGTCGACGTGCAGCTGACCTGAACGGAGCATCCATGCGCATCGCCATCCTCGCGGCCCTCGCCGCCGCCGCCGGCGCGGCCGACGTGAAGCCGCTGCCCATCGTCAACGGATCCATGAGCCAAGGCACCGACCAGTGCACCGGCTGGGACAAGCGCTGGAACGGCGGCGGCACCGTCACCGTCGCCCGCGACACCAAGATGTTCAAGGAGGCCCCGGCCGCCCTGCGCATCGAGACCTCCGGCGACGCCAAGGGCAACGTCTACCAGATGATCGAGGTCGCCGGCGGCTCGACCTTCGACCTGTCGGGCTTCATGAAGAGCGAAGGCGTGAAGGTGCAGGTCTTCGTGCAGGCCTTCAACGCCGAGTGGAAGCCGATCGACTACCAGATGCTGAAGAACGCCTGGGAGCCCTGCCCGGAGTGGACCTCCTTCAGCGCCAAGATCACCGTCCCGGCCGAAGCCGTGCGGGTCGGCGTGGGCATCGCCATCGACGGCAATGGCAAGGCCTGGCTGGACGAGGTGCGCAACACCGCCGACGCCAAGGCGAAATGATTGCCACGGTCCGGTGTCCGGGGTCCGGGGTCCGGCGTCCGAGACGAACACACCTCATGTCGTGACAGAATGTTACCGATGTGATGCGTGGCGGTTGCAGGGGCTGAACACAGTGTATACACTCTGCGCATGAGCGACGCCTGTCCCCCCTCGCCCATCCCTGCCGGTCTGCCCGGCTCGCCGCTGGCCCAGGACCACGTCGCGGTCTTCGCCTCGCCCGATCCCCAGAAGGTCCATGCCTACAGCCCGGGCATCTGCCGCCTGTCCTCCGGGCGGCTGGTCGCCACCTGCGACCTCTGCGGCCCCGACATGTCGATCATCGACGGCCCGAAGGGCATCAGCCCCGAGAATGGCCGCCCCTGCCAGGGCCGGGTCTACCTCTCCGACGACCATGGCCGCAGCTGGCGCCACGTGCACAGCTTCCCCTTCATGCACGCGCGGCCCTTCGCCGCCGGCGGCCGCGTCTACGTCCTCGGCCACGCCTCCGACCTGCACATCATCCGATCCGACGATGACGGCGCGACTTGGAGTGCCCCGGCGCGCCTCAGCGACGGGCAGTTCTGGCACCAGGCCCCCTGCGCGACCCTGGAGGCCAACGGCTGCGTCTACCTGACCATGGAGCGCCGCGTGTCGCGCGACATCCAGAGCTGGTACGTCGGCGAACTCGCCCCGGTGCTGATGCGGGCGCCGCTGGACGCCGACCTCACCCGCCGCGACAGCTGGACCTTCGCCAGCGAGCTCGCCTTCCGCGACGTCATCGACGCGCGCGCCGACACCCCGCAGCTGGACTGGCACGGCGTGCCATTCTTCCACGCCCCCTGGCCCTACGGCACCGAGACCGCGCCCAACCGCTGGTGCGCGCCGCTGGGCTGGCTCGAGTCGAACGTCGTGCGCATCGCCGATCCGACGCACGTCTGGCACGATCCCAGCGGCCGCACCCTGCACCTGTGGATGCGCGCCCACACCGGCGGCGTCAACCTCGCCTGCATCCTCAAGGTGGTCGAGGAGGCGCCGGGACGTGGCGCCATGACCACCACGATCGAGACGGTGCCGTCAGGCAAGCATGTCGTGTACGTGCCCTGCCCGGGCGGGCAGATGAAGTTCCACATCCTGCAGGACGCGCAGACCGGGCTGTACTGGCTGCTGTCGACCCAGGCCACCGACTCGATGGTGCATCCCGCCCGCATGGACGCCGGACGCTACAACCTGCCCAACAACGAGCGCCGCCGCCTGCAGCTGCACGTCAGCCGCAACCTGATGGACTGGCGCTTCGCCGGCATGGTGGCGATCGGCGAAAGCGACCGCAGCTCGCGCCACTACGCCAGCATGGCGATCGACGGCGAGGACCTGGTGGTGCTCAGCCGCTCGGGCGATCTGCGCGCGAAGTCGGCGCACGATGGCAACCTGATCACCAGCCATGTGGTGCGCGGGTTCCGCGGCTTGGCGGTGTGAGGGCTATTTCACCCGGATGGTTGAGGCCCTGGCATCCGCCTGCGGATCACGGTGCCAGGCGACGTGGCCGTCCATGAACAGGATGTTCGCGCCGCCGCCGTGGAAGCTCCGCCAGTTGTACTGGCTGAACGGATCGCCGATGTTGGTGTTGCGCGGAGCCGTGGTCATGAACATCTCGACCGGCGAGCCCCAGCCCGGATGCCAGCGGCTCTCGTTGGCTTCGATGACCAGACCGCGGATGGCCTTCACCGTATAGCGATCGAGCATGCGGGTACCGGCCGTCCACTCGCCCATGTTGTTGATCCACGGCGCAAAGTTCAGATTCATGCCATAGCTCGACCAGACGATGGTCGATACCACTCCACGCCGATCCGCCGGGCAGCCGAGGACCACATTCTCGTCGACCCGGGCCACGCCGCCGCTCCATCCTTGCAGATCGAGAAATCCCCCGGCCAACGGGGTATCGCACCAGTTGTAGTGCGAATTGACCCCGATGCCCCACGAAGGATTCGCCGCCCCCTTGATCTGGGCGTTGACCAGCAACCCGTCGTTGTCGGCCGCGTAGGCCAGGATGGCCATGCCGAGCTGCCGCATGTTGCTGCCGCAGGCCGTCTTGCGTGCACCTTCGCGGACGATGGAGATCGAACCCAGGAGCAATGCGGCCAGGACGGCGATGATCGACACCACCACCAGCAGTTCGATGAGCGAGAAAGCGCGGCCGGCGCGACGCATGCACCCCCTCCGGGGCCCAGTCTATGCGCTGGCGCATCCGACGCAGCAGGCGAAGCCGGGCAGGATGGTCGCCTGCCGGTTCCAGCCTCGGGACGCACCTACTTCACCACCGCGCTGACGGCGGGATCCAGCGGTCGCCACATCGGATCGATAGTTGAACTACTGGCATGGAATTTCGCGGGCGAGAACTTCTTGAACCCCGGCATCTCCAGGTGCTGGACGTGGCCATCAGCGAACAGGAAGTTCGCACCGGTGCCATGCACGCGGGTGGCGCAGAAATCGTTGAGCTGGTTCGCGCCCCATGCGCCTGCGCCAAGCTGCGCGCCGTTGTCGGACCAGCATTCGGTCATCACGCACTTCTCGGCGGCGCGCACCACCTTGCTCTGCGGCAGCTTGTCATTGTTGAAGCGCGAGAAGCCGCCGTGCTGGTAGGCGTTGCCGCCTGAAAAGAATGCATAATACTGACCGGAATAGCTGTAGGTCACATCCAGCTTCATCCCCGCACGGGTCCGTTCGGGCGTCGACTTGCAGCGTGCGAAAGCGAAGGCGGTCTCGGTGTTCTGGTCGCCGATCGTCCCGCTCTCGTTGAGGTAGTCGTGGAGCTGGTTCTGGTAGTAGCGGTTGGGCCACAGGCTGTCGTTGTCGATGATGTAGGCCTGGAAGGCCATGCCGAACTGGCGCAGACTGCTGGAGCAGGTGGCCGAGCGCGCGGATTCCCGCACTAACCCGATCGCCGGCAGCAGCATCGCGGCCAGGATGGCGATGATCGACACCACCACCAGCAGCTCGATCAGGGTGAAGGCTCGTTCGACACGGACCATGACAGGCTCCCTGCTGTTGCTGCAGGCATCCTAGCCATTTTTTGGTTAACGCTAACCTTTTTATCCATGATCCTGCACGGTGTGGCACATGTTCCGGTCGGCATCGTGCAACCGATTGGGTTGCCTGCGGTTCCTTCAATCGGATCATGCATCGCGGCACCCCCTGGACCCCCAGCAATGAGTCTCAAAGCCCCGGCCACCCTGCGCCTGATCGCCGACCAGTGCGGCGTGTCGATGACAACGGTTTCAAAAATCCTGCGTGGCAAGTACAAGGGCAACACCCCCAAGGGGAAGAAGAGCGTCGAGGCGGTGACCGACCTGGCGCGCAAGATGGGCTACATCGCCAACGGCTCGGCGCGGCGGCTGCGCGATGGCCGCCACCGCGCCATCGTCGTGGTGGTCCCGGTCGACCCCTCCGGCCATCCCGCCTTCTTCACCTACGAATACATCACCGGCATCGCCTCCATCCTGTCGCGCGAACGCTATTCGCTGAGCCTGGCGACCTATCCCTCGATGCAGCCGGACCTGGCCATCGGCCGGCTGTCCGACCGCAACTTCGACGGCGCCATCGTGCTGGAGGAGTCCGGGCAGGAGCTGGACCGCTTCCTGTCCGCAGCAGCCATCCCGACCATCTACGTCAACGTCGAGCCGCAGCGCGGCCGGCGCTCGATCTACCGCGACGAACGCGCGGCTGGACGATCGCTGGTCGAACTGCTCGCCGCCATCGGCTACCGGCGCATGTATGTGGTCGGCGGGACGCCGCGGGTCGGCGGCCATTTCAGCCTGACCGATCGCCACGCCGGCATCCGCGAGGCGATCGAGGCCTCCGGCATGGCCATGACCATCAATGACATCGAGGTGTGGGAGAGCGGCTTCGACGAGAGCATCCTCAATGCCAAGCTGACCCCGGACACGGTGGTCGTCAGCCTGGGATCGGCGGCCGCCCTGCGCCTGATGCGCTGCATCCCGCGCGGCCAGCCGCTCGCCTGCTGCGACGACGCGCACATCTTCATCAACATCGCGCCGGGCCTGACCCGCGCGACCTTCGACCGCACCAGCATGGGCCGCGCCGCTGCGGAATCGATCCTCGCCCGCATCGACGACCCCGCGGCGGTGCCGCGCTACGACACCTTCCGCCCAGGCATCCACCTCGGCTCCTCGACCCCGCCCGTGGCCCCGCGCCAGCCGGTTCCGGCTACTTGACCGGCTTGTTGAGCAGCAGCCAGATCAGGCTGCGCTGGCCGAGGACGACCTCGGCCTCGACCGAGGCGCCCAGCGGCAGGTCGCCGGCGCCGGCGTCGACGACCACGTCGATGGCATAGGTGCCGGCCGGAGGCCCGTCGCCCTGCTCCGCCTCCAGAGTGCGGTCGAGGGCGACCTCCTCGATCACGCCGGTACGCGGGCTCTTCAGGCGGTCGGGGTCGCTCTTGGGCCGGAACAGCACCTTCATGCCGGGACGGATGCGGTCGACGCGGTCCTCGCCGGCATAGAGGCGCAGGCGGGTGGCGGGGCCACGCGCGATCTTGAACAGGGCCTGGCCGAGATCGACCTTCTCGCCCTGGAAACGCACCGAGCGGTTGACCAGCAGCCCCTCGGCCGGCGCGCGGATCTCGCGCAGGGCGATGTCGGCCTGGATGTGGGTCAGACGCGCGCGCAGGCCGGCGAGGGCGGCCTCGGC
>JAFLCQ010000115.1 GCA_017302815.1 Planctomycetota bacterium
CCGCCGGCATCGCGGTAGCGGGCGCCAAGGGCGCGCAGCATGCCGGCGCCGCCGTCGTTGGTCGCCGACCCACCCAGCCCGATGAGCAGGCGCCGCGCGCCGGCGTCGAGGGCGTCGCGGATCTGCTCGCCCAGGCCGGTGGTATCGCTGCGCATGATGTCCTGGCGTCCGGCGATCAGCGGCAGTCCGCAGGCGGCAGCGGTCTCAAGCACGGCGGTCGCCGCATCCGGCAGCAGGAGCCAGCCCGCCTCGACGTCGCGGCCCAGGGGGTCGCGGCAGACGCGGGAGCGGATCGTCCCGCCCAGCGCGGTGGCCAGGCTGTCGACCGTGCCCTCGCCGCCGTCCGCGATCGGTATGATGCGGAATTCGGGCATGGGGTCCGCTGGCCAGCCTGCGCTCAGGCCCGCCGCCACGGCCTGTCCGGCCTGCAATGAGGTGACCGAGCCCTTGAAGCTGTCGATGGCCACCACGATGCGGGTCATGGCGTGGCCTGGGCTCCGTCGGCGCGGATGGCGATGCCGGTCTTGCGATCGCGCAGCAGGATGTCCGCCGCCGCCCGCACCTCGGGATGGTATTCCAGCCAGAGGGGGGCGTCCTCGCCGCGGGCGCGTTCCATCGCGCGCACCAGCTCCTCGACGCCATCGAGGTCGCGCACCTGGGCGAAGGTCGGCGGCGGGTCGCCGTTCGCATCGGTATACGAGAGGATGGCGTCGTAGATGCGGCCGAGCTCGGCCGGCGTGCTCTTGGCATAGGTGCTGCGGTTGATCCACAGCACCAGGCAGATGCCGCCCGCCAGCAGGAGGGCGATGGTCGCGAGGACGGCGAAGCGCATCGTCGGGCGACCATGAGCCGGCATGGGTCAGCGCGCAACCAGCATCCTGCCGATCGCCGCGGTGCAGGGTTGCACGGGAATGACTGGTTGGTCATTCGCGCGTGGACAAAAGACCTGGGACGCTAAGGTCCCCACCGATGTCTGACCAGTCAGTCAAAGTCCAGCTACGCAAAGAAGCTCGTCGTGAAGAGCTTATCAATGCAGCATTTACGTTATTCATGGAGCGCGGCTTCGCGGCCACCCGCCTGGAGGATGTGGCGGTGGCCGCCGGAGTCGCCAAGGGCACGGTCGTGGTGTACTTCCCTAGCAAGGAAGCCCTCTTCCGGGCGGTCGTGCACCAGTCGATCGGACCCCTGCTGGCCAAGACGGAGGAGCTGCGCGACGGCAGCGGCAGTCCGCGCCTCCGTCTCGCCGAGCTGGTGCGCTTCATCGCCACCTCCCTGCGCGATCCGCGCGTGGGCGGCATCCCCAAGCTGATGGTCAGCGAGGTCGGCAACTTTCCCGACATGGCCTGCTCCTTCCATGGCGACGTCTGCCAGCGTTCGCTGCAGGCCCAGGCCGAGATCATCCGCCAGGGCATCGCCTGCGGTGAGTTCCGCCCGGTCGACCCCATCTTGGCGGCGCACCTCGTCACCGACCCGATCATCATGCAGGCGATCTGGCGCAACAGCCTCGGCCGTTACGAATGCGACCCGGTCGATCCCGACGCCTACCTCGAAACCCACCTCGACACATTCCTGCGCGGCATCGCCGCAGCCCCTACCTGAGCACCCTATGCGCACCGTCATCATCAGTCTCGCCATCCTCGCCATCGCCGGCTGCGGCGGCCCGCCGGAGATGCCGCACATGCCGCCGCCGCAGGTCGGGGTGGCGGCGCCGCTGGAGCGCAGCCTGCCCATCGAGCGCGTCATCTCCGGCCGCATCGAGGCGGTCGAGTCGGTCGAGCTGTCGCCGCAGGTCAGCGGCATCGTGCAGCAGGTGCTGGCCAAGGACGGAGCCGAGGTGAAGGCTGGCGACCCGGTGCTGGTCATCGACCCGGCGCCGTACAAGGCCGCTCTCGCCCGCGCCGAGGCCGGCGTCGCCCAGGCCGAGGCCAACCTGCGCCTGGCGACCGACGCCCGCGATCGCAACGCCAAGCTGCACAAGGACAACCTGGTCGCGCAGCAGGTCTACGACGACAGCGTCACCGCCGCGGTCGCGGCGGAGGCCGCCCTGGCCGCCGCCCGCGCCGCCTTGACCACCGCCCAGCTCGACCTGTCCTACACCACCGTGCGCGCGCCGATCAGCGGACGCCTGGGCACGGTGAAGACGACGGTCGGCAACCTGGTGCAGGGGGGCGGCGGCTTCCCGCCCAGCGTCATCACCTCGCTGGTCTCGATCGATCCGGTCTACGCGACCGTCGATCTCGACGAGGTGACCTACCGGCGCGTCGCCGCCCGCATCTCGGCCAGCGTCGCCGGCGGCGAACCGGTGCGCGTCCGCGTCGGCCTGGCTGGGGAGGAGGGGCTCGCCCATGAGGGGCGCGTCACCTTCGTCGACAATCGCGTCGATCCTGGCAGCGGCTCGATCCGCCTGCGCGCCACCATCGCCAACCCCGACCGCCGCCTGACCCCGGGATCCTTCGCCCGCGTCGCCCTCGAAGTCGACGCTCCGCGTCCGGTGCTGCTGGTCCACGAGCAGGCGATCCAGGCCCAGCTCGCCACCCGCTATGTGCTGGTGGTCGATGAGCAGGGGATGACCTCCTTCCGGCCGGTCCAGCCGGGCGCCGCCCACGGCGTGCTGCGCGAGGTCGACGGGGTGAAGCCGGGCGAGCGCATGGTGGTGACCAACCTGGCCAAGGTCTTCTTCCCCGGCATGCCGGTCGCGCCGATGCCGGCCGACATGGAGACCCTGCAGGTCCAGGGCGCGCCCGCCGCCGCCCCGGCCGGGAAGTAGGCCCGCGATGCGCCTGCCGCAGTACTTCATCGATCGCCCGATCTTCGCCAGCGTCCTCTCGCTGCTGATCACGCTGCTGGGCGTGCTGGCGCTGCTGCGCCTGCCGGTCAGCGAATATCCCGAGGTCGTCCCGCCCAGCATCCAGATCACCGCCGCCTACCCCGGCGCCAGCCCGGAGACGGTGGCGTCGACGGTGGCCGGTCCGCTGGAGCAGCAGATGACCGGCCTCAACGGCCTGCTGTACCAGGGCAGCCAGTCGACGCCCGACGGCACGATGCAGCTGGTGCTGACCTTCGCCCTGGGCACCGACCTCGACAAGGTGCTGACCGAGGTGCAGAACCGCATCCAGCGCGCGACGCCGCGCCTGCCGGAGGAGGTCCGCCGCCTGGGCGTGACCGCCGAGAAGAGCTCGCCCAACATGCTGATGGTGGTCGGCCTCTATTCCGAGGACGGCTCGATGGGCACCCTCGACCTGGCCAACTACGGCCGCCTGCGCATCCGCGACCAGCTGATGCGCGTGCAGGGGGTCAGCGACGCCCCGGTCTTCGGCGCCGGCGAGTACGCCATGCGCGTCTGGCTCGATCCCGACAAGATGAGCGCCCGCGGCCTGGCGCCGTCCGACGTCGTCGGCGCCATCCGCGAGCAGAACGTGCAGATCGCGGCCGGCAGCCTGGCGCAGCAGCCGGTGCCGCAGCCGACCGGCTTCGAGCTGACGATCACGACGCAGGGCCGGCTGGCCTCGCCGGAGGAGTTCGCGGACATCGTCGTCCGCCGCGATGCCGATGGGCGCATGACCCGTCTCGGCGAGGTCGCGCGCATCGAACTGGGTGCGACCACCTATGGCGTGCGCAGCCTGCTCAACAACCGCCTGTCGGTCGCCATCCCCATCTTCCAGGCCCCGGGCAGCAACGCGCTGGCGGTGTCGGACGGTGTGCGCGACGTGATGAAGGGCCTCGAAGGTTCGCTGCCCGGCGGGGTGAAGTGGGATGTGATCTACGATCCCACCGAATTCATCCGCACCTCGATCTCGGCGGTGGTCGAGACCCTGCTTGAAGCCATCGCGCTGGTGGTGCTGGTGGTGATCATCTTCCTCCAGACCTGGCGCGCGTCGCTGATCCCGCTCATCGCCGTGCCGGTGTCGATCATCGGCACCTTCGCCGTCATGATCCCGCTGGGCTTCACGGTCAACGCCCTCACCCTCTTCGGCCTGGTGCTGGCCATCGGCATCGTGGTGGACGACGCCATCGTCGTGGTCGAGAACGTCGAACGCAACATCGCCAACGGCCTGTCGCCGCGCGACGCCACCCGCCAGGCCATGCGCGAGGTGTCGGGTCCGATCCTCGCCACCGCCCTGGTGCTGTCGTCGGTGTTCATCCCCACCGCCTTCATCAGCGGACTGACCGGGCAGTTCTACCAGCAGTTCGCCCTGACCATCGCCATCTCGACGGTGATCTCGGCCTTCAACTCGCTGACCCTGTCGCCGGCCCTGGCCGCACTGCTGCTGAAGCCGCACGCCCATGGCCAGACCCCTGGCGGACGCCTGTTCGGCTGGTTCTTCTCAGCCTTCAACCGCGCCTTCGCGGCGGCCGGCAACGGCTATGTCGCCACCACCCGCGGCATCGTGCGCAAGGCCGGGATCGCGATCGCGATCTACGTCGTCCTGGTCGGCGCCGGCGGCTGGCTGTTCACCAAGACCCCGACCTCGTTCATCCCCGACCAGGACAAGGGCTTCCTCATCGCCTTCGCCAAGCTGCCGGACGGCGCCTCGCTGGACCGCACCGACACGGTGATCCGCGAGATGGGCCGCATCGCCATGGCCGACCCGGCGGTCGAGCGCGTCGTGCAGTTCCCCGGCCTGTCGATCTCCGGCTTCGTGCCGCAGTCGAACTTCGGCATCATGTTCATCGGCCTGAAGGACTATGCGCAGCGTCCCGGCTTCGAGGGCAGCTCGCAGATGCTGGCGATGAAGCTGAACGGCCAGTACGCCGGCATCCCCGACGCCTTCGCCATGGCCCTCTCGCCGCCGCCGATCCTCGGCCTGGGCATGAGCGGCGGCTTCAAGCTCTACCTCGAGGACCGCGGCAATCTCGGCCTGCCGGCCTTGTGGGATGCCGCCCATGCCGTGATGGGCCAGGCGGCCCAGGATCCGCGCCTGTTCCAGGTGATCTCCTACTCCACCCTCGGCGTGCCGCGCGTCGCGGTCGATGTCGACAAGGAGAAGGTCCTGGCCCAGGGGCTGCGCCTGTCCGATGTCTACGACGCCCTCACCGGCTACTTCGGCCAGTACTACGCCAACGACTTCAACCGCTTCAACCGCACCTACCAGGTGACGGTCTCGGCCGACGCCAACTTCCGCACCACCATCGCCGATCTCGAACGGGTGAAGGTGCGTGCGGGCGACGGCAGCATGGTGCCGCTGGCCTCGTTCATCCATGTCCACGAGACCGCCGGCCCCGACCGCATCATCGGCTACAACACCTACCTGTCGCTGGACATCCAGGGCAGCGCCGGCTTCACCTCCAGCGGCGACGAGGCCAAGGCGGCGATGCAGGAGATCCTCGCGCGCACCCTGCCGCCCGGCATCGGCTACGAGTGGACCGACCTGACCTACCAGCAGGAACTGGCCGGCAACACGGCGATCTACGTCTTCCCGATGTGCGTGCTGCTGGTGTTCATGGTGCTGGCGGCCTTCTACGAATCGCTGGTGCTGCCGCTGGCGATCATCCTCATCGTGCCCTTGACCATCCTGGCCGCGCTGGGCGGCATCTGGCTGATGGCGATGGCCGGTCTGGGCATGCCCGACAACAACATCATGACCCAGATCGGGCTCATCGTGCTGGTCGGCCTGGCGTGCAAGAACGCGATCCTGGTGGTCGAGTTCGCGCGCGACGCCGAGATCCATCGCGGCCTCAGCCACTACGACGCCGTGCTGGAGGCCTGCCGCCTGCGCCTGCGTCCGGTGCTGATGACCTCGATCGCCTTCATCCTCGGCGTGCTGCCGCTGGTGCTGGCCAGCGGCGCCGGTGCCGAGCTGCGGCGGGCCACCGGCGTGGTGGTGTTCTTCGGCATGATCGGCGTGACCATCTTCGGCCTCAACTTCACCCCGGTGTTCTACGACACCTTGCGCCGCATCTTCCGCGGCAAGCTGCACAACGCGCACGACATCGAGGAGCGCGAGGAGGCCGAGCACGTCGCCGAGCTGGCCGAGAAGGCGGCGCGCAGCAGCGGACGCCTGCCCACACAGGGGGGTCCGCCGGCTGGTTGAATATCGGCTCCGTGTTGTTCAACTCATATTCAACAACACGGAGCCGCCATGGCCTTCAACCCCGCCCGCTACGACACGATGCAGTACCGCCGCTGCGGCCGCAGCGGCCTGAAGCTGCCGGCGATCAGCTTCGGTCTGTGGCAGGGCACCGGCAGCTATGTCGGCGACGACGTCTCGCGTGGCATCGTCTTCACCGCCTTCGACCACGGCATCACCCACTTCGACCTCGCCAACAACTACGGCAGCCCGGCCGGCGCCTCCGAGGAGCTGTTCGGCCGCATCCTGCGCGACATGCCCCGCCATGAGGTGGTGGTGTCGACCAAGGCCGGCTACCGCATGTGGCCCGGCCCGTACGGCGAGTGGGGCAGCCGCAAGTACCTGATCCAGAGCTGCGAGCAGTCGCTCAAGCGCCTTGGAATCGACCACGTCGACATCTTCTATTCGCACCGCTTCGATCCCGAGACCCCGATCGAGGAGACCCTGGGCGCCCTCGAGACCCTGGTGCGCCAGGGCAAGGCGTTGTACGCCGGCATCTCCAACTGGGCGGATCCCCACTTCTCGCGCGCCGTCGACCTGATGCGCGCCCGCAGCTGGGCCCCGATCACCATCCACCAGCCCTGCTACAACATGCTCAACCGCGCCCCCGAGCGCGAGGTGCTGCCCACCGCCGGGCGCGAGGGCGTGGGCGTCATCGGCTTCTCGCCGCTTGCCCAGGGCCTGCTGACCGGCAAGTACCTGGCCGGCATCCCCGCCGACTCGCGCGCCGCCGCCGGCAAGGGCAACGGCGCCATGGGAGCCGACCGCGTCACCCCGCAGCTGGTGGCCAGGCTGAAGGCCCTGGACGTCGTGGCGAAGGCGCGCGGCCAGACTCTGGCGCAGATGGCGCTGGCCTGGCTGCTGAAGGATGACCGCCTGACCTCGGTGCTGATCGGCGCCAGCAAGCCCGAGCAGATCACCGACTGCGTGGGCTGCCTCAAGAACCTCTCCTTCGCGGCCGGTGAGCTGGCCGAGATCGAGCGGATCCTCGCAACGCCGTGACCATCGGCCACCGGCTGCGCGAGCTGCGGTCGCAGCAGGGACGCACCCTGGCGGATGTCGCCGGGGCCAGCGGCTGTTCGCGCAGCATGCTGTCCAAGGTCGAGACCGACCACGCCACGCCCTCGCTGGCCACCCTGCTGGCGATCGCCAAGGCCCTTGGCGTCGAGCCGGGGGCCCTGATGTGCGGTGACGCCTCCGGCGGCACCGTCTTCGAGCCGGCCGGGCAGACCGCCGAGGTGCCGACCGCCAAGGGCCACCGCTTCCGCGCTGTCGCCACCGCTCGCGGGGGCAAGCGCATGCAGCCGTGCCTGTGCAGCGCCGAGCGCGATGGCGTGGTCGCCGCCCCGGGAAGCCGCGATGGCGAGCAGTTCGTCCTCATGCTGGAGGGCGAGATGCTGTTCCGCGTCGGGCTGGCGGAGTACCGCCTGCGCCCGGGCGACACCCTCTACTTCGACGGCCGCCACGAGCACGACTTCAGCGTGGTCAGCGAACGCGCCCGCTGGCTGGCGGTGGCGGCACCGGATCCGCCGGCCCCGCACGCCGGTACGCCGCCGGCGGCACGCCGTGCTCGGCGGCGAAGCAGCGGCTGAAATAGCGCCAGTCGCCATAGCCCAGGCGGGCGGCGACGCGGTCCACCGGCTCGTCGCTGGTGCGCAGCAG
The DNA here is from genome assembly GCA_017302815.1 of Planctomycetota bacterium. Taxonomy (GTDB): domain Bacteria; phylum Planctomycetota; class UBA11346; order UBA11346; family UBA11346; genus UBA11346. The sequence goes on from JAFLCQ010000115.1 coordinate 7,731, forward strand.
GACCGCCGCGCGCCGCATCAGCACGCTGCGGCGATAGCGCATCGGCGGCGCCCCGAAGCGGGAGGCGAAGGCGCGGCCGAGGTGCTTGGCCGACAGGCCGGCGGCGCGCGCGACCGCATCCAGGTCGATGGGATCCTCGGCGTGCGCCTCGACGAAGCGTCGCGCCGCCTCGATGGCGTCCACCGGCGCCGGACGTTCAGCCTCGGCGACCGCGTGGCGGAAGACCGCCAGCAGCATCTCGGCCAGCAGCCCCTGCAAGAGCACTGGCGCGTGCGGCGGCCGGGCGGAGATGATCGCCGCCATGCGCGTGGCGATGGTGCCGATGTCGGCCGCGCAGGCGGTGGTGCATGGCGCCAGGCCGGGAGGTGCGCACGCGGTTCCCGTCCACGCCGACAGCAGGACGTCCCAACCCGCCGAGGCCCCGGGCCGGGCGGTGGAGAAGGTCACCTCATGGTAGACGGTGTCCTCGCCTGCCAGGCGCGAGAAGCTGTGCAGCTGGCCCGGCGCGGTCAGCACCAGGGTCGGCCCGGTGATCGCCGCGACCGCTCCGTCATGGATGCATGAGCCGCGGCCTGCGCTGTAGGCCACGCAATGCCAGAGGTCATGGCGGTGCGGACTGCGCACGGCGACCGGCGGATCGCGGTCGGCATGGGTGCAGTGCAGCAGGCGCAGGCCGCCGATGCCGGGGATGCGCAGGAAGGGGCTGTCGGCCGCCGCATCCTCGGGACGGGGCAGGGCGAAGCGGCCCGCTGCGGTGGCGGCGCGTGGCATCATGCGGATTCTGTCCACCTGGGGCGGAAAGCCAGGCATCGCACCGTCGCAAGCCCGTGCGAGCATGGCGGCATGAGCACGCTCTCCCCTGACCAGATCGCCGGCTTCCGCCGCGACGGCTATGTCATCGCCCGCATCTTCGATCCCGCCGACCTGCTGCCGGTGCAGCGCGAGATCGCCGCCCACATCGACGCCCGTGCCCGCGCCCTGCATGCCGCTGGACTGATCTGCGATCTGCACGCCGACGCGCCCTTCGCCACCCGCTTCGGCCTGCTGGCGCGGCAGAGCGACGAGATGCACGGCGGCAACGACATCGCCGACATCCTCGGCGACGCGATGTTCGCGCTCATGCGCCATCCCCGCCTGCTGGACGCGGTGGCCAGCTTGCTTGGCGACGAGATCAGCCTGAACCCGATCCAGCATCTGCGCGCCAAGCCCCCGGCCGAGCAGGGCCGCCGCCTGGGCTACTACGAGGTGCCCTGGCACCAGGACAGCGGCGTCACCACCCCCGACGCCGATGCGGCGCTGGTGGTGACGGCGTGGACGCCGCTGCTGGGCGCCAGCGAGGAGATGGGCTGCATGCGCCTGATCCCCGGCTTCCATCGCCGGGGGCATGTCCGGCATGTGCGCGATCCGCAGTACGGCACCTGCATCGATCCGGCGCTGATACCCGCCGACGGCCACGTCCCCGCGGTCTGCGCTCCCGGCGAGGTGGTATTGATGAGCCAGTTCACCCCGCACTGCAGCACGCCCAACCGCTCGGCGGTCTGCCGCTGGTCGATGGATCTGCGCTACCAGGCGGCCGGAACGCCAAGCGGCCGGGCGTGGCTGCCCTCGACCCTGGTGCGCTCGCGTCGCGATCCCGCGGCCGAGGTGCGCGATCCGGCGGTGTGGCGTGCTGCCTGGCGCGAGGCCCTGTCGCGCCCCAACCCCGGGGCGCGGCACCGCGTCGAGGAGGCTCAGCCGGCCAGCGCCGCCAGCCGGTAGGCGCGCGGCGCGCAGCCGAAGATGGCGCCGAAGCGGCGATAGAAGTGTCCGATGTGGGCGTAGCCGCACTCGGCGGCGATGTCGGTGATCGCGCGCGTGCCCAGGCGCAGCTCGCGCGCTGCATGCTGGCAGCGCAGGCGGTGGATCAGGTCGGTGGCGGTGCAGCCGTAGGCGCGGCGCACGGCGCGGCTGACATGCGGGGCGCTGCGTC
>JAFLCQ010000116.1 GCA_017302815.1 Planctomycetota bacterium
CGCCCACCAGGTGGCGGCCCGGCGCGGCGTCCACGCCTGGCCCGGCGGCAGCACCAGCGCTTCGAGGGCCATCGCCAGGGTGCGGGCATCGGGCGGACGGCGGGCGGGATCCTTGGCCAGACAGCCCTCGATGAGTATGGCCAGCTCCTCGGGGATGGCGTCATTGCGCTCGCGCAGCGGCACTGGCGCCTCGTTGATGTGCTTGGTCAGCAGCTCGATGGCGTTGTCGGCGCTGAAGAGATCGCTGCCGGTCAGCAGCCAGCAGGCGACGCAGCCGACGGCGTAGAGGTCGGTGCGGCCATCCAGCTCCTTGCCCATCGCCTGCTCGGGAGCCATGGTCGCCGGGGTGCCGTTGATCATCCCGGCCTGGGTCAGGCGGGCGTTCTCCGGCGCCTTGGCGATGCGGACGAGGCCGAAGTCGAGGACCTTGATGACGTCCACCTCGTCGGCGCGGCGGCAGACGAAGATGTTCTCCGGCTTGATGTCGCGGTGGACCAGGCCGCGGTCGTGCGCCTCGGCGAGGCTGCCGAGCAGGCCCGAGAGGATGTGGACGACGCGGCCGGCCGGCTGCGGGCCATGCTTCTCGACCAGGGCCCGCAGGTCCATGCCGTCGAGCAGCTCCATGACGTAGAAGAAGGTACCGTCGGCGGCGACGCCGAAGTCGAACAGCTCGACGGTCGAACGGGCGCGCAGGCTGGCGGTGATCCGCGCCTCCTGCTCGAAGCGTTTGCGGATCTCAGCCGCCTCCTCGGGCTGCACGCCGGCCATGGCGCGCGGCGAGATCAGCTTCACCGCCGCCGGACGCGACAGCATGCGGTGCTCGCCGATCCACACCTGGCCCATGCCGCCCTCGCCGATCATGCGTACCAGGTTGTAGCTGCCCAGTTCCTGCGCCTTCTGCTCGGCGACGCGTGCACGCAGACGCTGATTCTCGACCTCACGCCGCGCCCTGCCCAGCAGATTGGCGAAGTAGAGACCAGCGAGGATGCCGATGACGATGGCTCCCAGCGAGCCGAAGAGCCCCTTCCGTTTCGCCACGTCCATCATGCCGAGGACGGCGTCGCGCGATGCCACCTGGGCGAGATACCAGGTCGGACCCTGCTGGATGGGTAGCTGGCTGACCATGCCGCCGTAGACGACGCCGTCGATCTCGATGCGCGAGAAGACGGGTTCGTCGTCATCGGGCAGCGCCTGGATCGAGCGGAAGAACGTACTGACCACCGGATCGCGCAGATTGTCGCCGGTCGGCAGGCCGCTCGCGGGCAGTTCTCCCATCAGATCGCGGGGCAGCGCCAGCAGGTTGCGGTTGCGGTCGAAGACGAAGTTGCGGCCGAGGTCGCCCTGGCGATGCATCAGGGTGCCGAAGGATGCGAGATCGATGTCGACCCCGACCACGGCATGGACGTCGCCATCGGCACCGACGATGCGCTTGGCCACCGTCACCCCGGGCATGCCGGTGCGCGAGAAGCGGTAGGGCTCGGTCCACACCACGCCATCTGCTCCGCTGGCGAGCTGGAACCAGGGACGCAGTCGGGCGTGGTAGGCGACGCCCTCCTCGATCTTCACTTCGACCAGGCTGCCGTCGGGGCGCACATCGGAGATGGTGCGACGGCTGCCAGAGGGTCCCGGCTGCACACGCAGGACCTGCCAGGTTCCGGCATCCGAATGGGTCACGCCGATGAGACCGCCATTGGCGAGCCCGATGTATGCTTGACTGATGCCCGGACGATCCACCGCCATGCCGGTCAGCACCCGGGCGATGGCCGCAGGGTCGGACGCCAACTCGATCCGCGATGCCCAGGCCTGCATCGCCTGCACCGTGTCCGACATCTGGTTGAGGTTGACCAGCGCCCGTTGCCGGCCGAGCTGCGCATCGGCCACGATACGCGCCTTCGCCATTTCATAGACGCCATCGGCCATGGTCACATGGTAGAGTCCCAGTGCAGCCAACGCCGCAGAGGCGACGATCAGCGGGATCACCACCATCATGCCCAACGGCGTCGCGACGAAGGGGATCTTCAGCGGACCGCTGATCGTGTCGTGCTGGGACGGCTGCTTGCCCCCGGTGATGACCAGGTTGCGCGGCTGCGGCTCGGCCATGTGCGGGCTCCCGCATGCATCAGAGCAGACTCGCCCGGCGCAGGCAAGGGATCGCAGCCGCATCCGGCACGCTTGTCCGCCACCTGTGGCCTGCTACCACCCGTGTCCCGGGTGGTGCATGCACGCAATGAATACGGTCCGAATCGCCCTGCCGCTGCTGCTCATCGCAGGCTGCACACGCAACACGCCACCGCCCGCCGAGCTGACCAAGGGCGCCCTGGACGGGCAGGCCGCTCCGTCAGCGACCTTCGCCACCACCACCGCCGATCCCGGCACCGTGCAGGATGGCTGGCTGGCCGGATTCGGCGATGCGGTGCTGAGCGCCCTGGTCGATGAGGCGCTGAAGAACAACCGCGATCTCGCCGCCTCCAAGGCGCGCCTGGACATCGCCGCGGCGCAGGCCCGCCAGGCGGGAGCGGATCTCAAGCCGCAGATCGGCTACTCCCTCGGGGCGCAGTCGTCGGGCCAGACCAACACCAACACGGGCAACTCGTCCCGTACCGACAAGATGGGCGCCGGCCTGACCCTGTCCTGGGAGCTGGACGTGTGGGGGCGCATGTCCTCGGCCCAGGCGGCAGCGCAGGAGCAGTTCGCATCCAAGGCCGCGGACCTGGAGTTCGCACGCCAGTCGCTGGCGGCGCAGGTCGCCAAGGGCTGGTTCCTGTGCATCCAGGCGGTGCAGCAGGAGGACATCGCCAGGACCTTCGCCGACCTGCAGCGCCGCAACGTCGAGCTGACGGCGCTGCGGCAGCAGAATGGCCGCGCCACCGCCTACGACTCGGCGCTGGCCCGCTCGTCGCTCGCGACCGCCGAGGACAGCGTGCGCAAGGCGCAGAGCGGCCGTGAGCGGGCGGTCCGCTCGCTGGAACTGCTGCTTGGCCGCTATCCGCGCGCCGAACTGACCCTCACCGCCACCCTGCCCAAGCTGCCGGCCAGCCCGCCCGCCGGCCTGCCCAGCCAGCTGCTGGAGCGCCGGCCCGACCTCGTCGCGGCCACTCGCCGCGTCGCCGCCGCCTTCAACCAGGTCGAATCAGCGAAGGCCGCGCGGCTGCCGCGCATCTCGATCACCGCCGACGGCGGGTTGAGCTCGCAGGAGTTCCGCAACCTCTCCCTCGACGACGTGTTCTGGAACGTGGCGGCGAACCTGGTCGGCCCGATCTTCGATGGTGGCCGGCTGAAGGAGCAGGTTGTCATCGAGACCGCGCGCCAGGAGGAGGCCCTGGCCCAGTTCGGCGGCACGGCGCTGAAGGCCTTCCGCGAGGTCGAGGAAGGCCTGGCCGAGGAGGTCCGCCTGGCCGAACGCGTCGCGCTGACCCAGGCCGCAGCCAGCGAGCAGGACGAGGCCGAGCGCCTGGCCAAGCTGCGCTACGACGCCGGCGCCATCGACCAGCTCACCCTGCTGCTGGTCCAGGGCCAGGCCCTCAACGCCCGTCTCGCCGCCCTGGCCATGCGCGTCGAGCGCCTGACCAACCGCGTCGACCTCCACCTCGCGCTCGGCGGCGGCTTCCAGGCCCCGCCGCCGGCTCCCGAGGACGCGCTGCCCGCCTCCAAGATCGCCCCCGCCCCCGCCCGCTGAGCCCACCATGCACCGCCCCATCCTGCTCGCCGCCATCCTCGCCCTCGCCGCCTGCGGCAAGCCCCCAGCCCCGCCGCCGGCCGGCCCGCCGGATGTCCAGGTGCTGGCACTGGTCGCTGAGGACGTGCCCCTCGCCCCGACCTATGTCGGCCGCACCACGCCGGACCGCTCGGTCGAGCTGCGCGCCCGCGTCACCGGCATCCTACTGGAGCGCCCCTACAAGGAGGGCGAGCCGGTGAAGGAGGGCGATCTCCTCTTCCGCATCGATCCTCGCGAGTTCCAGGCGGCGGTGGACAGCGCCAAGGCCAAGTTGGCCCAGACCGAGGCGCAGGTGGTCAAGACCGCCGCCGACCTCAAGCGCACCGAGCCGCTGGCCAAGGCGGGCGCCGCCTCGCAGGCCGATCTCGACGCCGCCGTCGCCGCCAGCCTGGAAGCCAATGCCGACCGCGACGCCGCCCGCGCCTCGCTGGTCAAGGCCGAGCTCGACCTCTCCTTCACCGTGATCAAGGCCCCCTTCGCCGGCCTGGTCAGCAAGTCGACCGCCGACCCCGGCACCCTGATCTCACCCAACCTCGGCGTCCTCGCCACCATCGACCGCGTCGATCCGATCTCGGTCGAGTTCACGGTCAGCGAGGCCGAACTGGTGCGCTGGCGGGCCGAGATCACCGCCGGCCGCATGCGCAACCCCGGCACCGACCATCTGCTGCTGAAGGCCCGCCTGGTCGACGGCAGCGAACTGCCGGAGACCGGCCGGCTCGCCTTCCGCGACGTCCGCATCAAGCCCGAGACCGGCACCGCCCTGATCAACGCCACCTTCCCCAACCCGGAGGGGCGCCTGCGCGCCGGCCAGTTCATCCGCGTCACCGTGACCGGCGCCACCGGCGTCGGCTACGTCCTGGTGCCGCAGGCGGCCGTGCTGCAGACCCCTGCCGGCGCCAACGTCTACGTGGTGGACAAGGACGGGAAGGCCGAGGCGCGCAAGGTGGTGATGGGATCGTGGTTCGGCGACCGCTGGGAGGTGCGCGAGGGCCTGAAGCCGGGTGACCAGCTCATCGTCGACGGCCTGCAGCGGGTCCGTCCCGGACTGCCGGTGAAGGCGACGCCCTGGCAGGCGCCACGACCGGACGACCGGACGACCGGACGACCGGACGACCAGACGCCACCTCCGGCCAAGCCCTGATCGGCGGACCCAGCGATGCTCTCCAAATTCTTCATCGATAGGCCGATCTTCGCCTCGGTCCTGTCGATCCTCATCGTCCTCTGCGGCACCCTGGCCATCAAGGGCCTGCCGATCGCGATGTTCCCCGAGGTCGTGCCGCCGACCATCTCGGTCAGCGCCAACTACCCCGGCGCCGACGCCAAGCTGGTCGCCGAGACGGTGGCGGCCCCGATCGAGCAGCAGATCTCCGGCGCCAAGGATCTGCTCTACTTCCAGTCCACCTCGACCAATGACGGCAAGCTCAGCCTGGTGGTGACCTTCGCCATCGGCGCCGACCTCGACATCGCCCAGGTCGATGTGCAGAACCGCGTCAACCAGGCCTCGCCGCGACTCCCCGAGGAGGTGCGCCGGCAGGGCGTGACGGTGCTGAAGAAGAGCAACAACATCCTGCAGATGGCCACGCTGGTCTCCGACGACCCGCGCTTCGACCAGCTCTACCTGTCGAACTACGCCACGATCAACCTGCTCGATCGGGTGAAGCGCGTCCCCGGCGTCGGCGACGCCCTGGTCTACGGCGCCGGCGACTACGCCATGCGTGTGTGGCTCGATCCCGACAAGCTCGCGGCCAAGAATCTGACCGTCAACGACGTGAAGGCCGCCATCCAGGAGCAGAACGGCCTCTACGCCGCCGGCCGCATCGGCCAGCGCCCGATCGGCCCCGAGGTGCAACTGACCATCCCGGTGACGACCAAGGGTCGCCTCGACTCCCCCGAGCAGTTCGCCGCCATCATCCTGCGCGCCGAGACCGACGGCTCCAACACCCGCATCGCGGATGTCGGCCGGGTCGAGATGGGCAGCCAGTCCTACGACCAGTTCGCCCGCTACAGCGGCAAGGACGGCACCTTCATCATCGTCTACCTCCAGGACGGCGCCAACGCCCTGGAGACCGCCGCCAATGTCCGCGCCATGCTCGACGAGTCGGCCAAGGCCTTCCCGGCTGGCATGCGCTACGAGATCCCCTTCGACACCACCAAATTCGTCGAGGTGTCGATCGAGGGCGTCATCCATACCCTGATCGAGGCCATCGTCCTCGTCCTGGTGGTGGTCTACATCTTCCTGCAGAACTTCCGTGCCACCCTGGTGCCGCTGCTGGCGGTGCCGGTCGCGGTGGTCGGCACCTTCGCCGGCCTGCTGCTGCTGGGCTTCTCCATCAACGTGCTGACGCTGTTCGGCCTGGTGCTGGCCATCGGCATCGTCGTCGACGACGCCATCGTCGTGGTCGAGAACGTGGAACGCATCATGCACGAGACCGGCAAGAACGTGCGCGACGCAACAATCCAGGCCATGCAGGAGGTGACCGGGCCGGTCATCGCCATCGTCCTGGTGCTGTCGGCCGTATTCGTGCCGGTCGCCTTCATCGACGGCCTCACCGGTCGCTTCTACCAGCAGTTCGCCCTGACCATCGCGCTGTCGGTGGCGATCTCCGGCCTGGTGGCGCTGACCCTGTCACCGGCTCTGTGCGTCCTGCTGCTGAAGCCGGGCCATGGCCACAAGCCGATCTGGTTCCGCTGGTTCGACGCCGGATTCGACCGCATGACCAATGGCTACACCAGCTGCGTACGCTGGCTCCTACGCCATGTCGTCGTCGGCCTGGTGGTCTTCGCGGCGCTCGCCGGCGCCACCTGGCAGCTCTTCCACAAGGTCCCCGGCGGCTTCATCCCGCCCGAGGACCAGGGCTATGTCATCGCCTGCGCCTTCCTGCCCGAGGGCGCCTCGCTGGAGCGCAACGATGCCCTAGCCAAGGACATCGAGGCGCATTTCACCAAGGATCCGGCGGTCGACCGCGTCATCCTGCTCGGCGGCATGAACACTCTGGCCGGCGGCGCCAATGCGTCCAACGCCACCACCATCTTCGTCACCCTGAAGCCGTGGGAGGAACGCGGCAAACCGGTGGACGGGGTCGATCTCGGCGTGCGCGGCGTGCTGACGCGCGCCTACCTGGCCTTCAAGGACGATCGCCGCGGCCTGGTCCTGCCATTCAATCCGCCGCCGGTCATCGGCCTGGGCACCCGCGTGGGCAGCGAATTCTGGCTCCAGGACATGGGCGACCACGGCCTCGATCATCTCGCGGCGACCAGCGAGAAGCTGAAGGACCTGCTGGCCAAGCGGCCGGAATGCAGTGCGCCGAACATCGTCGTCAACTACACCCAGCCGCTGCTGCGTATCGACGTCGACGCCGAAAAGGCCAAGTCGATGGGGTTGACCCTGGATGAGGTCTACTCTGCGCTTCAGACCCAGCTCGGCTCGCTCTACGTCAACGACTTCACCAAGTTCGGGCGTGTCTGGAAGGTGCAGATGCAGGCCGAGCCTGAGTTCCGCGCCGCACCCGAATCGATCGACCGCATGTACGTCCGCAACGGGAACGGGGATCTGGTGCCGCTGTCCGCCGTGGTCACGCGGACCTGGCAGCCGGGACCGAACATGGTCACCCGCTTCAACAACTTCCCCTCGGTCCAGTTCACGGTCGCCGCCGGTGCCGGCTACTCGACCGGCCAGACCATGCAGGCGATCGAGGAGTGCATGCGCGAGATCGGCGACGGCTACAGCATCGCCTGGTCGGGCGCATCCTTGCAGGAACGCCTCGCCGGCAGCCAGCTCGCACCGATCCTGGTCATGGGCATGATCGTGGTGTTCCTGATCCTCTCGGCGCAGTACGAGTCGGTGCGCCTGCCCTTCGCCGTCCTGCTGTCGGTCCCGCTGGGCGTGTTCGGCGCCATGGCGGCCTGCTGGCTGGTGGGCCTCGACCTCAACATCTACGTGCAGATCGGCCTGCTGGTGCTGGTCGGCCTGGCGTGCAAGAACGCCATCCTCATCGTCGAGTTCGCCGCCGAGCAGTCGCGCGCCGGCAAGCCGGTGCTGGAGGCGGCCGAGACCGCCGCCCGGCTGCGCTTCCGCCCCATCCTGATGACCTCGCTGGCATTCATCCTCGGCGTCGTGCCGCTGATCCTGTCCAGCGGCGCCGGCGCGGCCGGCCGCATCTCGATCGGCATCGGCGTGTTCGGCGGCATGCTCGCCGCCACCGTCATGGCCGTGTTCCTGGTGCCGGTATTCTACCGCCTCGTCGTCCGCAAGTGACCATCACCGGAGTCCCCATGCGCCACCTCCTCTGCCTCGCCATCATCGCCCTGTGCGGCTGCGGCGGAGCCCGCCTCGACGACGAGGATGGCGCCGGCACCTCGGCGGCCCGCAACGGCATCGGGGCGGCGCTCGGATCGCTGGTCTACGGCGTGATCATGGACGATCCTGATGCGGTTCGGAAGGCCGTCGCGGTCGGTGCCGCCACCGCCACCACCACCGCGGTGGTCGAGGGAAGCAAGACCACCAAGGCCGAGGCGAAGCAGGAGCGCTGGGAGCGCGAGCTGGGCAAGGACAACGCCGATGCCATCGTCCATCTGGTGAACCGCGACTACGGATCGGCACGCAAGAGCCTGGCCGCCGCCGGCAAGGAGCAGGACGCCAAGCGTGTCCTCGCCTCGCAGTGGCTGCGCGCCGTGCTGGCCCGCGACATCGGCGACGAGGAGGCCGAGAAGGCGGCCCTCGCTGCGGTCATCGGCGGCGACTCCAAGACGCCCGATGAGGCGGCGGCGCAGAAGACCCTCGCGCGCCTGATGCAGCAGCTGGCGGAGCTGCGCCACAAGCACGGCTGATGCCGGTCCTCGCGTTCCTCCCCGAGGACCCGGTCCTGGCCGGGGCGACCAAGGCGGCGCTGGTGATCGCCGGCTATGCCCTCACGGCCGTCATCGCCCGCACCGCGGTCGTCCGCATCGGCCGCGCCAACGAGCACGATCCGGTGCGCATCCGCAGCGCGCTGGCGGCCGCCCGCGGGCTGCTGCGCTCGGTGTTCCTGGTCATCCTGCTCATCGTCCTTGGGGTCGACCTCGCCGCCATCCCGGCCTTCATCGGCAGCCTGCTGACCGTGGTCGGGGTGGCCTGCTTCGCCAGCTGGAGCATCCTCTCGAACATCACCTCCGGCCTGATCATCTACGCCGCCAAGGATCTCCAGGCCGGAGACCAGGTGCTCATCCACGATGAGAAAGACCCCATCACCGGGACGGTGGTCGAGTTCAGGCTCTGGAGCATGGTGGTGAAGCTGGAGGACGGCGCCCTGGCCTACATCCCGAACAATGTCGTCCTGCAGCGCCCGACCGTCATCGTGGCGCGCGCCCGGCAGGGCCGGACGACACGCATGATCGAGCAGCAGCCCCGGACCTGATCACCAGCCGAGGCTGGCGCGCAGCTCGGCGATCTCGTCGGCACGCACCGCGAAGCCGATCTGGGCGGTGGACATCTCCCCCGACCCCTGCGACCCGGTGCGGCTGCCGAGGCCGGCGAAGCTGATGGCGACCACCGCCCCCGAGGCGTCGAACAGCGGCGAACCGGAGGTCCCCTTGGACAGGCTGGCGGAGTGCTGCACCAGCCGTGCCGCCGGCGCCTCGGCCGGGTTGCCGTCCAGTCCGGTCAGACGCCCGATCCAGCCCACCTTGAAGGTCGGCAGCGCACCGGGCAGGCGCTCGCCGTCGCCCGCCGCAGGCCGGGCGCAGCACAACAGCGCGTCACCCTCGGCGGGCTTGAAGGCGGTCGGCTCGGCATAGGTCACGCCGCCGCCGCGCAGCGGCGTCGCGCAGGAGCCGCAATGCCCGGCGCGACAGGCGTAGGGCGGCGAGTAGCCCTTGCCTTCCGCGAACTCGAGCAAGCTGCCGTGCGCGGGCGTCCAGACCGCGCTGTCGCCACTGCGCCGGAAAACCACGGCGGCCTCGCTGGCCGGCGGCGCCGGCGGTGGCGTTGCAACCGCGGCGGCACCATCGGG
>JAFLCQ010000117.1 GCA_017302815.1 Planctomycetota bacterium
TCTCTGTTTCTGGCGGAAGCGGAGGGGTTTATACACCGCCGCCACCCAGAGACGGGTGGCGGTCGCGCCTCGCATGCCACGCAGGTGGCATGCGTCCGCCGTCGCGGCGGCACCGGCGCGAGGTTCGCATCCCAGCCGTCCGTGTGCGGCCGGGCTTCTCTGTTTCTGGCGGAAGCGGAGGGGTTTATACACCGCCGCCACCCAGAGACGGGTGGCGGTCGCGCCTCGCATGCCACGCAGGTGGCATGCGTCCGCCGTCGCGGCGGCACCGGCGCGAGGTTCGAATCTCAGGGCCGATGCATGGGCGCAGACGACGGCGGTGAACCGCCATCCAGCACGGCACGGACTGTCCTGGCGAGATCGTCGAGTGAGAAGGGCTTGTGCAGGAAGGCGACCTGCTCTTCGAGGACGTCGTGGCGGACCACGGCATCCTCGGTGTAGCCGCTCATGAATAGGACCTTCGCCGAAGGATTGCGGTTGCGGACGTGGGTCCACAGCTCACCGCCGCCCATGCCCGGCATGACGACATCGGTCAGCAGCAGATCGAAACGCCAATTGCGGTCGGCGGCGGCGGTCAGGGCCGATGACGCGTTCGGGGCCGGGATGACGGTGTAGCCATGGCCTTCCAGGGCCGCGGTGGCGAGGATCCGCACGTCGGCTTCGTCTTCCGCCAGCAGGATGGTCTCGGTTCCATCCGGCACCGGTCCGTCCGGCCGCTGCCGCGGGGAGGACGCCTCCTCCGTCGCGGCCGGCAGGTACACGGCGAAGCTGGTGCCGCGGCCAGGTTCGCTGTAGACCTCGATGAATCCGCTGCACTGGCGCACGATGCCGTGAACGACCGCCAGTCCGAGGCCGGTGCCCTTGCCGACCGGTTTGGTGGTGAAGAAGGGTTCGAAGATGCGTGCGCGGACGTCGGCGGTCATGCCCTCGCCCGTGTCGCTGACCGACAGCCGGACGTAGGCGCCTGGCCTGGCGTCGGTGCGGGTCGAGGCGTAGCTGGCGTCGATATGCGCTGTTGTCGTCGCGATGCTGATCCGCCCACCGCGCGGCATCGCATCCCGCGCGTTCACCGCCAGGTTCAGCAGAGCCTGCCCGAGCTGGTCCGGATCGGCGCGGACGCGACCGATGCGCTCGTCGAGGGCGGTCTCCAGCACGATGTCCTCGCCGATCAGCCGGCGCAGCATCGTATCGGTCTCGCGCACCACGGTGTTGAGCTCCAGCACCCGGAGGTCAGGCACGCTGCGACGGCTGAAGGTGAGCAGCTGCCTGGTCAGCGCAGCGGCACGCGCAGAAGCATCGCAGATCGCCTGTGCCTGCCTGCGCAGGGGGTCGCCGGGGGACAGGCGGCGGACCATGATGTCGCCATGGCCGGCTATGACCGTGAGCAGATTGTTGAAATCGTGCGCGACACCGCCTGCGAGCTGTCCGATCGCCTCCAGCTTCTGCGACTGGCGCAGGCGCTCCTCCAGTTCGCGGCGTGCCGTCACGTCGTTCTGCACTCCGACGTAATGCGTCGCCTCGCCGTGGTCATCCAGCACCGGCGTGATGCTCAGCTCGTTCCAGAATGGACGGCCGTCCTTGCGGCGGTTCAGGATCGTCGTCGAGCACGGTCGCCGGGCGGCTATGGCGGCACGCAGCTCGGCGACGGTCGCCGGATCCGTGCCATCGCCCTGCAGGAAGCGGCAATTGCGTCCGATGGCCTCTGCGGGTGCATAGCCGGTGATGCGCTCGAAGCCCGCGCCGGCATAGATGATCGGCAGATCGTCCTGGCGCGCATCGCAGATGACGATGCCCTGGCTGACCGCCTGGATGGCGCGATCGCGGAGCCGCAGGGCCTCCTCGGAGCGGCGGCGTGTGGCTATCTGCTCGTGCAGTTCGGCGTTCGCGCGCTCGAGCTGCATCGCCTTCTCCTCCAGCTTGCGCACGAGGACGTCGCCGTAGGCGGCCAGCAGGGCCTCCGGATCGCCCTGCGGTGGCCGCGGGCCGTCGCCTCCGCTCTCCAGCAGGCTGGAGATGCACGCCATCATCGCGTCCGGTTCGGCCGGCTTGATGAGGAAGTCGTCGGCACCGAGATCGCGCGCGAGGCGTTCATCCTTCGGGCCGGTGTAGGTGGCGGTGTAGACCAGGACCGGGATCCCGCGCAGATCCGGATCCGATTTCCAGTACCGCAGCAGGCTGTAGCCGTCCATCACCGGCATCAGCAGGTCGACGATGGCGAGGTCCGGGCGGTGAGCGCGCGCCATGGACAGGGCTTCGGCGCCGTGGCGGGCCTCGTCGACGTCGTGGCCGTGGCCCGACAGCAGCGCGCGCAGCATGTAGCGGTTGTCGGCGTGGTCGTCGATGATGAGGATGCGGCTCATGCCGGTCCTACGCGCAGGTGGCGTTCGACCTCGGAGACGAAGGTGTCGGGATTGATGGGCTTCTCGATGTAGCCTTCGGCGCCGGCTTCGATGCAGCGCTCGCGGTCGCCGACCATGGCGTAGGACGTCACCGCGACGATGGGAATGCCGCGCAGAGCAGGATCCTGCTTCAGGGCGCGGGCCACGGCATGTCCGTCCATGCCGGGCAGCTGGATGTCGAGCAGGATCAGATCGGGCATGTGCTGCGCTGCCAGCTCCAGTCCGCGGGTGCCCGATTCGGCCTGGATCACGAGGTGGCCGCGATGCTGCAGCAGGTAGGTCGCGAGGTAGCGGTTCTGCGGGTTGTCCTCGATGAGCAGGATCGTGGTCATGGCGCCTCCGGCGCCTCCGGCGCCTCCGGCGCATGCAGCGGCATGGTGACGGTGAAGGTGCTGCCGTGCCCCCACGTGCTATCGACGTGGATGGTGCCGCCCATCAGCTCGCACAGGCGGCGGCAGATGGCCAGGCCCAGGCCCGTGCCGTCGTGATTGCGCGACAGCCCGGCGTCGATCTGCCGGAACGGCTGGAAGAGGTGGGGGAGGTCCTCGCTGCGTATGCCCATGCCGGAATCGCTGATGCGCACTTCGACGCACCTGCCGTCCTGCGCCGGGCGCGCGGAGATGCCGATCCATCCGCGATCGGTGAACTTGATGGCGTTGCTGAGCAGATTGAGCAGCACCTGGCGGAAACGACGTTCGTCCGAGAACGCCTCGCCCAGCGGCGGTGGCGGATCGACGCGCAGCTCCAGACCCTTGGTCGCGGCCTGCGGCTTGACCAGCTCCACGACCCTGGCGAGCGAGGCTGCGGGGTCGAAGCGCTCGCGGGCGATCTCGAACTGGCCGGCTTCGATCTTCGAGATGTCGAGCACGTCGTTGACCAGGGCCAGCAGGTGACGGGCGCTGCCGCGCACCATGTCCAGCTGCCGGCGCTGCTCGTCGCTCAGCGGTCCAGCCAGCCCTTGCAGGATGATGCCGGTGAAGCCGATGATCGAGTTCAGCGGCGTGCGCAGCTCGTGCGACATGGTGGCGAGGAAGGCGGACTTGATCCGGTCGGCCTCCTCGGCGCGATGCCGGCGCTCGCGTTCCGCCTCGGCCTGGCGGCGGGCGGTGATGTCCGAGCCGATGCTGAGGATCTCGACCACCCGCCCCTGCGCGTCACGTACGATGCGGTTGGTCCACGACATCCACACCCGCTCCCCGTTGCGGCGCATGTTCTCGTTGACGTTCTGCTCGAAGGATGCCGGATCTGCCTGGACATCCAGCATCAGGCGGCGCAGGTCGCGGCCGCCGCTCTCGGTCGGCGGGACGATGGTGTCCAGCACATGCCGGCCGAGGATCTCCTCGGCGCTCCAGCCGAAGAAACGCAGGCCGTAGGCATTGATGAAGGTGATGCGGCCCTCGGAGTCCCAGCGCAGGATCACGCTGTTGGCGTGCTCGACCAGTTCACGGTACTGGCGCTCGCTCTCGGCCAGGCGCGCCTCGGCGAGGCGGCGCTGCGAGATATCGATGCCGACGCCGACCAGGCATGGACCGCCGCCGTACTCCACCCGGCGTCCGGTGAAGTAGTAGGGGGTCAGGGTGCCGTCCTTGGCCCGGAACATGGCCTCCAGCGAGGACTCGCCGCGGATGAACACCTCGCCGATGCGCTCGGCCAGCCGCGGGTGCTCCTCGGGCGGGAAGAAGTCCTGCGGCTGCATGCCGGCGATCTCGGCTGCCGTGTAGCCGGTGACGGTCTCGAAGTTCCGATTCCAGCGCAGGAAGCGGCCGTGCGAGTCGTAGAAATAGACCGCCCCCGGCATGCTCTCGATCATCATGTCGGTGAAGCGCTGATGGTCGCGCAGGGCGAGCTCGGCCTCGTCGCGCTCGCGCACCAGGCCCAGCAGGGTCCCGTCCGGCATCCGGGTCGCCACCACGTCTGCGGTGACTTGGCTGCCGTCCTTGCGACGGAAGCGCCATTCGCGGCGGTGGCCGGCGCTCGCCTGGATGTCGCCGAGCGCGGCATCGATGTTGGCCGTCTCCGATGGCGCGACGATGTCGGCCGCATGCATGCCGATCAGCTCCTCGCGCCGGTATCCGAGCAGGCGGCACATGTAGGGATTCGCGTCCAGGTAGACGCTGGCGGCGTCGGCCAGGAGGATGCCGACCTGGGCATGGTCGAACAGGGTGCGATAGCGCGCCTCGCTGGCGACCAGCGCCAGCGCGGTGCGTCCAGAGGACCGTCCTGCGTTGGGGTCTGCAGGAGCGTTGCTATGCATCGGTAGCTCCTGCGCGGCGAATCCGTCTGCCGCATGCTAGCCGCCGAGGCAGGCGCGTCATGCGAAAGATATGCCAGATCTCCAGCTCCGGATAGGTGCGGCATCGGCACCGGGGTTGTGGCCGTCCCGGCATGCGCGGAGCGCACGAGGACGTCAGCCTGTCCGCGTGCGCGCAGCGGATATCGTCACCCAGGGACGGGTGCAGGCCGATCAGACGGCGAACAGGTTCTTGCCGTTCGCGGTGATGGCCTGCAGCGCCGGGTTGGACAGGCGGCGTTCCAGGCTGATGGCGTAGTGGCGCAGGCGCAGGGCCGGGACGCGGCCGATGACGCGGACGGAGAAGGTGCGGCAGATGTCCGCGGCGATGACCTCGGGCCCGGTGAACAGGCCGAGGCCGGCCTGGCCCATGGTCTTGAGCAGCGCGCTGTCCTGGATCTGGGCCACCACGCGCGGCTGCACGCGCTGGTCGACGCACCAGGCGTCCCACGCCCGGCGCTGCGGGGAGGTGGGCAACCCGGCCAGCAGCGGCGCCCCGGTCAGCGAATGCGGGAAGCCGCGTGCCAGGCCGGCGAAGGCCGGGGCGCCGAACACGGCCAGCGGGCTTTCGCCCAGCAGGTGGTTGTAGGCGCGGATGCGCAGGTGCGGATCGAGGTGCGCCTCCGAGATGACCAGGTCGATCGCGTGCGCGGCCAGCCGCTGCAGCAGGACGTCGTGGGCGTCCTCCAGCACCGTCACCTGCACCGGATCGGGCAGGCGCAGGGCTGGCGCGATCAGCCGGCAGGCGATGAGCTTGGATACGGCGTCGCTGATGCCGATCACCACCGGTATCGGCCTGGTCGCGGCACGGCTGCCCAGCGACTGCTGCAGCTCGCGGCCGAGGGCGAAGATCTCGTCGGCGTAGTCCAGCACCATGCGGCCGGTGTCGGTGAGACGGAGTCGCCGCCCATCGCGGACGAACAGCTCGGCCTGCGCCGCCCGGGCGAGCAGGCGCAGCTGCTCGCTGATGGTCGGCTGCGTGACCTTCAGCAGGGCGCAGGCCCTGGCGATCGAGCCTTCCCGTGCAACGGCCCAGAAGGATCGCAGGTGATGGTAGTTCAGCTCGGAAGGCTGCATCATGCCAGCCAACATGCGGCAGGGGCATGCAGCGGAATGGCCGTCATGCCCATCTCCATACATCGGCGCAGCCGATGTATGGGGAAACCGCTTCCGATGCCGGTTCCCTGCGCCGTGGTCCATCATGGACGCCGATCGGAACCAGGAGACCACCGGCATGGACCTCGGCCTGCTCAGCCACAACCTCCTCGCCCCCGCCTTCCTCGCCTTCGCTGTCGGGGTGCTGGCGCGACTGGCGCGCAGCGATCTCGTCTTCCCAGAGGCGCTGTCGCAGGCGCTGAGCATCTACCTGCTCTTCGCCATCGGGCTGAAGGGCGGATCCGCCCTCGGGACGGTGGCGTTCGGCGAGGTCGCGGCTCCAGCCGTGGCGACGCTGATCATCGGCGCCGTCGTGCCGCTGCTGGCCTACCCGGCAGCCCGCCGGCTGCTGCGGCTGGGCCGGGTCGACGCCGCCGCCATGGCGGCGCATTACGGTTCGACCTCCGCCGTGACCTTCCTCGCCGCCGCCGCCTACCTGGCGCATCTGGGCATCGCCTACGAGGGCTTCATGCCCGGGCTGCTGGCGCTGATGGAGGTGCCCGGCATCGCTATCGCGCTCTGGCTGGCGGGTCGCGGCGCGCCTGGCGAGCAGCGCCCGCCGCTGGGGCTGGCCATGGCGCGGGTGCTGTCGGGAAAATCCATCGTCCTCCTGCTGGGCGGCATGGCCGTCGGCTGGGTCGCCGATCCCAAGGCGCTGGCGAAGATCGATGCCTTCTTCGTCGCGCCGTTCGTCGGGGTGCTGTGCCTCTTCCTGCTCGATCTGGGCACCATAGCCGCCGACCGTCTCCGCTCGCTCGATCGCGGGTGGTGGCGCCTGGCCGCCTTCGCCATTGCACTGCCCCTGGTCAACGGCTCGCTGGGCGTCCTCGCCGGCCACACCTGCGGGCTCGGGGTCGGCGGGGCGACCCTGCTGGGGGTGCTGGCCGCCAGCGCCAGCTACATCGCGGCACCAGCCGCTGTGCGGGTGGCGCTGCCGCAGGCCGATCTGGGCATCTGCCTGGCAGGATCCCTGGGCATCACCTTCCCCTTCAACCTGACCTTCGGCATCCCCTGGTATTGCCACCTCGCCGGCGTCCTCGCCGCCTGAAGGCGCTCTCCGTGTCGAGGGTGCGGCTCGTGCAGATCCGGCAAAAGCCTCTGCTGCTTGGGCATATCGATCACCTCGCCCAGCCATATCCTGGCGTGGCATGCGACCCACCCGGCGGCATCTGGGGTTCAGCTTGATCGAGCTGCTGGTCGTCGTGGCGATCATCGCCGTCCTGGCCGGCCTGCTCCTCGCGGCCATCGGTCCAGTCAAGAAGTCGTCGCGCCGCATGGTCTGCACCTCGAACCTGCGCCAGATCGGTCTGGGGATCCTGGCCTACAGCAACGACAACCAGGGCTTCTTCCCGACCTACAACGATTCGTCGTGCTATGGCTGGCCCTACATCGCCGGCGACTGGTGCACCGGCAGCACCACCTACAAGGGGCAGGCGGTCGCGAGCTTCTACCAGGACTACCTGCCGGTCGGCAGGTCGGTGTTCTACTGCCCGGAAGGACTGACCTGGCAGCTGCCGTTGAATGGCGAGGTGGCCTTCGGCTGGATCTCGTTCCCGAATCCGCCGCCACCGGTGCTGACCTGGATCCTCGACATCAACTACAACTACTTCGCCGGCCCCAATGAGAAGGGCACCAATCTGCGCGGGGGACCGCGCCATGTCGGCGAGGGCACGGCGCGTTCCACCCTGATCGCCGATCTGATGAAATTCGGCTCCGCCGCCCCCTATACCACGACGACGACGTGGAACCATCGCAGTGAAGACAAGTCGGGCCTGACGGACCGCTGGGGCGGCAATATGTTCTACATGGATGGACGCGTGGCGTGGATGTCGGGGGTGTCCGAACTGCTGAAGCACCGCCAGAAGATGCGCGGCAGCGACTCGCGCTCCTATGCAGCAGAGCAGAAGGGCGATCTCTGAGGCGACCTCAGGCGGCGAAGATCCGCGGCATCGGCATCGGAGCCTTGGCCATCTCGGCATGCACGAAGCGCAGGAGGACGTCACGCTTGGCGTCCTGGGCCGCGGGGTCGTTCCACAGGTTGCGGTGCTCGCCGGGGTCGGCCTCCAGGTCGTAGAGCTCGCCCCAGGCGTGGCCGCGGTGCACGGTCAGCTTCCAGCGCCGGTCGATGTAGGTGTCGACGTGCAGGAGGTGCGGCTGGTGGCGGTTCTCGACCAGGACGTGGTCGCGGGCGGAGGCGGCGGAACCGGTCCACACCGGCATCTGGTCGACGCCGGCCATGCCGCGATCACGCTCCAGGCCCAGGGCCGACAGCATGGTCGGGGCGATGTCGATGAGGCTGACCAGCGCGTCGCTGACGCTGCCGGGGCGGATGGCCCCGGGCAGGCGGGCGAGGAAGGGTACGCGCACCATGTCCTCGAAATGGAAGGGGCCCTTGGCGATCAGGCCGTGCTGGCCGAAGAAGTGCCCGTGGTCGGTGGTGAAGACGACCAGGGTGTCGTCGGCCATGCCCAGGCGCTCCAGCGCGCGCAGGATGCCGCCGACGCAGTCGTCGACGAAGGCCATCATGCCGTGGTAGATGGCGATGTCGCGCGCCAGCTCGGCGCGGTCGTGGCGATGGCTGTGGCAGCCATGCATGGCGTGGCCCTCGGGCTCGCGCCAGTCGTCGTATGAGGGGTTCTCCTCGCGCGTGCGCGCCAGGTAGGGCGGCCAGCGCGTGGTGTCGTCCGCCGCGCCATCGGGCACCTGCATGTCCTCGGGCCGGTACATTCCGGCCCAGCGGCCGCTGACCAGATAGGGCGGATGCGGGTCGGGGAAGCTGGCCCAGGTGAAGGTCGGCGTCCCGTCGCGCCGCGCCGCCTCCAGAGCGGTGATGGTGCGCTGCTCGATCCAGCGGTTGTAGTGCAGCTCCTCCGGCAGCTCCCAGGCGCCGCGGCGGCAGGCGTCGGAGGTGCCGCCGGGCTTGCGGAACCAGCGGCGCCAGTCGGGGCAGCGTTCGTCCAGCCACAGGCCGTAGTGCGAACCGACATGGCCCTCGTCGGCGTGGTTGCGCACCAGCTCGACATGGTCGAAGCCGTACCACGGGCCGCGGAAGGCGCGCCAGCGGTCGTAGTCATGCAGTTCGGGATAGCCCTCGACACCGGGCCAGCGCGGATCGCTGCGCAGGGGCTGGAAATGCGCCTTGCCGATCAGGCTGGTGCGCAGGCCGGCGGCGCGCAGGCGGTCGCCCACCGTCGGCACCGCCGGATCGAGGCGGGTGCCCAGGCTGTAGGCGCCATGCTGGCTGGGCAGCAGGCCGGTGATGATCGAGGCGCGGGTCGGGGTGCAGGTGGGGTTGGGGCAGTAGGCACGGTCGGCGCGCAGGCCGCCGGCGGCGAGCCGGTCGAGGTGCGGGGTGCGCAGGCGCGGGTCGTAGCACCCCAGGGTGCGCCAGTGCTGCTGGTCGCTGGTGATGAGCAGGACATTGCGCGCGGCGGGCATGGCATGGTCTCCGTTTGCACCTATAGTGCTGGCATGACAGCGGCGTATCCATCGGACGGAATTGCATATGATGGCCAATATTTGACCTTCGGATGGAGTCCGCCGGTGCGCGTGCACCGGGCCGGACGCGAGCAGCGCGGCGAGCGCTCGTACCGCTGCCGCATCGCCGGCGCCGCCGAGGTGCCGCGGGTGCTGGTGCAGCGCACGCTTGCGGGCAGTGGGACGCTGCACCTCGACGGGCGGCGGCATGCCGTCCCGCCGGGGCATGCCCTGGTGGTGGCCATCCCCGGCCCGGCGACCTGGTGCTATGAGG
>JAFLCQ010000118.1 GCA_017302815.1 Planctomycetota bacterium
TACCAGCTACCAGCTACCAGCTACCAGCTACCAGCTACCAGCTACCAGCTACCAGCTACCAGCTACCAGCTACCAGCTACCAGCTACCAGCTACCAGCTACCAGCTACCAGCTACCAGCTACCAGCTGCGTGGCTGGTGCCCCTGGATCTGTCGCCCCACCTACGCGAACAGCTCCGGCAGATCGACCCAGCGTGCCCCTGGCGTCGCGCTGAGTCGCGCGATCTGGCGGTCGAAGTCGGCCCAGCCCTGCTCATCCAGGATCTCGTAGGAGTGGCCCCAGAAGTAGAACACCCCGTCGGCGGCGCGGACACGCTCGAAGCGCTGCCAGAAGTCGGCGGCCAGGAAGTGGCAGCAGCTGGCCAGACGCATGGGGTCGGCGCAGGGCAGGACCTGCTCGGTGTTGTTGCAGGTGCGGGCATAGACGTGCCCGGCATCGCGAACGGCGGCGCAGACGCGGTCGTCGTGGTCGCCGAAGGGGTAGGCGAAGCCGAGCACGGGATAGCCGAAGATGGCTTCGAGCTGCGCCTTGCCGTCGCGGATCTCGCGCGCCAGGGTGGCGTCGTCCAGCTGCTTCGGATGCGGGTGGGTGACGGTGTGGTTGGCGACCAGGAAGCCACGGTAGGTGTGGACCAGTTCGCCCCTGGCCAGCTTCCACACCGGCTTCACACCCTTGAACTTCCACCCTTCATAGCGCTCGTCGCGGTGCAGGCCCGGATTGAGGTTGAACGAGGCCGTGGCGCCGTGGCGGCGCAGGGTCTCGCAGACGCGGATGTCGTCGACGTTGCCGTCATCCCAGCACTGGCAGAGGATCATGGGTCGACTCTACTCGCGGGACGGCGTCGGCCAGCGACTTGTCGCGCAACGCCGGCGGAATCAGATCAACCCGTCGCCGATAGGCATGCCGCAGCACCGGCAGGTGCACCGCGGTCGCGACCACCACCACCGCCAAGCCGATCCCCGCCATGCTCAGCCCTGGTCCCATCTCGTCGGTCGCCATGCCAATGCCGCCCACCAGCAGGTCGCTGCCGAGCAGCTGGCCGACCAGGCAGACGGTGCCGATGAAGGTCAACCTGCGGCGGCCGAGACCGAGGTCCACCAGGCCTGCCGGCGTGCGCTTGAGCAGATGCATCGCCGAGATCCTCGAGCGGTCTGCTCACCGCCGCTCCCGGAAGACGGCGAGGCTTTCACCCAGGCTGCCCGGGCCCTCGGCCGACATGGCGCGCAGCTCGGCGGCGGAGAGGCGGTGGGCGATCCGGCCGCGATCGACCACCAGCAGGCAGTCGCAGAAGCGCTCGGCAATCTCGATGATCTGGGTCGTGTAGACGATGCAGGCGCCGGTGCCGACCGCCTGGCGGGCCCGACGCTTGAGCACCTGCATGCCCTGCGGATCCATGCCCGAGGCGAAGGGCTCGTCGAGCAGCCACAGTTCGGGGCCGGTGAGCAGCAGCGCCGCCAGGGCCGCCTTGTAGCGCTGGCCGCGGCTGAGTCCGGCGAGGCGGCGGTCGTGATGGTCGAGTAGGTCGAGTTCGCGCAGGACCTCCACCACCGCGTCCTCGCCAACCGCGTCGCGGTCATAGGCGCGCAGCACCACGGCCAGGTGCTGGAGCACGGTGTGCTGCTCGATCAGCAGCGGCGCATCGGGCAGGAACATCATCTGCCGGTGCAGGGTCAGGTCGTCGCGGATGCTGACGCCGCCGTCCCAGGTGATCCGGCCGCTGCTCGGGGTGATGACTCCGGCCAGGCTGCGCTGCAGCGTCGTCTTGCCGGCGCCGTTCAGGCCGATCACGACGACGAGCTCTCCCGGCCCGAGGTCGAGATCCACCCCGGCGAGGACCTCGTCGGCATCGAAGCGCTTGGCCAGGCCGATGCAGCGGACATCCCTGCGCGAGGTCCTACGGCGGCCGGCAGCCGAGGACAATCGGCATCAGCCGAGGAGGCGGTCGGCGATGATCCGGTGGCCGGGCAGCCGTTTCTGCCTGGCCAGACGCGCGGCCTCGGCATCGGGCAGGCCGTAGTAGCAGGCGTACGGGTCCTGGCCGCGACCGATCAGTCGGCGCGGCAGGACGACGTTCTCGACCATCAGGTAGACGTACTCCTCCCCTTCGGCCCAGGGATAGGGCACGTCGCTGTTGCCGATCGGCGAGCGGTAGGCGAGGACCGGCTCGGGGGTGGTGAAGGCGAAGATCCGGTCGCCGATGAACACATACGAGCGGGCCCCGGTCTGGACCAGGATGGAGTTGCCGAGGCCGGTCCGTCCGGTCGGCGGGTAGTGCGGCCCGCGGTACTGCCCGACATGCACCGCCACGCAGCCGCGGCGCTTGAACAGGATCTTGAGGTGGACGTCCTCCTTGAACGCGAGATCCAGCCCCACCGCGGTCACATCGCCGCCGTCCACGAAGACCTTGATCGGACTGCCGCCGTTGTCGTGGGTCAGGTAGGCCCGCCCCGGCGGAGCCGGGATCCGGACCCAGCGCCGGACGCGGCCGACGTCCTTGACGATCCACCGGCCCCGGTCGTTCCCCCGCCGGACCGTGCCGGGTTCCAGCTCGGCGGCGTGGGCGGACGGGGATGGGCGGATTCCGGGCATGCCGTAGGTTATCCGACAGCCGCCTCGCGGACAATCCGGACTTGCCGCGGTCTCGGCACCCGCGAAACGACGCACCCCGCGGGATGCCCGCGGGGTGCGTCTGCCTTCGGTTCAGCGCCGCGTCTGCGGCGCGACCGGCTCAGCGGGCCTTGGCGGCCTTGAGCTTCTTGCCGGCCTTGGCGGGCTTCTTGGCCACCGCCTTGACCGCCTTCTTCGCCGGCTTGGCGGCCGGCTTCTTCGCCGCGGCCTCGATCAGCGCCTGGGCGGCGGCGAGGCGGGCGATGGGCACACGGTAGGGGCTGCACGAAACGTAGTTCATGCCGGCGTTGGCGCAGAACTTGACGCTCTTGGCCTCGCCGCCGTGCTCGCCGCAGATGCCGACCTTCAGGTCGGGGCGGGTGCTGCGGCCCTTCTCGATCGCCATCTTCACCAGCATGCCGACGCCGCTCTGGTCCAGCGACTGGAACGGATCATCGCCGAAGATCGCCTTGCCGCCGTCCTTCTCGGACTTGACGTAGTCGGGCAGGAAGCGGCCGGCGTCGTCGCGCGACAGGCCCAGGGTCATCTGGGTCAGGTCGTTGGTGCCGCAGCTGAAGAACTCGGCATCCTGGGCGATCTGGTCCGCGAGCAGGGCGGCGCGCGGGATCTCGATCATGGTGCCGACCATGTACTTGACCTTGCCCTTGAGGCCGGCCTTGGCGATCAGGGCGTCGGCGACACCGACGGTCTGGGCCTTGAGGAGCTTGAACTCCTTCTTGTCGATGGTCAGCGGGATCATGATCTCGGGCAGGACCTTGACGCCCTTCTTGGTCATGTTGATCGCCGCCTCGATGATGGCGGTGACCTGCATGTCCAGGATCTCGGGATAGGTGATGCACAGGCGGCAGCCGCGGTGGCCGAGCATCGGGTTCGACTCGTGCAGCTGCTCGCAGCGGTGCTTGATCTTGTCGACCGGCATGCCCGAGACCGCCGACAGCTTGTTGAAGCCGGCGTCGTCCTTGGGGGTGAACTCGTGCAGGGGCGGGTCGATCAGGCGGATCGTGACCGGCTTGTTGTTCATCGCCTCGAAGATGCCTTCGAAGTCGGCGCGCTGGAAGGGCAGCAGCTTGGCCAGGGCGGCCTTGCGGGCTTCCAGGGTCTCCGCGACGATCATCTCCTGGATCGCCAGGCGGCGCTCCTCGGTGTCGAAGAACATGTGCTCGGTGCGGCAGAGGCCGATGCCCTCGGCGCCCAGCTCGACGGCCTTCTTGGCGTCGTAGGGGGTGTCGGCGTTGGTGCGGACCTTGATGGCGCGGATCTCGTCGCACCACTTCAGCAGGGTGCGGAACTCCTCGGTCTGCTCGGGCTTCTTCAGCGGCAGCGAGGTCGAGAAGAACTCGCCGGTGGTGCCGTTGAGGGTGATCTCCTGGCCTTCCTTGATCGTCTTGCCGCCGACCACGAACTGCTTCGTGTTGTAGTCGATGTTGATCGACTCGGCGCCGACGATGCAGCACTTGCCCCAGCCGCGGGCGACGACCGCCGCGTGGCTGGTCTTGCCGCCGGTGGCGGTGAGGATGCCCTGGGCGGCGTGCATGCCGCCGACGTCCTCGGGGCTGGTCTCCTTGCGGACCAGGATGACCTTCTCGCCCTTGGCGGCCAGCTCCTCGGCCAGCGCGGCGGTGAAGACCACCTTGCCGGCGGCTGCGCCGGGCACCGCGTCGATGCCCTTGCCCAGGCTCAGCTCCTTGAGCTTCGGCGCGCCGACGGTGGCGACGTCGATGACCGGGTAGAACACGCCCTCGATCTGCTCGGGGGTGATGCGCGAGACGGCCTGCTCCTTGGTGATCAGCTTCTCCTTCACCATGTCGACCGCGATCTTGAACGCGGCGGCGGGCAGGCGCTTGCCGGTGCGGCACTGCAGCATGTACAGCTTCTCGTCCTCGATGGTGAACTCGAGGTCCTGCATCTCCTTGTAGTACGCCTCGAGGGTCTTGCGGACCTGGCACAGCTGCTTGTAGGCCTTGGGCAGCTTGCTCTCGAGCTCGATCAGCTTCATCGGGGTGCGGATGCCGGCCACCACGTCTTCGCCCTGGGCGTTGATCAGGCAGTCGCCGTAGAACTCGTTGGCGCCGGAGTTCGGGTCGCGGGTGAAGCAGACGCCGGTGCCGGAGTTGTCGCCCTTGTTGCCGAACACCATCTGCACGACGTTGACCGCGGTGCCGAGGAGGTCGGTGATCTTCTCGACGCGGCGGTAGGTCACCGACTTCTCGGCTTCCCAGCTGCCGAACACGGCGGCGATGGCGCCCCACAGCTGCTCCATCGGATCCTGCGGGAAGGGCGAGCCCTTCTTCTCGGCGTAGAACGCCTTGAACTGCTCGCACAGGGTCTTGAGCTGCTCGGCGGTGAGCTCGGTGTCGAGCTTCACGCCGGCGTCGTGCTTCATCTTGTGCAGCATGTCCTCCATGTGCTCCTTCGAGAGCCCCATGGCGGTGGTCGAGTACATCTGGATGAAGCGGCGGTAGCTGTCGTAGGCGAAGCGGGCGTTGCCGGTCTTCTTGGCCAGGCCCTCGACCGAGATGTCGTTCAGGCCGAGGTTCAGGATGGTCTCGAGCATGCCGGGCATCGAGCGCGCGGCGCCCGAGCGGACGGAGACCAGCAGCGGATCGTTGGCGTCGCCGAGCTTCTTGCCGGTGACCTTCTCGAGCTTCTTGACCGCCTCGGCGACCTCCTTGTCGAGGCCCTTGGGCATCTTCTTGCCCAGCGCGTAGTACTCGGCGCAGGTCGGGATCGAGACGGTGAAGCCGGCGGGGACGGGAAGACCGATCGAGGTCATCTCCATCAGGCCGATGCCCTTGCCGCCGAGGAAGTCCTTGGAGAGCTCCTTGCCCTTGGCTTCGGCCTTGCCGGCGCCATACGAGTACACGTGCTTGGTTGCCATGATCCGCTCCTGATGGGGAGGTAGTGGTGGAATGGAGAAAAGAGGTCGCGTCCCGGAGCCGTCTCGGACGGAGCGCGGGATGCGGAGCCTAGAGAACGGTGCGCCTCGTCAACGCGTGCATCGCGGCGCTGTCGATACGGAGGCGGTTTCCGGCCTCAGCGGGCGATCCGCAGCAATCCGTCGCGGTCCGTCGCTTCTCCATTCAGCCAGGCGTCCTCGATCCGGCGCAGGGCGCACCCGAGGGCGGGTCCGGGTTTCCAGCCGGCGGCGACCAGGTCGGCGGCGCTGACCGGGCACGGCCTGGGATCGGCGTCCTGCGCCGCCCAGGCGACGTAATCCGTTGCCCTGCCTGGATCGATCGCCGCTGCCAGGGCGGCGCACGCAGCCCCGTCGGGCGAGCGCAGGGCGCGACGGCGGTCGGCCACCGCCTGCTCGCCCAGACGTGGCGCGGTGGCGATCAGCCACGGTACGCTGCGCCTCAGGGCCGACGGCAGCGGTTGCATGGATATCCATGCAGCCGCTGCATCGCTTCCCCCGGGCAGCAGCCAGGCGGCGAGCGCCAGGCCCAGCGGGGCCGGTCCGAGACGGTCGAGGATGGTGGCGGCCGCATCGGGACCGGCGCATGGCGCCACCGCCGCCAGCTGCCCATGCGCGACGCACAGGCGCAGGAATGCGCCGCCCGCGCCGCCTGCCGCAGCCTTGCCCAGCTCGTCGAGGACGCGCTCGCGGGCCACTCCTTCGATGCTGACCGTGCGCACCGCCGCGGCCGTGCGCTCCTCGATGGCGAAGGACAGCACGGCGGCGAAGCGCAGCACGCGCAGCACGCGCAGGCGGTCCTCGGCCAGGCGCGCCGCGGGATCGCCGATGCCGCGCAGCACGCGGTCACGCAGATCGGGCAGACCGCCGACCGGATCGGTGATCGTGCCGTCGGGATCGGCGTAGAGCGCGTTGACGGTCAGGTCGCGGCGCTCGGCGTCCTCCTGCAGCGAACCGCGGCGGATCGCGGTCGGACGACGTCCATCGATGTAGCGGTCGTCGGCGCGCAACGAGGCGACCTCGATGGTATTGCCACCATCGTCCGGTCGTCCGGTCGTCCGGTCGTCCGGTCGTCCGCCATGCAGCACCTTGATGACGCCGAAGGCCTTGCCGACCGCGATCGTGCGGGGAAAAATGCCCTCGACCTCGTCGGGTTCCGCGCTCGTCGCCACATCGGCATCCTTGATGGGTCGTCCGAGCTGCCGATCGCGCACGCAGCCACCGACCAGCCAGGCCTGATGTCCGGCTCTGCGCAGGCATGAGACGACGTAGGCGCCGTCGTTCCAGATCCCGTGATCGTGTTCCATGGTCGCCTCGGGACGACCGGACGACCGGACGACCGGACGACCGGACGATGATGGCAATGTCCTACGACGGCAGGCTGATCGGCATCACCAGGTAGGTGGCGCCGGGCTCGCGCATGATCAGGCCGCGGCCCAGCTCGATCGCCAGGCGCTCGCCGCCGAAGATGCGCAGCACGTCGGCGAGGTACGCGGCATTGATGCCCAGGCGCACCGGGTTGCCGCCGTACTGGCAGACCAGCGGGATGCGCGCGTTGCCGCCCACGCCCGGCAGGTTCTCCAGCACCGCCTTGTCCTTCTCCAGGCGCAGGACGACGGCGCGGTTGGCGGCGGTGATCATCAGCGAGACGCGGCGCACGGCGCTGGCCAGGGCGGGCGTATCGAAGGTGACGACGTTGGTCGCGGTGCCGCTGATCGCCATGCGGTAGGCGGGGAAGCTGCCCTCGACCAGGCGGCTGGTCAGGTCGACGGTGAGGTCGCCCGACAGGCGCAGGCGGGCGAAGACCAGCTTCTGCGCGAAGGCTAGCTGCACGCGGTCGGGCTGGCCGCTGCCGAGGATGCGGGTCAGGTGGGTGATGGTCGCGAAGGGCAGGACGGCCTGGAAGTTCTCGCCCTCAGGCGGTGCGAAGGACGGATCCTTCTCCACCGCCTCGGCCAGCACCTTGCCATCGGTCGCCGCCAGGCACAGCTCGCCGGCGGTGATCGACACCAGCAGGCCCGACAGCACCGGGCTGCTGCGGTCCTTGTCCATGGCGAACGAGGTCTGCCGCAGCATGTGCTCGAAGCGCTTCCCGGGCAGGGAGATCGCCTTCGCATCGGCGGGGAAGAACGACACCGGCGGCAGGGTCTCGCCGAGGATCAGCGGCAGGGTGTAGTCGCCGTCCGACAGGCGGATCGCGAGATGCACCGAGTCGCCGCTGGGCAGCACCTGCATCTCCACCGACGGCGACGACGACTCCTTGAGGATCATCGCCAGCTGCCGCGACTGCACCACGACCGCGCCGGCGGACTGGATCTCGATCCCCGACACCACCGCGCGCATACCGACCTGCGAGTCGGACGCGGTCACCTCGACCCGGCCATCCTTGCCTTCCAGCAGCAGGTGCGTCTGGATGGGCTTGGTGCTGGTCGTGGGCACGACGGCATCGGCGGCGGCGACAGCCGCCAGCAGGCGTTCACGATCGGCGCGGAGCTGCAGGCTTGGGGTATCCATGATATATTATATTCCTCCCCATCCTCTTCCGAGGTGTGGATCAGGTGGAAAACCCTACAAGGGCTTGTCGGAGCGCAATCTGCACCTGACGAACGGGCTGTGGACAGGGTAGGACGGCAGGTGGAGGAGCAGGCGGTCATCCACACGCCCGCCGTCGGCACACCGACTTGTCCACATCCACTGACAGGCGCTGACGCCCCTGGCGGTGCGTCCTGACCTCGCCGGAGAGGCCGTGGCGCTGGCCGGCTTGGGGCCTACGACAGCCGCCCATGCAGCCAGGCGGACGTCCGGAGATCCTCGCCCCCGCCGGTGGTCCGGCCGCGTTCGCCGCCGCCCTCGAGGCGGGAGCGGACGCCATCTACATCGGCATGGGCGAGCTCGATGCCCGGCGTGGCGCCGAGGGCTTCGAGGTCAAGCAGCTGCCGCAGCTGGTGGCGCAGGCCCACGCCAAGGGCGTGCGCGTCCACCTCACCCTCAACATCCAGCTGGCCACCCGCGAGCTCGGTCGGGCCGCCCGCACCCTGGCCTGGGCCGAGCAGTCCGGCGTCGATGCGGTGCTCATCGCCGATCCCGGCCTGCTCGACCTCATGCCGGCCTTCCCGCGCCTGCAGGCGCACTGGAGCACGCAGTCGGGCATCGGCTCGTCAGCCGGCGTACGCGCGGCGCAGCGCCTCGGCGTGGCCCGCGTCGTCCTCGCCCGCGAGATGAGCCTCGATGAGATCGCGTCCTGCACCGGCCTCGGCCCGGAGGTCGAGGTCTTCGCCCAGGGCGCGTTGTGCTTCGCGGTGTCCGGCCGCTGCACCATGACATCGTGGGTCGGCGGCCGCAGCGGCAGCCGCGGCACCTGCACCTCGATCTGCCGCGTGAACTGGAGCTGCAACGGCGGCGACCACGCCCGTCCGCTGGACATGAAGGACAGCAGCGCGGTGCGCGTGCTGCCGCGCCTGGCCGAGATCGGCGTCGCCAGCCTGAAGATCGAAGGCCGCCTGAAGACTGCCGATTGGGTGCGCGAGGCGGTGTCGATCTACCGTCGCGGCGTCGATGGGGCCGCCCCCGCCGACGCCCTCTGGCAGGAGGTCGAGCGTCTCGGCGCCTACGCCGGTCGCGACATGACCGACGCCTACTTCGATGGACGCCGCAGCGGCCTGGTGCATCCCGACGAAGGCCGAGCCGCCAGCACCGAGCCGATGTGCGACGACCAGGATCCGCCGCACGAGCTGCGCATCGTCTGCACGGTAGAAGGTCGCGAGCTGCGCTGGCAGGTGTCCTGCGGCGCCCGCGACGGCTCCTTCACGACCAACCGGCCGGTCGCCCACCCCGGCCGTGATGCCGACTGGGACGACCTGCGCGAGCGCATCCTCACTGGTCTGCCGCAGGGCGTGCTGCTGGTGCAGTGCGACGACCGCACCGGCGGCCTGCGTCTGCCGCGCCGTACCGCCAACGAGGTGGCCGCCCGCATTCTGCAGGCGGCGCGTCCGCGTGAGGACGGCGTCGACCGCCTGCGCATCGTCATCCCCGACGCCGCCCGCGCCGCCCTCGCCCCGCGTCCGCCGCATCCGGCCAACCAGCGCACCCAGCGCGACGCGCCCGACCGCCTGCGCTGCGACCTC
>JAFLCQ010000119.1 GCA_017302815.1 Planctomycetota bacterium
CGCGGGCGTCCTCGGCCATGCGCGCGGCGGCGGCCTCGGCGTCGCGGGCGAGGCGGCGGTGCTCGTCGTCGTTGGCGCGGCGGGCGTCCTCGGCGGCGGCGCGCAGGCGCTCCAGCTCGGCGGCGCCGGCGGCCAGGCGCGATTCGATGGTCGCGGCCCAGGACTCCGCCTGCTGCGTGTCCAGGCGCTCCTCGGCGGCCTTCACACGCCGCTCCAGGTCCTCGGCGCGGTTGCGCAGCTCCAACACGTCATCGCGCGGATAGCGCACCTCGCGGCCGATGCTGGCGAGGCGGTCGGCGAGGTATTCGTAGGCGCGGCCGGCCGGGCGCAGGCCCATCGCCAGCAGGGCGGCGCCGGCGGCGAGGTAGCCCAGGCTGTACCAGCCGAGATGGGCGAGGAGGTAGAAACCGGCCGCCGACACCAGGTGGAGCACGATCGCCAGCACCAGCGAGGCGCGCGCCCAGCGGGCGACGTAGCCGAGGTCGGACTCCGCCACCGCAATGCCGTCCTTGCGCGAGCGGGCCGCGTCTACCAGCACCGCACGGGCCTTGAAGTAGAGGTCCCACGGCAGGGTGACGACGACGATCAGCCACCACAGCACGCCCAGGCCGATGACCCAGTCGCGGATCGGCCCGGTCTCAGCCCCCATCCAGCGCGCGATGCCGTAGGCCGCGAACAGCAGGATGGCGACGGTGAAGAGGCTGCCGAAGAACTTGCCGGCGTAGGTCTGGCTGGAGCGGGACATGGCGGCCACGGTAGGCCGGCCAGCCGGCGCGTCACGCGGGGAGACGCCGAGGCTCAGCGGCCGAGCTGGGAGAGGTGGGCGGCCGCGCGGTCGTAGTGCCAGCGCTGGAACAGGGTGTGGCTCTGGCGGATGTCGTCGCCCTCGGGATCGACGACCAGGACCGATTCGAGGGTGGCATCGCTCACCGGCCGGTTGAGGACGCTGTCGAAGACCTCGCCGCGGCAGATGACGCGGTAGTAGTGGCTCTTGCCGATGAAGAAGGTGCCGGTCAGCGAGAACCAGTGCGTCGGGACCAGTCCGCGCCTGATCCCGTAGGTGGCGGTGTCGGCCTCGATGCCGCTGTAGCGGTCCAGGCCCTTGGCCTTTTCGGCCGCATCGCCGGAAGGTGCGTAGCACGAGCACATCGCCTTGCCGTCGTTGTCGAAGTCGATCGGCCGGAACCGGGCGTAGTACTGCGGGCTGGCACCGAAGAAGCTGAGGCGGAAGTCGTTGAGGACGCGTTCCATCAGGGCGCCGCGCTCGGCGGAGGTGTAGGGCGCCGCGGCGATGAGGTCGCCGACGACCAGCGATTTGATGTTGTTGCTTACTGCGCTGGCGGCCTCGGAGTACTTCTGGTTCGTCGCGCCCGAGCAGATGATCGGCGTGGTGCAGGAACCGCCCGGATTGTCGAAGTCCTCGCCGAGCTGGCGCAGGAACAGGCGGTCGAACTCCTCGATGCTGTCGTAGAGGGTCGGGTCGCGGACCAGCGGGGCCTTGAAGAAGTCGCTGGCGGTCAAGGTCGCAAGCGGAACCGCGTTGGTCGGAAACTGCAGCCAGGCGGCGCGGGTCACCGCCACCGCCGAGGCGAAGGCGCGCATCACCACGTACCAGTAGCTGCGGTTCTTGGAGATGGCGGTGCGCTGCCACACATCTCCGGCCGCGCCCCAGCCGGGGGGCGGGGTGGTCTGGTAGCCGGTGGCCGGCAGGGCTCCGCTCGAATTGCTGCCGGTATTGGTGATGGTGGTGGTGAACGCCGCTCCGCTGAAGCCGCCCAGGATGCTGCAGTAGTAGTTGCTGCCGATCAGGCTGTCGGCGTTGATGTTCTGGGCGAGGTTGTCGTTGCTGCCATTCCACATCGGTCCGGGGTAGATCGCCGCCCACGACCGCGGTTCGTTGATTTGGAAGTTGGGATAGGGGGTGGTCGGAGAGCCGCCGTCATTGGCCATCGGAGGAGTCCACTCGCTGAAGGCCGGACCGGCCAGCGAGGTGAACAGATCGTGGCCGCTGGGCGGACTGTAGAGGTTGCCGGGGCTCAGCATCCAGGTGGTCGGAGTGGCGGCGAGGGCGAAGTTCTCGTAGTACTCCTGGCGCTTGAAGGACGGCGGCAGGTAGGCGGCGAGCATGGCGCGGATGACCACCGGCGGCGCGGTGAGCAGATTGACATACCACGGAGTAGTGACCGGTCCCTCGTACCATTTGCGCGCTGCGCCGCCGGCATATTCGCTGACCCCGCGGCCGAAGGGGGTGGGGATGAACATGGCCGTCTCCAGCAGCGGGCCGGTCTCTCCGTAATGGAAGGCCCCATCCAGGCTGTCGGCGAAACCGGACAGCGCGCCCTGCACCGACTGCTGCTGGTTGAACCACGAGGTCTGCGGTCCGAGCAGGGCGTGGCACAGGCGGTCGTAGTTGCCGAACAAAGGCATCTCCTCATTCCCCGCCGCCAGCCCCTTCACCTGCGCCTCGCCGCCCCACGCGGCGTGGTTGTACAGGCCCTGCGCCTCTCCGACCCAGGCCTGGGTCGGCCACTGGTCGGCCAGCTTCGCCCCGTAGAGGCCCCAGTAGTTCATGGGCTTCGGTGCCGGAGTGGAGCGTTGCGTCGTGGTGTACATCGTGGACTCGGATGATCCGGAGCGGACGCCGCCGGTGAGTCGGAACATGAGCGGGAAGGTCACCTTCTTGCTGCCGTCATTGTAGCGGCGGTCGAAGTTGCCTGCGTTGCCACGGCCCAGGAACACATGCTGCCAGCGCAGCGGAGCGGTGCTGCCCGGGGCCGACCAGCCGGTGTAGATGTAGGTCGGGAAGTACTTGGTCATGTTGTACCACGCCTCGCCCGCCTCCTGCAGCCACAGTGGCGGGGAGCGGTACTCGTTGAAGCGGTCCTGCCAATCGATGTTCATGTCCGGCTTGGGATTGCTCAGCAGATGGCCGCTGAGGTCGATCACGCCCACCGCGAAGCGCAGACGGTAGCGCGCTGCGGCGCGGGCGTCCTGGTCCTGCGTCAGGCTGCCGGTGCTGTCGATGCGGTTGAGCGCGCTGTCGAGGAAAAGCCCGTTGTGCCGGCTCGGGCTGGAGAAGCCGAGGGCGTCGTCCATGGTCAGGAACTTGGTCACCGACACCGGCTTCGGCGTCATGGTGCCGACCTCGCGGCCGCCCTCGTGGTGGAAGCCGGGTTCGATCCAGCGTCCGCGTCCGTCCCAATACACGCCGCCATTGTCGTACCAGGCGGTGCGCTGGGTGGTCTGGCCGGTGTAATCCCAGCTGAACTGCTTCACCAGCGGATTGGCGACCATGTTCCAGGCGCCGACGTCGTTGGCGGCATCGGTGGTGTTGACGTCGATGCCGCCGGACAGCCGGTTGGGGTAGAGCAGCGAGACGAAGGGCGCGCGGTAGGGGCCGTCGAGGAAGGTCGGCGGGTCAGCGATCGATATGGTGGATCCGGCGGCGCTCGCCGCGCCCCGCGCCACCACCAGGCTGGTCGAGGCGTAGTCCTCGATGATCGTCCGGGTCGCTTCGGCCAGGCCGGCCTTGGCCGCCGCCTGGGCCAGCAGCACGTTGCGCGAGGCGTCGTCGGCGATGCTGTCGCGCATGCTGGCGCGCAGGAATCCGTAGCCCAGCACCACCGCCATGGCGGCGAGGGCGAGGCTGAAGAGGAAGGCGGAGCCTGATCGCGAGGCGTGGCGCATGGACGTCTCCCGGTTCATGGCGGCGACAGGGCCGGGGCCTGGAAGCTGAAGCAGAAGGTCTCCTGCACCGCCTCCGGGTCGGTCGGCGACCTTCCGGGCTCGGTCAGGGTGAAGCGCAGCCGGACCAGTCGCGGGCGCTTGGGCAGGGCAGGCGCGGTCGCCGGGGCGGCGGTGTCGGCGCGGCCGTCCACCGGCTGGCCGTCGGCGAGATAGGCGGTGTCGCTGGCGCCGGTGGAGTCGATCGTCTGCACACTGCCGTCCTGGCACAGGATCACGAGGTGGAAGGCGGTGCAGTCGGTGGCGATGGCGCCCTGACGGGCGACCAGGTCGTCGTAGTCGGAGTCGGTGCTGCTCCACAGGGTCGGGCTGGCGTAGAGCGGATCGCCGAGCGTCGCCCGCATCTTCTGCTCGGCCAGCGGCGGCGGCGAGGCCGGCGGGGTCGCGGTCGGGGACTTCACCACGCGCTCGGGATTGGGCAGGAAGAAGCGCGGACCGTTCTCGGAGATCGAGGGGCTGCTGGAGGAGTTGAAGATGCAGCGGCGGACCGGATCCCAGTACCAGCGCGTCCACACCTGGTCGGTGAGGCAGATGGGCGGATTGAAACCGGTGGCGAAGTCCCAGCTGTCCTGCTTGCCGCGCAGGAAGATGAATTCCATCGGCCCCGGTGTGGCGGGGCTGGTCGAGGTGTCGGCCTTCCGTCCGGTGGCGAAGATGGCAGCGCCCTGCATCAGGCTGGAGATCTCCAGGGCCATGCGCTCATAGACGACGCGGGCGGTGTTGTGCATCTGCTGCCGCGCCTGGATGCGGTGCACGAGGTTGCGCAGCTGGAAGAAGGCGGTGGTCGCCGAGGCGACCAGCAGGGCGATCAGGCTGGTCGCGACCATCAGCTCGATGAGGGTGAAGGCGCGGCTGCGGGGGATGCCGGTCATGGCGCCGGCACCTGGCGGATCAGGCGCTGGTTATAGGAGGCCAGCGGCCTGCCCTGGTTGGTCTCGAACACATCCACCTGCACGTCGGCGGCGGTGATCAGCGCCGCCCCCGCCCCGTCGGTGGCCAGCACGACCGGCGTCCCCTCGGTGCGCAGCACGTAGTAGCCGTTGAGATAGCCCGAGGTCGTCCCCGGCACGGCCACCGTCCACGACGGGGTGCCGTCGAGCGGCTGCAGTGGATGCTCGTCGACGGCGACCGTCATCGCCGTCGCCAGGGCGGTGGCGCGGCCCATCGACTGCTTGGCGATCTGGATGCCGTACAGGACCATGCCGATGGCGGCGCCGAAGGAGATGGTCAGCACCAGGATCGAGGCGAGGACCTCGAGCATGGTGAAGCCGCCGGCGACGGGGCGCCCGGCGCTCATCGCCACCACCAGATGCGTCCGGCGAGCATCTCGGGCGTCAGCACGTCGCTGATTGGCGTTCCGCGCCAGGTCCTGGTTCCGCTTTCCACCAGGGCATAGCCGTACCAGTAGGCGTCGGTCTTGGCCTTCACGTTCCAGTCGGCGCCAGCGAGGGCGGTGTCGTAGGTCTTCGCGTCCGGCTTGGCGCCCGCGACCTTGACCACCACCACCTCGCCGTAGGGGCTGACGCCCACGCGGTAGAGCGGCATCAGCGAACGGAACGCGGCGATGGCGGTGGGGAACTGGTGCACGGCCGGATCGGCGTCGGGCCCCAGGGTGATGAACGAGTAGCCGCTGCGGTTGGGATAGGAGGTGGCCTCGTAGGCCGCGTTGCGGCTGGCCATGTCGCCGGGTCCCAGTTCGAGGAAGTTGCGCTGGCTGGCGCTCGCTGGAGGTCCCCAGGTCACCGTCCCGGTGAGCAGGCTGGGGTCGTAGAACATGATGTTGGAGCTGGAGTGCACGTTGTTCGAACACTTGTGGCGCAGGCTCATCCAGCTGGTGGTGGCGGTGCCGTCCGGGCGGAAGAGGACCATGTAATCCTGCCAGGCCCCGTTGATCAGCGGGCGCGGCTCGTTCTGCCGCCACAGGGCGTAGGACTTCGGGGTGGCGAAGTCCGCGGTGGTGATCCAGCCGTCGCCGGTGATGTCCTCCTGCACCATGCGGTCGGTCGGATTGCGGCAGCCGGTGATCAGGCCGTCGAAGCCCTCGTAGAAGAAGCCGGAGAGGCTGAGGGTGCGGCCACCGCTGCTCTTGGCGACATTGTAGCTGTGGAACGCGTTGGCGCCGCCGCTGGGCTGGGTGGTCATCGCCACCTCGGGGTCGTAGCCGCCCCAGGCGTAGAGGCGCTTGCTGGTCGCATCCCACCAGCCGAACCATGGGCGCGGATAGGTGGTGGGAAAGACGTGCTTCTCCTCCATGTAGTTGCCGTTGTCCATGTCGGTCAGGGCGACGAAGCGCACCTTGCCCGCCGGAAGCACGCGCCGGTCGCCGACCCAGCTGCGCTCGACCGCGGCGAGGAAGTCGCTGACCGGCGCGGTGTTGCTGGCGGTGTTCCACATGAAGCCGTTGCCGTTGCGGGCGTTCACGAAGGGATCGTACCACGGGATGGTCCGCACCCCGTCCCAGGTCGCCTTGGCGGTGGTGTCCTGGGTGGTGGCGTCCGAGCCGTTGGTCATCAGGTCGTCGCGCGGCCCGAGGATGCGGTACCAGTGCCCGCCGCTGCCGTTGCTGAGGACGCGGCCGCTGCTGTCGGGGGTGTTCTGGATGTTGAATGCGACGGCGTAGACGCCCTTGGTCTGCATCGCCATGGTGCGCGCGGAGCGCATGACGCCGGCGAGTTCATAGGCGGCGGAGCGCACCTGCACCTCGCGCTCGTCGCCGCGCGACACGCTCAGCACCAGGCCGGTGAGGATGCTCATCACCGCCAGGACGACCAGCATCTCGACCAGGGTGAAGCCGCCATGCCTCATCGGATGCCCCGATCGTAGGGGGCGTTGGCGATGTTGTCGCGATTCGCCGGATCGTCGCGCATCCAGGCGAAGGAGCGGTCGGGGCCAGCGCTCCACAGCTCGATGTCGTACTCGTAGCCGGGCCCGGCATAGGTCCTCCGGTCGCTGTGCATGCGGTTGGCCAGATCGGGAAGGCCGGCGGTCGTCGCCAGCGCGGTGTTGGTCTCCGGGTCGAGAGGCGTCGTCCCGGCTGCGTCGAGCAGGCCCAGGCCGATGCGCCCCCGGCGCTGCAGTCCGTAGTCGCGCAGGCGCAGGGTCTGGACCAGGCTGGTGAACATGTGGACGCGGCTGAAGCGTCCGCCCTCGTGCACCTGCGACACGTAGACCAGCGGGTTGCCGTAGGCGTCGAGGATGCGCCAGTTGCCGTTGAGGTTGTCGGCGGCGGTGTCGCGGTAGCGCGCCTCCAGCTCGCCCTGCAGGTAGTCCTCGGCCCATCCCGGCCTGCCCCGGCTCTTGGCCGCGCTGCCTGGCAGCAGCAGGCTGCCGCTGTTGTCCTTCCCGATCGACGGCGAGAGGGCGGCACCGGTTCCGTCGACGCCGTTCGCCACCACCAGGCCGGCGACGTCGACGTTGCCGGCGAAGATCTCCAGGCGCGCCAGCTCGCCGGCCATGCGATTGAGGGTGGCAGCCGTCGCCAGGCGTTCGTTCGGGTTCGTCCGCTTGTTCCAGGTGTCGTAGGAGGTGCCTGCCGCGGCGTCGCGCAGGTCCGTCCACACCCCGCTGACCTTCTTCCATAGAGGCCGGATGTTCGCCTTGCGGAACGCGAAGGCGGTGATCGTTCCGCTCTCGGTCGTGCCGGTGCAGTCGTAGGCGTATTTCGCCTCTGCGGCAGCGGCATCGTCGCGCACATCCTTCAGTGCGGCGGTGGTGATGCGCGAGCCGATGGCGTAGCCGAGGTGGTTGCGCCGCGGATCGTCGTAGTCCAGCAGGTATGGATAGGCGCCGATCTCGCCGCGGAACAGGCGGATGGCGGTGTCGACCTTGTGCATCACCGCCACGGTCGCCGAGCGCTTGGCGGATCGCTGCGCCAGGGCCATGACCGGCATCAGCATGGTCGCCAGCAGGGCGACGACGCCCACGGCCACCAGCAGCTCGATCAGGGTGAAGGCGGCGCGCCGGTTCACGGCGAGCTCCGGGTGTAGATCCAGCGTTCAGCCTGCGATGGGTCGGCATCGGCGGCGTCACCTGCGCCGCTCGGCTTGCCGAGAGACCAGAGATAGGCGAAGGGCTCGCGCCCCTTGGCGTTCCAGTCGTCGCGCGGGGCGGGACGGTCCGGGGACCTGTCCATGTCGGTGTCCGGCTGGTAGCGGATCATGCGCTTCCAGCCGTCGACCAGCGGCCGTCCGTTCGCCTCCTCGGGGCCGAGCATCTCCAGGCGCCATTCCATCCCCCGGCTGCGCAGCAGGTCGAGGGTGCGTGGCGCCTCCCCGTCGCGCGCCGCGCGCAGGCTGAGGTCGGCCTCCATCGGCGGGGGCAGATGGCGCCGATCCTCGATGACGTAGGACTCGACGGCCACCTGCAGACCCTGCACCAGGTTGGTGGTGGTCGAGGTGCGTGCCGCGTTGCGCACGCTGTTGACGGCGGGCAGGGCGATGGCCACCAGCACCAGCAGGATGCCGATGACCGTCAGCAGCTCCACCAGGGTGAAGCCCGCGTGGCGCACAAGGTTGTCGCGGAAGGGCTGCATGCGGTTGCGTTCGCGCAGAGCATGCCTACAAATGGACAACGTTAACCGAAAAATCGGAGCCAGCAGCCGGATGTGCGACACGCTGTCTGAAACCTGTCGTCGGCTGGCGCATACCGCACCAGGATACGTGCGGGATGAAGCCCAGCAATGCCCGGCAGGACGTCACCGGACCCGGCGGGTGTCGCTACCGCGTCGCGTCGCCGACACGGGTCGGGCTGGCCTTGGTGCGGGCTGGCGCGATGCTCGACCCGCTAGAGCGCCTGCCGGAAACGGTGAACAGAGGTGAACGACATGCCAGAGACCCCTGACAGCCAGACCGGCCAGTCGCAGCATGACTCTCCTCGGCCGGGCGACGAGGCGGGCCTGGCCCCGACCGACCAGCCGTTACAGGCTCCGGGGGGGAACAGCGCTGCGCGCAGCCTCGGGCGCTACCAGCTGGGCGAGGCGGTCGACGGCGGCGTCAACCGCGTCCGCGACCGCCTTCTCGACCGCGGCGCGGTCGCCAGGGTGGCGCCGCTGGCAGGCGCCGACGACCTCGAGCAGGAGGCCGGCTTCCTCGCCCGCCTCGACCACCAGGGAGCCCCGGTGGTGTTCGACTTCGTCCGCGGCGATGCTGGCGCCATGCTGGTGATGCGCCGGGTCGAGGGCCCCACCCTGGCTGCCGCGATCGAACAGGCGCGCGCTGGGGCCCTGCCGGCCGAGCTGGCGTCGCCGGCCGCGGTGGTGCATCTGCTGCTGCGCATCTGCGACGTGGTCGCGGCGGTGCATGCGCAGGGCGTGGTGCATCACGCCCTGTCGCCGGAGCGCGTCGTCCTGGGGGTCCACGGCCAGGTCGTGATCGAGGACTGGAGCGTCGCCATGGCGGAGAAGCGCAGCCCGGCGACGCTGCGCTACGTCAGCAGCAGGCCGGCGCCGCACGCCCTCGCCCTCGACGGGCTGCATCAGGATGTGCGCTCCCTCGGCTCCATCCTCTTCGCCTGCCTGGCGCTGCGGCCGCCGCAGCCGCAGGACGGCGACATCCTCGGCAACGTGACGCCCGACGAGCGTCGGCGCCTGCCGGCAGGGCTCGAAGCGGTCGTGCGTCGCGCGCTCGACAGCAGTCCGGGAGGAGGCTACGCCAGCGTCGGCGAGCTGGCGCAGGATCTGATGCGTTTCAGCGAGGGGCTGCATCCCGCGGCCTACGTCCCCGGCCGGTTCGCGCGCCTGGGCGCGTGGGCGCATCGCCGCCGTCGGCCGCTGCTGCTGGCTGCGGCGGCGTGCCTGGCGCTGGG
>JAFLCQ010000012.1 GCA_017302815.1 Planctomycetota bacterium
CGCGCCCACACCTGCGGATCCTCGCGCACATGCCGGTTGGCCTCGATCCAGGCCATGGCGGCGGCGCGCATGCCGTCCAGCCGGTGGTCCAGCGCCAGGCAGACGTGCTCGACGCGGTAGCGCTCGGCGGTGGCCAGGCGCTCGAGGAGGAAGCGGGCGAGGTCGCCGGCCAGGGCCGGGCAGGCGGCGTTGCGCAGGCCCAGCAGCGCCTCGGTCTCGGCCGGCCCGTCCCAGCGCTTCTCCGCCATGAATCCCAGGGCCATGCGCACCACCGGCACGGCGCGGTGGCAGGCGGCGGCCACGGTGTCGGCATGGCTCAGCCGCGACCCGCGCACATGCGCCTGCATGGCGGCGGTGATCTGCGCCAGCACCACCGGATCGGCGATGCCGAGCAGGCCCAGCCACTGCTGGACATTGAGGGTGGCGACCTGCGGGTGCCTGGCGAACAGCTCGCAGCCTAGCAGGCGGACATCCTCCCATTCCGAGTCGAGCATGCGCCGCAGCTGGTCGAGGCCGATGCCGGACAGCGCCGCGGGATGGTGGGCGCGCAGCCAGTCCTGGGCCCAGGTGCGGACGAGCTTCGCCCGTGCGCCGACCAGCAGGCCCAGCAGGTGCGGCACGGCATCGGCGGTCTGCCACAGCGGGGCGAAGGCCGGCGCCGGCTTCAGCTCGGCCAGGGTGCGTCCGTCGGCGACCGAGATCCAGGAGCCGGCGAAGCGCAGCACGTCGCTGCCGCCGAAGAGGATGTGCGCCAGGCCCCAGCTTTCGAGCAGGTCGTGGCCGGCGCGCAGATCGTCGTCGGTGAAGCGCTGCGCGGCGGCCGAGACGGCGGCGACATAGTCGGCCGGCCGTTGGAAGCCGAGGCGGCGGAAGAAGCGCCAGGCGCGGCGGCGCAGGTGCAGCCGGGTGGCCAGGCTGAACAGCATGGCGCCGGGCCGCTCGCGGACGGATGCGACCCGCTTGGCCTGCGGATGCCGCCCGGCATGCCGCGGGGCCAGGCCCTTGCGCTGCAGGACCAGCTCCTCGCTCTCGGTCTGGGTGCGGGTGGACCAGTCGTAGCGCAGCCGGGTCACGACCTGGCGTCGCACGGCGCGGTCGAAGCCGACCAGGTACAGACCCATGACGTCGAGATCGGCCTGCTTCTCGGCGTGCTTGAACAGCCGCTTCACCAGCGGGTGGTGCCCGGGCCGGTCGAAGGGCTGCCCGAGATAGGCGATGATCTGGCTGCGCACCCACGGCCGGCCGTCCTTGATCATGCGGTCGGCCAGCCCGGCCAGACGGCGGTCGTCGTCGCAGGCGCGCAGAGCCTCGACGAAGCCCGGCCCCTGGGTGTCGTAGCATTCATCGAGCAGGAGCGAGCCGCCCATGGCAGCGCACTGTTCTGCCTGCGAGCTGGGTATCAAGGGATGCCGGTGTCGTGTCGGAAGGCTGGCGCGCCAAGGTCCGCTCGGGTGCCGATTGCCAGCACGACCTGGAAGCGCAGGCTGCGCACGGCGTTCCAGGGCGCCGCCTGTCCGTGGAAAGGGCCCAGCCCACCTGCCGTCGACGTCGCCGCATCAAAACGAACCACTCCTGCCCGACGACGACGGACCACGGGCGCTTGGAAGGGTTCCCATGTCCCAGCATCCGCCGCGCAAGCGGCTGCCCATCGATCCGTCGGCCGAGCACCTGCGCAAGCAGGCCAAGCGCCTGGCGGCATCCGGATCCATCATCCTCGCCAGGGCCCAGCATCAGCTGGCCGCCGACTACGGCTGCGCCTCCTGGGGCGACCTGATGCGTCTGGTCGAGGACCTGCAGCGCGGCAGCGACCAGCTGTCCGGCGGCCAGGCCGGCATGGGTCCGCTGGCCACGGCCGCCAACGCCAACGACATCGCGCAGGTGCGCGCCCTGCTGGCGGCCGGCGCCTTCCGCCGCCACGACCTCGACCAGGCGCTGGCCCGGGCGGTGCTGGCCTTCGCGCAGCGTCGCGAGATCGCCGAACTGCTCGTCGCGTACGGCGCCGATCCCGATGGCCAGTATGGCGCCGCCTACGGCCCCATCGTGCTGGTGACCGGGGAGTGCCTCGATCCCGACGGTATGGAATTCCTCATCCGTCATGGCGCCGACGTCGCCTTCGCGCCGCTGCAGTCGAAGTACGGGCCGACCAGTCCGCTCATCGCCACCCTGGGCACCTACATGCGCGGCGCCAACGCGCGCAAGCACCGCTGCATCGACCTCCTCCTCGCGCATGGCGCCCGCATGCCGGATGGTCTGACGCCGGCCATGCTGGCGATCCATCGCGGCGACATCGCGGCGCTGGAGCAGGCGCTGGCAGTGGATCCGCAGATGCTGCATCGCCGCCATCCCGACATGCCGTTCGGCAACCTGCGCCTCGCCGGCGGGACGCTCCTGCACCTGGCGGTGGAGGTGGGCGACATCCCCTGCATCCGCCTGCTCCTCGATCGCGGGGCCGACATCAATGCGCGCAGCCTGGTGATCGACGGCTGCGGCGGGCAGACCCCGATCTTCCACGCCGTCGCCACCAACCAGGGGGCCGGCCTGCCGGTGCTCAACTACCTGGTGCGCCAGGCGGGTCGCTGGATCGATCGCGGGGTGCGGGCCCGGCTGCTGGTGCACGGTCGCCCGACCCCCGAAGCGATGACGGCGGCCGCCTACGCCGCCTGGACCATGGCCGGAGCGCCGGAGGACTGGCCGCGTGCGAACGCACATGAGATCGCGTTCCTGCGCGGCCTGGAGGCGCCGACGATCGCCGATCCGGCCTTCGCCGCCGCCGTCGCCGCCCTCGACGCCGGCGATCTCGATGGCCTGGGCGAACTGCTGCGCCGGCATCCCCGGCTGGCGACGGACCGCGCTGAGGAGACGGGCGCCTTCGCCGGCCCCTATTTCGCCCGTCCGGCCCTGCTGTGGTTCATCGCCGAGAACCCGGTGCGCACCGGCCGGCTGGCGCGGAACATCGTCGCCATGGCCCAGGCCATCATCGCCGCCGGCGCCGCTCCAGCGGATATCACCACAACCCTGGGGCTGGTGGCGTCGGGGATGGTGCCGCGGCAGAGCGGCCGGCAGGAGGAGCTGATCCGCCTCCTGGTGGCTGCAGGCGCCGACACCGCGACGGCCCTGCGCAGCGCGGTGCAGCATGGCGAAACGGTGGCGGCGCGCTTGCTGCTGCAGCTGGGTGCAGCGCCGGACCTGCCGGCCCTCGCGGCCCTCGGCGACTGCGCGGGCCTGCAGCGGCTGCTGCAGGGGCCATCGATCGGGCGTCGGGACCTGGAGGAGGCCCTGGTCCTGGCCGCCCAGGCCGGGCATGCGGCGGTCATCGACGTCCTGGCTGGACGCATGCGCGGGATGCTGGACGGCACGAGCATCCGTGCCGCCACGGCGCTGCATCTCGCCGCGCTCGGCGGTCACGACTCGGCGGTCGAGCGCCTGCTCGCCCACGGTGCGAATCCCACGTTGCTCGATATCCGCCATCAGGCGACGCCGGCAGATTGGGCCGTGCATGGCGGCCATGCGGATCTGGCCGCGATATTGCGGCGGCACGAGGCGCAGTGGAATCCGCCGAGCGACGGCCCGCGTTAGGGCGTGGCGGAGCATGGCCCTGGCGACTGCCGCCGTCGTAGCGGCCACGCCATCGTCGGGCCGCAAGGATCCGACGGCGCTGTCCGCATCAGCACGCACGGCGGTGCATGCTTCGGGTTGCCATGCCACGGTTATGGCTGCCTGTACGGGTGACTGGGTTCTGCCACAGCGGAAATGGGTAAGAGCTCGAGTTTCCGACGGGAGCCGGTGTCGCGGGCGGTGCGCGCCGCCGATATTCTCGCCAGCAAGGAACCTCGTGCGCTATCCGGTGCGTTGCGGGTCGAATTAGTCAGAAGCCAGAATTGCCAAGCGTCGAGGGTGGCAGCTGAATTCCGGACGTAGAGGTGCGGATTCGAGCCCGGAACTGACGTAGATCATTTTCTACCAACCCGTTGCGAGGAAAAACCAGTATCGAGTTGCGGGTTAATTTCAAGACACCCAGATGGTATTGACAGGTTTGTGTGTCATCTACCTTTCAGTCCGTCAATGACTCCTCATTTACCGACATCTCTAGCCCTGGGGAGCGCCTCCCCGGACTCCGCGCATCTGCAATCGGGGCGGTCAGCCAGCACTTGGCCGGAGATCCTGGGGAAACCTGTCCGGATGTTCCATTCCATGAAATTGAAGATCGTGCTGGGAATCTGCTGCCTTGCCGCATGTCTGACGGCTGGCGAGAATGCAGGACAAGGTCTGCGTCTGCTTCCACCACCAGGTGACTACCAGGCGGTCGTGCCCCTCATCGTGCAGGCGCGTGTGCAGGCGGGCCAGCGACTCGTATACACGGTTGATGGCCAGGAGCCGCAGGCATCGGCATGGCCCCTGACGGGCGTGGTCCTGCTGACAGATTCGACCGTTGT
The DNA here is from genome assembly GCA_017302815.1 of Planctomycetota bacterium. Lineage (GTDB taxonomy): Bacteria > Planctomycetota > UBA11346 > UBA11346 > UBA11346 > UBA11346. Next base: position 4,434 of record JAFLCQ010000012.1, read on the forward strand.
ACGGGTGGGAGTCATCGCCGCAGATGGCAGGCTCCTGCATCAGGTGCAGGGATCCTATCGGCTTTCCGCGATCCTGAGCACCCAGCGGCCGGTGGCAGCTCCGCCTGGTGGGGAGTATGCGGGCCCCCAACGCGTCACGCTCAGTTGTCCGACCATGGGTGCAGCCATCCGCTACACCCTGGACGGATCGGAGCCGACCCTTGCTAGCAGACTGTATTCGGCGCCGGTTTCGATTGCTGCGGACACCACACTGCGGGCACGGGCATTTGGCGGGAAGCTGCCGTTGCGCATCGGACGCTGGACGGTCCTGGTCCCGGCGGTGTTTCCGAGCGGAATCTCGACGGCGAGGTATGTCATTCGCACGGCCAGTGATCAGGTGTCCGTTCCGGCGGTCTCGCCAGCGGGCGGCACATATCGCGCATCGTTCGCAGCCATGGCATCGTCGGCCACGGCGGGGGCCGAACTGCGCTATCGCCTCGATGCCCAGGATCCGACTGAGAGCGATCCGTTGCTGCCACCAGCGGGTGTCGCAGTCGAACGCAGCACGGCATTCGCTGTTCGTGGCTTCAAGGCTGGATGGACACCCAGCGTCGTGTCGCGGGCGGAATACGTTCTGCGGGTTCCTGAACCCACGGTGGATCCGCCCAGTGGACTTGCGCACGGCGAGTTCGTGGCCGCGGTGTCGGTGCCGGATGGTGCGACCGTGCGGTACGCGCTGGACGGACGCGATCCGACCGTGGATTCGCCGGTGGTCGATGGACCACTTCTGGTTGATCGGAGTGTTCAGATCAGGCTCCAGGCCGAGCGTCCGGGTTGGGAGAAAAGCTCAGTCGTCACGGTGGCCTATAGCTTGCAGCCATTGCCTCCCACCGTCTCCCTGCCGGCTGGATCCTATGTCGGATTCCAGACGGCGGTCTTGAGCGTCTCAACGCCGGGGGCCGCGGTCCTCTATACGCTCGACGGCAGCGATCCCGCCAGCTCTGATACGGCCAAGGTCGCCAATGGGCCGGTGCCAATTACTGCGTCCGTGACCATCAAGGCGATCGCTCGCCGTGCAGGCTGGCTGGATAGCGCGATGATCAGCGCCTTATACATCATCGATTCGCCCCCGACCATCGCCGCCGGACCAGTTGCCGACTCCAACCCGGTGCTTGGTGTGGCCGCCAGGTTGCAGGTTGAGGCGTCCGATGACGGCGGTCTGGCCACGCTCGTCACCGAGTGGTCGGCGACCGGACCAGCGCCAGTGCAGTTCACCGCGGACGGGAATGTGCAGGCACAGGCCGTGTTCAGCGCTGCGGGATCATACGAGATCCAGGTGGTGGTGCGCGATGCCGCGGGGCAGGTGGCCTCCGCGTCTAGTCCGATCATGGTGCTGGCGACGCCAGCCGCCGTGCGGGTGGACCCGGATGCGGCGACTCTCGTGCCGGGCGGCACGATCAACCTGGCGGCGACACTGCTCGATCAATTCGGTGGTCCGATCGCTGATCACCCGGCGGCTGCATGGTCCATCGTCCCGGAAACGGCAGGAACAGTCGTTGACGGAGCTGTAGTCGCCAGTCGTCAGGCCAACGGTGCCGTTGAGGTGATCGCCTCCGTGGCCGGTGTGCAGGGACGTGCGGCGCTGCAGGTGCGGCGGCCGCAAGTCTCGTTCGCCCCCGCGTTGCCGGCCGTCATCGCAGAGGCGGATGCCTCCCTGGCGACGACATTGCAGCTAGACGGTCCCGCAGCCTTTCCAGTCGCGGTCACATATGTCATTTCCGGAACTGCCGACGCGGGCGATCATGATCTGGTCGGCGGAAGCGTCGAGATTCCAGCCGGGGCGCTTACGGTCGCAATCCCGGGCCGCATTCGCGATGACCAGATCACTGAGGACGACGAAATCCTGGTGGTCACCATCACGGCAGTCTCGGATGCCGACCTGGCCGGCGAAGCCAGCCACTCGTTCACCATCATCGACAACGACCTGCCGGTCCTGGCCTGGAGCCGTGCCGACGCCGTGCTGCTTGAGAGCGAGGATGCCCTGGTCCTGACCGCACAGCTCGATCGGGCGTCGCCGCGCCCCATCGACGTGCCATACAGCGTCGGCGGCAACGCGCCGTTCGTCCGTCATGGGCTGCGTGACGGTGTGCTCCGATTCGCTCCGGGCCAGATCAAGGCCACCCTGGTGGTGATTCCCGTGCAGGATGCCGAGTCCCAGGAGGACCAGATCATCTCGGTCGCTCTAGCTCCGCCCGCAAGCGTCATCTCCGGCACGCCCATCGTCCAGGGCATCACGCTGGTCGATGATGATACCATGCCGACCATCGCATTCGCCACGCCGCTGACGACATGCGACGAGAGCGATGGGCGGGCGGTGGCGGTGCTGCGGCTGTCCAGGCCGGCTCCGCGTCCGCTGTCGGTCACGGTCGGCGTTGTGGGTGGATCAGCGCAGGTGCCTCAGGACGCATCCCTGGTGCTGGCCAACATCGCCATCCCGACCGGTTCGTCGCAGGCAGAGGTGACGCTGTCGATCATGGATGACCCGCAGGTGGAACCAGACGAGGATGTCGTGATCGGCATCCTCGGAGGTCTGGCGATCACCGATGGCGGCATCCGGCAGCACCGGGTGGCGATAGGCAGCGACGACCATTCGCAGCTGATGCTGGAATGGAATCGGCTCACGCTCCAGCTCATCACCCTCCGCAACATCGATCCGCCGATGGCATCCCGCCTGCTGGCGCTGCGCAGCATCGCCGCGGATCGGGCGTTCAGGCAGGGTGCCGGGCTGGGCGGTGCCGTTGCTGCAAGCCACGAAGTGCTCACCCGGCTGTTCCCGGCCGACCGATCCGTCATTGATGCGGAGCTGTCCCGGCAGCGGGCGGCTGCGCCTGGCCAGCTCACCGATGCAGTGCTCGCAGCCGACTCGGCTGGGCGCCTGGTAGGAGGCTCGATCGTGCAGGTCGCGGCCAGCGACGGTTCGTCGGACAATACCCCGGTGGAGCCGCCGCAGGGTGATGGCATCTGGCACAGCAGCTGGTCCTGGCCTCAGCCGGCGTTGCGGCCGCGCTGGGGTGCCGTCCGCACCTGGTTCATCGGCGACATGGATGCCATCCGTCCACCTGCCCCACCGGCATGGGGATCGCCGGCCTTCAATGCCGCCTTGGCCGAGGTCCGTGCGGTGGCGGACAATCGCACTGAGGAGCAGTTGCAGATCGCGGCGCGTTGGAGCGACGGCCCGGGCACTCCTACGCCGCCCGGGCGTTGGAACGTCATCGCCGATGGTCTGATCGACGAGGCCAGGCTGGACGAGGAGGCGACCGCTCATCTGCTGGCGATTCTCAATGCCGCGATCATGGATGCGGGTATCGCCACCTGGGAAGCCAAGTACCGCTACTGGCTGATCCGGCCATATCAGGCCGACGCGGCCATCTCCACCCCGATCGGGCAGCCGAACTTCCCATCCTATACCTCGGGCCATGGTGGTTTCTCCGGTGCCGCCTCGGAGGTTCTCGCCGCCGCCTTCCCGGCTGCGGCCAACGTCCTGCGGGCACAGGCCGAAGAGGCTGCACTCAGCCGTCTGCTCGGCGGCATCCACTACCGTTTCGACAATGATCAGGGCCTGGCGCTCGGTCGACGCATCGCGGCGCTGGCATTGGCCGATGACGCGGATGGAGTCTGGGATCGGATCGCGGCGCCACAGATCGCGATCACTGCACCGGCCCATGGCGCTGTCATAGATGGCGCGGTGGAGATCCGGGCCGCGGTGCACGATGACGGTCTGCTCACGGCAGATGGCATCTCGGCTTCGCTGGAGGGTGCCGCCGGCTCGCTCACGGGCGACCTCGTCGTGCAGCCGCTGCCGGGTTCGCTCGGTCTCAGTGTTGTCCTGACGCCGACGTCCAGCCTGCCGACAGGCGTCTACGTGGCGCGCATCGTCGCTCGCGATGCCGACGGGCGCGCGTCCGAGGCGCGAGTCTCGTTCGCCGTCGATCACGATGGCGTGCCGAAGCCGGTGGTGACGGCGCCGGCGGACTGGGCCAGCATCGGCCGGTCCGACGCCGTGGTCGTGTCAGGCTATGTCGATCAGCCGATCACCATGGCCCAGATCAATGGCATGCCTGCCGTCATCTCGACCGATGACCAGGGCCGTCCGGCCTTCACCGTCACCTTTGCGGTGACCGACGATCGGACCTCGCACCGGCCGGGGTACCTGGTCACCGGTGAGAACTGGCTGACTGTCCGGGTCTGGGATGCTGCCGGTCGTGCCGGCACGGTGCTCCACCATCTCAACGTCGATGGCGATGCTCCATCCGTGACCCTCGAATCGCCGGCGGACAACTCGGAGGTCGGGCAGACCACGGTCGCACTCGCGGGCCAGGTCCAGGACATCGTCATCGGCACTGTCAACCGTCCCGAGGTCGCAGTGACGGTGTCGGTGAATGGCGGACCGGTTCGCGAGGCGGCGGTGATCAACCGCAGCTGGTCCCTGCCCGATGTGGTCCTCGTCGAAGGCCGCAACGAGATCGCCATGACTGCAACCGATGTCGCGGGCAACATCGGACGGGCCACCGCGGTGATCAACCGCGCCGTGCCGCGCGGCACGATCGTTTCGATCGTCCAGGGCGATGGTCAGACCGCCGCTGCCGGCACCCGTCTGCCGCAGGACTTGCGGGTCCGCCTGGCTGAGCCCGACGGCAGTGCGGTTCCGGATGTCCTGGTGCGTTTCGAGGTCAGCCGTGGCGACGGTACGCTCATCGGCTCGCAGGACGATGGCGGTCGGATACTGGTGGTCAGGTCGGGGGCAGATGGGACTGCCTCGGCGGCACTGATGCTGGGCGGCCGCAGCGGCGTCGGCGTGCATCGCGTGCGCGCGACGACTGCGGGCTCGGCGGTTGCCGTCGAGTTCACCGCCTCTGCCACGCATGGCGCTGCCGTGCGCCTGGCGCCGGCCGATGGCGACCAGCAGACCGCCGCCATCGGCACCTGGCTCCCGGATCCGTTCGATGTCCTGGCCCTGGATGAGGCAGGCAATGCGGTGCCGCATGCCGTGGTGCGCTTCGACATCGTGTCCGGTGCAGGCCTGCTGGCAGCCGGCCGCGAGGGAGCCGAAGCTGCGGAGGGACTGGACATCACTGCTGATGACAGCGGCCGGGCACGCTGCTGGCTGCGTCTCGGGCCGACGGCAGGCTTCGGGGTGAACGTCGTCTCCGCTTCCATTCCCGGAGCGACGCTCTCGCTCAGCGCCAGCGGTCTGGTGGTCGGCGATCCGGCTGAGACCGCCTTCGCCGGCGTCGTCCTCGATACCTCGCGCAATCCGGTGGCCGGCGTGACCGTGGTGGTCGACGGATCCACGATAGGGGCCGTTACTGCCGCTGACGGAAGCTTCCGGATCGCCGGCGTCCCTCCCGGCCGTCGCCATGTGACGGTCAACGGGACGACGGCATCGTCGACCATGGTGCGCTATCCGATGATCGGCTACGAGGTCGATCTCATTCCCGGTGCGGTCAACCGGCTGCCCATGCCGATCTACTTGCCGCAGATGGATATCTCGGGCGAGACCCTGGTGGGTGGTGCCACGGATGTCGAACTCGCCATGCCTGGCTTGCCGGGCTGGACGGTGACCATCCTGGCCAACAGCACCTATCGCGCCGATGGCGTGCGCGCACCGCTGCGCATGTATACGAGTCCGGTGAATCCCCTCAGCGTGCCGATGGCTCCGCCATATGGCGCCCTCCCCCCGGTATTCGCGACCTTGCAGCCGGGTGGCATCCGCCTCGATCCGCCGGCCCGGTTGACCATGCCGAACCTCGACGGACTGCCGCCAGGGGCGCAGAGCGAGATCATCGGTTTCGACCACGATCTTGGCGAATTCGTCGCGTATGGCACCGCCACGGTCTCCGAGGACGGCCTGCGCCTGGTCTCGGATGCAGGTTCGGGAATACCGAAATCGGGCTGGTATGGCAATGCCCGGCCGATCCCTACCGCCGATGTCGATGTCCCCATCCCGCCTGTGCCGGGTCCGGATGATGATTCGGATGATGATCCGGATGATGATCCGGAAAAGAAGCCGAGTTCCTCCCTGGCGCTGGCCGGCCCGACCGAGGCCATGATCGGCGATGTCGTGCAATTCCGGGCCATCGTGACCGGTTCGATAGCACTCGCTGATGTGCAGGCTCTCGTCCCGCTTCCGGTGACAGCGACTCCGTTCGAACGCGAGCCCAATGGCGAAGGCGTGACCGATCTGCGTGTCGTGTTCGTGTATGATCTGGCTCCAGATCAGGCGCCACCGACCGGACCTGTCCAGGCGCAGGTGACCGCCCATGCCGGCAAGCATGAGCGGACGGTGGGTATCACATTGCTGCCGCCGCCGGCTGTCGACCTCGATGTCGATTGCGACAACAACAATGGATTGGAGCTGCCTGGCCGTACTACAACTGAAGAGATGCTGGAAGATGCAGCCGGGGCGCCTGGCAAGCTGGCATTGATCGCTCGCGGCGACGCCGACGGCGATGGCATCGGCGACGCCTTCGACGGCTTTACGGTTCCAGGCAGCGCGCAAGGAGGCGATGGCGCCTCGCCGCGGTTCATCCCGCTGGTGCTCAGTCTGCGAGGCGAGGGTCTGTCGACCCGGAACGTCAGTTTCACGTATCCGGCCTCGGATCCGATGGCGATCATCGTACCTGGCGGGGAAGGCGGGGAATACCATCTGCCGGAGTCGGGCCATCTCCGGCTGTGGCTGGTCGATGGCGATCGCAAGCGTGATCCTCGGCCGGTGTCGTCCGGGGGCCACTTCATCCCAGCCGGTACGTGCACGGTGGCTGATCTCGGCCTGCCGTCGAATGGCGGCACCGTGACGATCTATGTCGAGGCCGTAGCCACATCGGCCGTCCTCGGCAGCATCATGGTGAATCTGGACGCGGCTGAATCTGGCGCGACCGCCATGCCGGACACGGTGATGGTCACCGCCATCGACATACAGGCGGAAGACGTGGCCGTCACCTCCGGCCAGTGGATCGACGTCAACCCGGTGCAGATCCTCGGTACGCCTGAAGGGGTCAACGGCGATCTCGTCCGGCGCGCCATCTTCGCCGATCTCAGGCTGGTCGCGCCGGACACCGTCGGCAGCGATCCTCCGGCCCACATCCTGCGCAGCGGTTCCAGCAGCCTGAGTCCGCTGCAGTCGCATCCCTCCGGCGGGTACCGTTGGCCGGGCGAATCGACGTCGACCATCCGCATCCTGGGTGGTCTTGTCGATGACGGCGGCATGGTCGCCCCGTTCGTTCCGGGATCGCAGACGGTCAGCTTCGAGGTGATCAGCGCAGCATTGCCGGTCCGTGCTGGCGATGAGCCGGACATCGGCGAGATCGCGGTCACCGCTCCGGCCATGCGCCTGGTCAGCAGGCATGACGGCTTCTACCCTGCGCCTCCCTTCGGCTCGCCATCCATCTATGGCGGCCAGGGCGATGTCGTCATCGATGCTGCATTGCCGATCGCCGATACGATGCGCTACGGCCTGGAGGTCGTGAAGCTGGGCGACACGGAGAGCGTGTCCGTCCTGACCAAGAGCTCCGAGGGCGCCACGACCACGATCACGGTAGCCGGCCTCAGTCCCGGTGGATCGATCCTGTTGTTCAAGGCCTTCATCGGCACCGGCTTCCGCACCCTGCTGCGCATCCCGGTGCAGGTCGATCTGCCGGTGGTGGTGGCGCCGCAGAACTGGCAGCTTGCGGAGTATCTCGATAACGTGCGCAACGCACGGCTCGCAGCCAAGGATGCCGACATCGCCTGGGCGCAGCCTCCACTGCCGGAGGCGGCAGCGCCAGGCACCTTCCGCTCGGCCGCGCCGCAGGCGGAGACGCCGACCATCGAGGCATTGGAAGAGCAGGCGCTGACCAACCTGGCGATGGCGGCACAGATCCTGCCCAACAACGACGCGGCCGGGGACTGGTACACGCCGTACCAGCAGACCAACATCATGCCGTTCGCCGGCGCGGTGGGCGATGAGAACCTGCTGACCGCAAGCGAGATCGCCGCCTACATCGCCCGGCTGGATCTCACGACACCGCCGGCGCCGCGCATCCTGCGCAGTCAGCTTGCGACCTCGGGCTTCGGTTTCAGCATCTGGCAGCGCCTGACCCATCGGGTGTGGAATGCCGGTGAACCGCCGTCGGCGAAGCCCCTCAGCCCGGCCGACCAGCAGGCCGCCAACCATCTGCTGGTGGTCGCACGCAAGGCTTTGGAGGATGCCGCGCTGGCGCGTCTCAAGCAGTACTTCGCGCTTGGTACGGACTATCAGCCGCTGGTCGCGGCCGCCGCCGACGCAGCGAGCGGGCAGGAATGGTCGGGCCGCGATGATCGGGACGAGGATGTCGAAGACGTCATCGAGACGGCCTACGCCAAACTCCTAGGCCAGATCCAGGCGGCCGCCCCCGAGCGCTTCCAATTGACGCCGGCGATCCGGCTGCGCGTGGATCGCACCTTCTGGGAATGGCTGAAGGACTTCACCCGCTACGACACCCCGATCGAACGCTTCTTCCGCACCCCGCGCACCCCATCGTGGAACATCGGCCACCCCTACACGGTCGAGGTGCTGTCGTTCATGCTCCAGGAGCGACTGGAGGTCCTCAAGGTCGCGGTGGCGGAACTGGATTCGGCCCCACGTGACGAGAACTGGCCGCTTCGGGTCTATATGGGCATCGCATCCGGCGAATCATATCCGGTCGAGATCCATATGACACAAACAGGCGTGGTGCTACGCGCGGTCGGCGGAGCCAGCGGCGAGGCCAACCCGCTCGCCAATGGCTGGAGCACCGACATGGTCGTGACCCTGCCGAATGGGGAGCAGAAAGACGGGGATCTCAGCCTGCGCGGTCTGGACGTGGCACGGCCGACCCGGGTGCAGGCCCTGGGCTGGACCGCCGTCCTGGCCTTGGATGAGGCGATGATCCTGCAGCAGCTGATGGACGCGCGCTACAGCGCCGCCTTCTGGATGCGGTTCCGGAACGGTTCGCCGTTCTCCTTCGCGCTGATGACGGTGGGCGATGTGGTGTTCAGCACCGAGAACTTCTACGCCATGGTCTGGGGCAAGGATCTGGTCAGCGGCGAGACCCTCAGCCTGGGCGCGCGCCTGGGGGCGGTGGCCCTGTTCGCGGTCGATGTCGTCGACCCCGGATTCTTCCTGAAGGGGGCCGGCAAGCTGGTGAAGCTCGGCAAGGAGTACACCGGCTCGGCGACCCGCGCCATCGCCGACCGTCTGCCAGCCGGCTCGATCAAGGAGGCGATCGAATCCTCGATCGAACGCGGTGAGAAGGCCATCACCACGGTGGTCGACTCGGCGCGGCGCGGCGGCCAGATCGCCCAGATCGGCCTGGATGGGATGCGCAAGGGCTTGAGCGTGGTGGCCGGCGCAGGCGTGCGCGCGGCGACCGTCGCCGCCCACACCAGCACCGGCGCCCTCAACCAGGCGGTCGGCCTGATGCGCGGCGCCATGCCGGTCGGTCTGCAGAGCGCCTGGAAATCGACGCGTGAACTGATGTCGCCGGGGCAGCTGGCGACCCTGCCGCGCAGCAGCCAGGCGCTGCGTCGCCAGTATCTCGACGAGGTGCTGGGCGTGCAGCAGGCCTACCTGCCGGATGGCACGGTGATGACGCCGGAACTGCTGGCCAAGCTGCCGGAGTGCTGGTCGACGTCGTGCTTCCCCGCTGGCACCCCGGTGGTGCTGGCCGACGGCAGCACCCTGCCGATCGAGCAGGTGCGCGGCGGCATGCTGCTGATGACCCGCGACCAGGACCGGCCCGAGGCCGGCACCTGGGCCGGCGTGGTGTCGCGGACCTTCCGCCGCGAGGTCGATCATCTGCTGCGCGTGCATCTCGCCGATGGCGGCAGCATCGACTGCACCGACGAGCATCCGTTCTACGAGGTCGATCGCGGCTGGACCGGATCGGGCAGCCTGCGTCCGGGCGACCGGGTGCTGGCCGGTCTGGCGACCGGATCCGCACACGACGCCGTGGGCGTCGAGCGGGTGGAGCGGATCGCTGGAGGGGTGGTCTACAACTTTGAAGTGGCGACGGACCACACCTACTTCGTGCAGGGGCACGGGGGCGCGGAGATGCCGGTGTGGGTTCATAACTTGTGCAAATTGGGCTCATTCAAGTCGATTGTCGGGGTCCAGAACATGTCGTGTCGTTTGTTGGGCTTGCCTCCGGGGACGGTGCTCACCAACGATCAGTATAGGAAAGCTATGGAAGAGTGGATTGCCAGGAGCGCGAGGGGCGAGAAATCTCATCGGAATCGCGGCATCATTGTTGTGGCTGAGCCGAAGCCAAAGCCGAGGAATCCGAGGCAACAACAGGCGGCCGACTTTGAGGATCAGGTGCGCGACGGTACGCCGTGGTCGGAGAGCGTTGGGCCAAATAACTCAAGTCGCCTGACTCCAGCATTGGCATTTGATAATCCTGACGTAGACGGCGCATCGTTTGTCCGCTTCGATGGATATGATCCCGCTACGAACATCCTGGTTGATCGGAAACTTGGTGTCTACGGTGGGCAGAAGCCAAGGGATCAGATTATGCGATGGAAGCAGGCACTTGATGACAACCCGGGATTTACAATTCGGGTAGAAGTGGCTGATAAGGCGGCGCTGGGGGCGATGCAGCGGCAATTACGACTGGCGCTAGGCACTCCTCCCGACCCGAGAATAACAGTTGTAGAAGTGAAACCCTGAGGGAATCCCAGTGGCCAAATCAGCGTTCATCCAGCTGCTACTAACTCCGCATGGCCTTGGGGAAGGTGGTGTACATTCGCGCTTTGTCGACATTGTCACTGCGTTGGGACTTCCAAGGCCCGAATCCTTCTCTCATAAGTATTCATATCAATCCACTCGTGCTAAGCCTGCGTTGACAGTTGAGCTAAGGATGTCTCGACGAAACATAGACCCTGCTTCTCCAATCTTCGTGCAGCATTCAGTGTTGATTAACATTGATAGATTTGGCAAGGCGCCAACGTCCGAAGTATTAGGTATTGTGGAAATCGCGTTGTCGCAATTCGATGTTCATTTGGGTGGCCTACAGACGATTGGCCTGCTTGAGGCATTGAGTGAAACCGACGAAGGGCAGCGTTCAGGGTCATTGTATGGGCTAACTGCGCCGGCAGTGTTGCCATGTTTATTCTGGTCGGCTCTGCCTCGTCCGGTGTGGTGTGATCTTTCTCCCTGGGCCTACATCTCATCAAAGTACTATCCGACTGTCCACGACGCGCTGATGCGAGGCGGCTACCCAGAAGTCAGCATAGCGCCCAAGGGAGTCTGGGTTAAGACCGGCGACTGGACCATGGATGGTGCCACCAACTTGACCCGGATGAAGGCATTCTGGGGCACGTTTTGGGAACGATCAGGCCTCGACCGCGCGCGGTTGCCCGGTGCCATGGGATCGGAGGCGTCATGAGCTACGACCTCTACCTCCAACTCGCCCCCGATGCCCCGTCCGACATCCGCGAGCGGATCGCCACCCTGCTCGACGCCGATCCCGACGACGAGGAGTTCCCCTACGCCAACGAGGCCACCGGCGTCGATGCCCTGTTCGCGCTCGATGACGATCTGCTGACCGTCACCGTCAACCTCAACCGACCGGCCTTCTTCATCCGCGAAGTGCTGGATGTGGTGGACGAGATCCATCACGAGTCGCCCCTGCGTATGGCTGATCCGGCGCATCAGGGCGAGGGCGAGCCGCCGATGATCCCCTATCTGCGCGACACGGTGCACGCGCACTGGCAGGCCGCCAACGACTGGGCCTGGCGGGCCGGCGCCGCCACGACGCCGATCGCTCCGGAGCGGGTGATGGAGGACGCGGCCCTGATGGAGAGTTGGCGCTGGAACTACACGTGCGAGATGACCGCCCAGGTATGGGCCAGCATGGGGCAGGAGTACGAGCGTCTGCCCCTGGTCTACATCGTGCATCGCGGCCGCGCGGCACGCCTGGCGCAGTGGACGGGTGCGGCGGCCGTGCTGCCCCATGCCGATGTCGTGTATGTCGCCTGCCAGGGACGCGAACCCTGCCTCGTCGAGCATGGCGAGCTGCTGCGCCGCCTGGGTGCCCGCGCGACCCCGACCGAGGACGGCGTCCAGATCGTCTGGGACGGGATGCCCGGAGATATCACGGCCTTCCTGCAGGCGCAGCCGGCTGTGTCCGGCCAGTTGCATGGGCTGCATGCCAGCAGCCTGGTCGAGGCCTCGGTGGCCCGACGCCTGGCGGGGGGCGTCTGAGCATGTCCGTCTTCGCCCGTCTCAACCGCCACGCCGTCCCCGCCCTGGTGGCGCTGGTCATCGCCGGCTTCGGTGTCGGCATGATCATCCATCCCGAGGCGATGGAGGTGCATGGCCGCAAGCGCCTGATCGCCACCCTGCTCGACTGGGTGTGGTCGCGTCCCGCCGGATGCATCATCACGCCCCTGGCCCTGCTTGTCGCCTGGCACCAGATCCGTGCCATCTGCACCCCCGAAGAAGTCCGGAGCCGTCCGTCATGATCCGTCGCCTGCTGCATCGCGTATCCATCGGCGTGTGCTCCTGCCTGGCCCTGGCGGCGGCTTCCATGACCGCGGCCGAACTGCCGGTCGTCACGGTCAGCGTGGGCGGACAGACGGCGCAAGGTACACCAGGGCAGACCGTCCGCGTGCGCAGCGTGCCGGTGCGTGGCGGCGGCATGCCATTCCTGGTCATCGCCCATGTCGAAGGCGCGTCCTTCCATGGTGTCGGCAAGGACTGGCTGGTCCTGCGCAGTTCGACCACCACCACCGCCCCCGATCTGCTGTGGGCACCCGGGACCAGGACCAATGCGCCGAGCAGCGTGCGCCTCGACGTCGACCGCCAGGTGCTGGCTCCCGGCCAGACGGCCAACCTGCGCGTCTACCTGCGCATGCCCGACCGCGATACGGAAGTCGAAGCGACGTCCTTCGCGTCGGGAACGATCTACCTCAACAGCAGTCCGGGTGTGGTCACGGTCCAGCCAGACGGCCAGATCATCGCCAAGGCCATCCAGGGCCTGGAGGCCTTCGCCTTGGTCACCGCGTATCACCGCGGCGCCATCGGCATCGCCCAGATCACGGTGCGCGCCACCGGCGACCGCGATGGCGATGGCTTGCCCGACCGTTGGGAGATCGAGCACGGCCTCGACCCGGACGATCCCGCCGATGGCCATCTCGACAGCGATGGGGACACCCTGATCGCGCGCGATGAGTGGCGGCTGGGCACTGATCCACTCAACAACGATACCGATCGTGATGGCATCAATGACGCCCAGGACCCCGAGCCGCTGGTGCCCGAGCGCCAGGCCCCGCTGGTCCGCTTCATCGCTCCGGATGACGGCGCCTCGGTCGCCCCGGGCGAGGCGGTGGCGATCGACGTCGCATCGAGCGACAACGGCCGCATCAGGGCGGTCAGGATCTATGCCGGGCAGGTCCTGGTGGCGACCTTGGGTCAGCGGCCCTTCGTCACCACGATCACCGCGCCGGATGATGGACGTGAACGCCTCACCGTGCGGGCCGAGGCGGAGGATGTGGCCGGTAACCGCGCAACGGTGCGGATCGACCTCGATGTGCGGAGCGGCCCCCCGGGCTACCTGTCGGCGGCGCACGTCGCGGCAGGTCCCACAGCCAGCGTGGTGCGCAAGAGCGATGGAACCTGGTGGTCGTGGGGTGCGAACGGCACGGATCAGCTGGGTATCGGCGCCGGAGCGTCGCCGATCCTGCCGGCCGAGGTGCTGCCTGCGCTCGATACGGCGGAGGAGATCGCGATCGGCGCTGGTTTCGGCGTGGCCCGGCTCGCAAATGGCGTGGTGCAGGCCTGGGGCGACGGATCGTCCGGGCAGCTCGGCGTCGCCTCGGCCCCGGCGCGGCGCGACAGCCCCGCCGCGGTGACCGGTCTGGCCGGCATCACGGCAGTGGCTGCCGGATCCCGCCATGCCCTGGCGCTGGATGGTTCCGGCGTGGTCTGGGCCTGGGGTGCCAATGCGGCGGGCCAAGCCGGAGTCGGTGACCGTGCCCCCGTGCCCACGCCCCGGCAGGTGCCGGTGCAGAGGATCGTCGCGATCGCAGCCGGTGCGGACTTCAGCCTGGCCGTGGACGATGATGGCGTGGTGTGGGGTTGGGGGTCGAATGCCACCGGCCAGGTCGCGCCGGCGCAGTCGGCGACTGACGTCCTGTCGCCGCAGCCGGTCGAAGGGCTGCCGGCGATCGTCGCGATCGCGGCCGGTGCGGGGCATGCCCTGGCGCTGGATGCGGCAGGCAGGATCTGGGCATGGGGTGACGGCAGGCATGGCCAGTTGGCAGGCGGAACGGCGCCGCGCATCGCGGCGCCGCGCCAGGTCGGCATCGCCCCGGTCGCTTCCATCGCTGCTGGCGGTGCCACCTCGGCCGCCCTCGACACCGCCGGCCGCCTGTATATGTGGGGGGTCGACATCAGTTCGGGCGGCCAGGAACGGGTCGAGCCTGCCGTGATCGAGGATCTGCCTGGCCTGGTCGGCCTCGCCCTGGGCGACGAGCATGCGTTGCTGCTGACGCGCAGCGGCGAGGTGTGGGGCATGGGAGCCAACCAGCATCGGCAGGCCGATCCGCGTTCGGCGCTGGCTCGCGTGGCGCCTGGTCGGGCCCCGATCCATCGGCATACCGTCCGTCTGGGCGCTGCCGATGCCAACCTGTCCGAAGACGGTCCGGAGATCCCGGTCCCCGTCCGCCGTTCGGGAGACCTCGCTGCGCCGCTGGCGGTGGCTGTCGTCCGCGGCGGCGGATCGCTGTCGCTGCCGGGCGATCTCACCGGGGTGCCGGAACAGCTGTCTTTCGCCGTTGACCAGCCGGAGCTGGCGATGGCCCTGCAGCCGGTCCAGGATACCGGCATCGAAGGCGATGAATCCATGGTTGTGCGCCTGACGGCCGACGGCGCCGCCAACGTCGGCAGGCCGCCGACCCTCCGCATCACCGTCGCCGACGACGATCAGGCGGCGCCATTGCCGCGCGTGACCTGGCAGAGCACCCCCGCACGCCTGGCGGAAGGCCAGAGCGGACGCCTGATCGCAGTGCGCAGTGGTGCGCCGGTGGTGGATGGCCTGTCCATTCCGCTGCAATGGCATGGTGCGACCACTGACATCGAGGACCTGCCGGCGCAGTTGGAATTCGAGCCCGGTTCGAGCACAGCGATCATCGACATCGTCGTGGTCGCAGATGCAGAGGTCGAGAGCGAAGAAACCCTGCTGGTCGCGATGGTGCCGGATGCGACGGCCGTTGTCGATGCAGCCGAGCGCTCCATCGCACTGGCTGATGCGACGCCGGGGCCAAGCTACATGCTCGAGGTCGTCACTCCCAGTTGCATCGAAGGCGAGATGTTGGCGCCGGCGATGATGCGCCTGGTGCGTACCGGCGATGCCTCTGCCGCCGGCCGGGTACAAGTGTCCCTCGGCGGATCGGCCTACGCCGGGTCGGATTTCGCCACCCTCCACTCCGATATCGTGGTGCCTGCTGGCCAGGCCTCGGTGCTGATCCCCGTCATACCCTACGACGATGCCGAAGTCGAAGGCGACGAAGTGGTGACGGCATCCATCACGTGGGTGGAGCCTGGTTCGCGTATCGGCGATGCCAACGAGGTCTCGCTGCTGATCCAGGACAACGAGCTGCCCACCGTGGCGTTTGCCAGCTTCCCTAGCCGGATGCGTGAGGATGAACGCCTTGGGCTGCTTCTGGTCCGTGCCGGCGATCTGCGCCAGTCCATCGATGTGGCCATCACGGCCTCCGGCCCGGCGGTAGCCGGCAGGATCGTGGCGTTGCCGCAGACGGTGCGCATCGCAGCTGGCCAGTCCCAGGCGGTCATCGACATCATCGGAATCCATGATCCCGCCCAGAACGACTCGGCCGGACTGAGTGTCCAGGTCCAGCCTGGTGTCGGCTATGGTCTCGGGAGTTATCCCCCCAGTCGGGTAAATACGGTGATCGCCGATGCGGAAGCCATCATTACGATCGGCTTCGATACCTCGTACCAGCTCGGGGTGTATGAAGGCGGATCCGTCACCATGAACGTGACGGCACGGACAACGCATGGCATACTGCCGCCTACGATCGACCTTGCCTGCGCCCTGGTCGAGGATGGCGCTGTCGCGAGGCAGGACTTCGTGCCACCGCCTACCCGCCTGCGCATCGCCACCCAGCCGCGGTCGACCTATGCGACACTGGCCTTGTCCATCGAGGCGATCCGTGATGCCGTGACAGACCCTGGTGAACGTTTAAGCCTGGTTATCAGCGAGACCCCAGCAGGGTTCACCGTTCCGATTTCCAGGGCGGATCTCCAGATCCATGAGCCCTGGTCGGTGACCGGATCGCTGGCGGTCGTCGAGGGCTCCAGTGGCGTGATCAGGGTGCAACGGCAGGGCTATGCCGCGGACTCGGGGGTTCGGCTGCACGCCACATTGCTGGAAGGTGCGACCGCGACCGAAGGTGCGGACTACATCCTGGATCTCCCGGCGGAGATAGCCCTTGGTCCCGCCATGTCGCAGGTCGACATCCCTGTGCAGGCAGTGGCCGATGCCCAGGGCGAGATGCCCGAGTCGCTGCGCATACGCCTGCGGCAGGATGGCGATCCGGCAGATGGCGGGACCGTGGTCCCCGTCACGATCTACGATCCCTTGCGCATCGCCAGGGTCGCCGCGGTCACCACCGGAGGCCAGGAGGGGCGGAGCGCGCAGTTCCGCATATGGCTCGAGGGCTCGAGCGGCAACCGTACCATTTCCTATCGTCTGACCGGACCGGCGGCGAATACGGCGGACATCAGCTGGGCTGCAGCCATGACCGGCAGCACCAACGTCGGGACGACGCCGGTGACGATCAGCGTGCCGGTCCGTACCGATGCGCTGGTGGAAGGAACTGAGGATCTGGTCCTCGAACTCCAGCCTGGTACCGGCTATCTCATCGATCCATCGGCTGCGGCAGCCGCCATGCCGATTGTGGATACGCAGGACACGGCATTGCCCCTTCTGAGCTTGCAGGTGCCGGATGCCCTCGCGGTCGAACGCTCCTCGGATCAGGGCCTGATCCGCATCGTGCGTGACGGTTCCGTCGACCAGCCTCTGGCGGTCGTACTGCAGCCCGGCGGCACCGGTGCCCTGCCGTTGCCGACCACGACGGTGATCCCGGCTGGCGCACTGTCAGTCGATATTCCAGTCACGGCAATCGATGATTCGACGCGCAATCCGACCAAGCAGGTGACGATGGCCATCGTCACTGCGCCGGCATACCGCCTTGGGGCCACAGTCGCCGGCGCCGTCACGATCGGCGATGATGCCAGCCTCTTCTCCGTGCACGGAGATCGAACGACGATTGTCGAGGGGGATGCCGGCATCGCCATCACGGTGCGACGGACCCAGTTCCTGGATCGACAAGCATCGCTCTATCTCGGCTACTACGTCAGCCAGGGATCTGCGCAGTTGGTAGGCATCGACGCGAGCTGGGATTTCCCGATCGGCGTCGACGCCCTGACCAGGACCATCACAGCCGGCCAGAACGATCGTGGCGATGACCTGCGTCAGATCACCGTCTCCATGTACCCGTCAGGCGAGGCGCAGACGACGCCGCCCTCGACCCTCTCTTTCGATCTGGTCGATGATGGCGACCTGGCGACGGTGGAGTTCACCGCCTCCTCCTACTCTGTCCGAGAAGGCGCTGCGGTCACAGTCACCCTGCGTCGCCGCGGGCTAACCGATCGCCCAGCCCAGGTGCGGTGGGCGCTCGCCCCGGATTCCCCCATGTGGGGCAGGGCGGGATTGGCGGACTTCGCTGTGTCAGAAGGCACAGCGGCATTCGCGATCGGACAGGCTACGACGACTTTCCAGATCGCAGCCGCCGACGATGCCGACAGTGAACCCGACGAGTCCGTGCGGATCGTGCTCTCGCCTGACGCGGGGACGGGAGTCATGCCCTACGGCGTGTATGTGACCGTGGGCGATACCGATCCGCCTGTGGCGCGTTTCAGCGGCGATTCGCCTATGTTGGCATATGAGCCGACCAGCGGTTCAGTCAGCGGCAGCATAAGTGTCATGCGCATCGCCGGCGATCGCACGCTTCCGTGCGATGTGCGCCTGGCGATCAGCGGCAGTGGCTCTGCGGATCAGCGCTTTTCGACTAGTCCGGCTCGCGATGGGGCGGGAATCGTTGCCGTCCGGATCCCAGCTGGCAGCACAACGGCGAATGTATCCTATCAGGTCGCCGCTACGCCGGCCATTTCAGAGGATCCTACCCTGGTGCGCCTAGCCATTGCGGATCCTGGTCCATTGACCGCAGAAGGCTACTATACTGAGCGACTGCTGTGGATGCGGGATCGGTCTGCTGCACCTGTGGTCATCGCGATGGCCACGAACGCTGTGTCGGTTCGGGAGGATGCGGACGAGGGCGTCATGGTGGAGGCCACCCTCTCCCGTGCACTCGCATCCGATGCCGACGTGCGTTGGTATGCTTCTGGATCGGCGGCTTTCCAGGGTCCGACCACTGGACTCATCGTGATACCGGCAGGTACAACGACTGTCTCCATACCTATCGTGCCGAGCGATGACGAGATCCTGCAGGAGGTCGATGGTTATATCCAGATCTCCTTGGCCAGTGCATCCTGTTCGATCGACACGGACCGCTATTACACGCATGTGTCGGTTCTCGATGATGAGTCGCGAGAGCCGGCACGTGTCACGATCGAAGGCCCCAAGGGGATCGTGCGGCAAGGTGATGCGGTGGGCATCCAGGTGAGGACGAAGTATCCGGTCGAGCATGAGACGACCGTCATCTTGGAACTGGCATCTGGCCTATCACCGATGGATGGCCAGTCCGCGGCCATCGCGACCATCCTGCCAGGGTCCAGCGTCGCGTTTTGCCAGATCCGGGCCGACGATGATGCCGTGATCGGCCTGCCGCGCCGTCTGTTGACCGTCGGGGTCAGCAGCGGCGCCGTGCTGGCCGGGCAACCCCTGGTGCTGTCGGTTGAGGATCGTCATCCGGCCTCCATCCATGCTGACACAGGCAGGGGTACGGCGTTCAATGGTCATGGGTCGGTCTCCGCCTGGTCAGACAATTTCGCGCCCCATCCTGTCTATTGGCCCCTGGAAGCATTGTACGACGACGACGCATCCCTGATTGCCGGGCCGCTGTGTGCCGTGACAGCCGGCTGGCGACCCGTCGCCATCAGCCAGGCCGGATATCTCTACCAGCAATCGGACTGGTCCGATGAATTCCAGCCGCTGCTTGAGCAGATGACCGAGGAATACGTGGATCCTGAGACCGGGGAACTCGTCACTGTGTATTGGTCGGGGCATGCCCCTGTGTACGGAGCGATCGGCTTGATGGCCAGCGGCGCCAACTTGGCCGTGCAGCGCTCGGATGGCATGGTTTCCCTCTTCACCCGCGGCTGGGATGGCCTTGTCATGCAGAATGGGCAGATCGCCGGGACGATGATTTTCGATGATGCACGCAATGACATGATCGTGGTCGATGGCCGAACGATCACATCCGTGAGTGATCGGACAGAGACGCAGATCTTCCTGCCCTGGCCTAGCGACGATGCCAGACGGGTGGTCGATGTCAGTGCTGGATACGTGCTGATGTCGGACGGACAGCTGTATCCGCTCAACTACGGCTATGGCCAGTATGTTGTCACGGATGCCCCGATCGCGCATCGGATCGTCGATGTTGCCGGCAATATCGCCTTGAATGAAGATGGGGATGTTCTGGCGTGGGATCCATCTCAGGGTGGCGGCATTCCAGGTACTGCAGGCGCAGCGCTGATCGATGGTGTCTCGGATGTGGTCCGGATCGCCAAATTCGAGGGGGCAGCGTATGCCATGACCAGGGATGGCAGTCTTTATACATGGGGGCGTGGTGCCGCGGTGCGGGGGCCGGTCTACGAGGTGCCGCGTCCTGTGCTGATCGGTACCGAATTCGGACTGGATGGCGCAGGCGTCCTGGGGCTCGATGTCATCGTTTCGGATATCGTACGTGGTGATCAGCCCGTCCCGGTGTGGGAACTGCGTCGGAGCGGAAGCGTGGAGAACTCCTCCGCTGTCGGCCTGCAGGTCTCTGGTGCATTGACAGGCATCGCGGTGCGGATCGGTTCGCCCGATGCCGCCCCGCTGGTCCTCGATGGCAGTGGTGCGGCCTTGATCGAATTCGCGCCAGGCCAGGCATCGATCGTTTTGTTCGTGGACGCGGCATCCGACGCCGGTCTCGGCGCTCTGTCGATATGGGCTGGGCCATCGTCTGATGGATCGTTCGCCGATGCTGCGGTCATCGTGCGTGATCCGTCCGCGCCGGAACCTGATCTGCTGGTTGCCGTCATCCAACGTTTTGCCCAGGAGTCCGGCACCCAGGACGCCGTGATCCGGGTCAGCCGGAGTGGTGACCTTGCACAAGGTTACGCCCCGTCGTGGTGGAGCGTGCGTGGCGATGGCGAAGGCACGGACTTCACAGTGCAGCCATCGACGCTGTCCTTCGCTCCTGGTATGGCGTCCATCGACGTGACCATCCATGCACTGCAGGATGAAGTTGCGGAAGGCGATGAGTTGGTTTGGATGACGGTCCCGGGCGCCACGGCCTGGGTGGCTATCGCTGATGATGATGTCGGTCTGCAGCGAGTGGTCGCCACCGCGGGCAATGCGGCGGCTGCCGATGGTGATGGCGGGGTATGGCGTTTCGACAACCTCCTTGAACCGATGCTGGGCCAGGCATCCGTCCTGGCGGTCACCGACAGTCAGCGATTCATGAGTGCTATCGATGGCAGCCTCACTTTCGCTGGGGTTAGTGGTATCGATTGGTTCCCGCGTCCTGTGCTCGGCGTCACGGCGGTGGACGTGCTGTCGGGAGGGCGCGGTCAGATCGCGATGCGATCTTCGAACGGCCAATGGAGCCTGCTAGGCAGCAACGATTATGGTATGCTCGGCAATGGTACTGGCGTGCGAGCTACGGCACCGATCGCGTCGCCGGTTGCGAACACCATCGCCATCGCCTCGGGCTGGAGCTTCACCCTGTGGTTGGATGCAGCGGGTGGTCTGTGGTATGCAGGTCGCATGGGTTATATGACGTCGACAACGGTGCCCCAGCTGCTTACGCCTCCTACCCCTGTCCGCTCGATCTTCGCAGGGGCCTTCCCTGTCGTGGTCGATGTCGATGGCACTGCTTGGCGTTGGTTCGACAACTCCTCCACAACGGGTACTTGGGTGCAGGTCCATGCCGGCATCACCGACCTTGCCGTAGGTAGGGATCATATCGTTATGCGGGATGCCGCGGGCAGGCTGTGGGCGGCCGGAACCGGCTTGGCCGCCGGTGGGGCGACATCATTTGCCCGGCCAGTGCCGATCGACGGCTTCGATGGGGTTGTCGCGAGCCTGGCTGCAGGCCAGGACATCTCCTACCTGGTGACCAGCGCCGGCAACGCCTGGGTCTGGGGTTCGCAGGTGCCGGGTGCCGGACGTGCTCTGAATTCCAGCGTCCCGGTACCTGTCAGGCTGCAGACCTTGCGCATCCCTGTGTCGCTGCAGGTGGATCGCCGGGTGCTGGTTGAAGGCGGACAGGACATGAGCCTGTTGACGGTGACCCGACTGGACGATCTGGTTGGTGATGTGGACGTACATCTCGCCGTGCATGGATTGGCGACCTTGGTCGGCGATGTTGAGGTTCGCGGGGCGACGTTGATCACAGGTGGCCTGCTCGTCCGGATCCCTGCCGGGCAGGCCACAGCCCAGGTGGAACTGCGTGCATTGCCAGATGCAATCATCGAAGGTGGTGAATCGCTGCACATCCGTGTCCAGGACGCGGGCGTCATCACACCGGTTTCGCCTGATGGTCTCGATCTGACCATTGATGATACGATCGTGCCGGGCGGCATTGGGCGGATCAGCCGCAGTCCATAGCATGCTGGTCGGGGCATGGCGGCGCCGTCGCCGGAGCGTGATCGTTGTCATCGGACGGCGGATCCAGCTACGATGCCGGCGCCGCCTCGGGTGGCGCCTCGGGCTGGAGATCCGATTCCTGCGACGCCGGCTCCTCCGATGGCGGGGGCGGCGCCGACAGCTGAGCGGCATTCAGCCCGCGGGCAGGCCGCCGGCGGAGGCGTGGTCGAGGCGGGCAAGCCAGAGCTGCTCGATGCGGGCGAGGGCGTCGCCATCCGCGCTTTGGCGGGGGCGCCGCGGGGTGCGGACGGCCGGCTTGGGGGCGTGGCGGCGGCTGGGGCAGGGATGGGTCGGCATGATGCCGCCATCTTCGCTGCCGGCCGGCGCTGTGCGTGCAGCCGTCGCTGCACCTGCTGTGACCCTGGGCACGGCGATGGATGCACATGGAGGACCAGAGGAACGGAGCGGACACGTTCTTCCACGATCCGAGCCCTTCACCAATGTGGTGCAGGGAGGCGGCGTAGGAAGTCCTGAACTGGCCGTTTTCCCTGTAGAGCACGCTCTTGCCTCCCGGTCAGACGC
>JAFLCQ010000120.1 GCA_017302815.1 Planctomycetota bacterium
CGGCCAGGGCGGAGCAGATCGCCGGGCCGAAGCGCGAGCTCAGCTGGTGCGACCAGGTCGGGGTCGGGCACTCGATGACGAGGTGCTGCTCCTCGATGCCGACCGCGCGCACCCGCGCGGTGTCCAGCCACAGGCGCACGCCGGCCACGTTGCCGGTCTGGTCGCGGACCAGGGCCACGATCTGCGGCCAGGCGGCGGTGATGTCGTTGACGGAACGGGTGGTCACGGGTGCGGTCGGCTGGGGGAGCGGATCTGTAGGAGCGGGAGGCGGGATGGCAAGGCGCGCCGGTGCGTGTCCGCACCGACCCCTTGACGTCCCGCCCCGCCGCCGCGTCAGGCCTTGGCGGATCCCTGCGCGGCGTGGCGCAGGAAGGAGACCACCTGGGCGCGGGTCGGCGAATCGCCGGTGCGCACGTAGTGGCCGCTGGTGGCGCCGCCGATCTGCAGGCACTGCGCCGGGGCGATGCCCGCGAGCAGGGCGCCGAAGAAGCCGGCGTTGTAGTGGTCGCCGGCGCCGGTGGTGATCTTGGGCTTGGGCTCCCAGAAGCCGTCGGCGGAGGTGCTGCCGCCCTCCCAGGCCACCGCGCTGCTCTTCACCAGATGGCACATGACGCGGGAGAAGCCGAACTTCTGGCGCAGGGCGACGCAGGCCTCGCGGGCGGCCTCCCACTCGGGCTGCTTGTCCGGGTAGGCGATGCCGAAGATCGAGCACATCTGCCGGCACTCGTTCTCGTTGAGGCCCAGCACGACGTCGACGTGCTTCTGCAGATCCTGCAGGGCGGCGATGCCGTCCTTGATCTGCTCGGCCGGGCAGCGGTGCGGGTCGGCGAGGTCGACGAAGAAGAGGGGGCGGTCGCTGCGCAGGCCGGGCAGGATCTCCTTGGCCAGGCGGCGCCACATGTCGGTCATGCCCGGAGTCTGCGACCAGTTGACGCTGGCGATGCCGGCCGAGCGCTTGAGCAGTTCCTTCAGGCCGGCGACGCCGCCGCAGCGCGCGGCGACGTGGTCGAAGGTGATGGTCGCCATGGGATCGCTGAAGTTCAGCATCACCTTGCCGTCCTCGAACTCGAGGGCGGTGGTGACGGCGGCGTTGCCCAGCGAGATGGTCTGCTTGGCGCGCGCGGCCAGGGGCTGGAACACCGGGTGGATGGCGGGCTCGCCGAGGATGCCGATGGCGGTGACGGCGGCATCCTGGGCGCACAGCGCGTTGGCCATGATCGGGCCGTTGCCGCCGAGCTTGGTGATCTTGGTCACCGCACCGATGCCGGCGCTCTTGCCGGCCGCGGCCAGCACCTTGTTGCCGAAGTCGGTGATCGTCTTCAGCCGGGTGTATTCCTTGGGCGAGATGCGCTTGTCGACCAGATCGACGATATCGTCGATGAAGCCGTCGAAGCCGACCAGGACGTCGGGCTTGTGCGAGGCGGGCACCGCGGCCAGGGCGGTGGCGGCGGCGATGCAGAGGTCGGCGTAGGCATGACGGGCGTCGGACATGTCGTCTCCAGGGAGGGACGACGCTAACCGGGAGGGGCGACTGGCAAGTCGGGACGTGCCGTCCGGGAGCCGGGGCGATGCACTCCCGTGACCGTGACCGGGAGCCGGGCCTTTGAGGCTGCCCGCACCCTCGCGACAGGTCCCCGACGGTCGCGGCAAGACCATGCCGGAACGGCGGTTGGCGGTGCTTCACATGCCGTGCCAGTCCTCTGCTGCAGCCTTCCACAGCCACCAAGCGAAATCCGGACATGTGTATCGGTTTATTGATCTGCAAGGAGTTGCATCGCGCGGAAACGTGTACAATGGCCTCAGGTTTCGCGGCCGTCCTCATTCGGGACCGCGACCAGCCGCCCTCGACCGAGGGAGAAGGATCGACCATGACCGCCACGCTCATCCCCACCGCCCCGACCGCGCCCGCCGCTGCTCCGGCCAGCCCCGCTCCGGCGCTGAACATCAACGACGCATCGAAGGCGTGCGGCCTGTCGCCGAGCGTGCTGCGCATCTGGGAGCTGCGCTACGGCTGGCCCAACCCCCGCCGCCGCGCCAACGGCTACCGCGCCTACTCCGCGCACCAGGTGCAGGAGCTGAAGCGCGTCGCCCAGCTGGTGAAGAACGGCAGCTCGATCAGCCAGCTCATCGTCGACGGCCTGCCGCGCTTCCCGGCCGACGGCTCGACCCCGCAGGCGCCGCGCGGGCTCCCGCGCACCCGCGCCCTCGTCCGCTCGCGCGATGGGCGCATCAAGGAGACGCAGGATGCGGTGATCGAGGCCCTCGATACCCGCAACGCGCCGGTTGCCCAGGAGCGCCTGCAGCGCGCGGTGTGGACCCTGCGTCCGGCCGATGAGCCGGCCGCCGCCCTGGTGCCGATCCTGGTCGGCGTCGCCGAGGCGCGCGCCAACGGCCGCCCCTTCACCGAGGAGGCAGCCCTCCTCACCGCAGTGCGGACGCGTTCGCAGCAGATCCAGCGCATGATGCGCCAGGGCCCCGGCGCCCTGGCCGTGGTCGCGGTTGGCGATGACGTGTCGCAGGTCGCCGCCCAGCTGGTGGCCCTGATCCTGAACCAGCGCTGCGTCCTGGCGACGCCGGTGGCGGTGAAGCCCGCCAGCGGCCCCTGGCTCGCGGTCGGTGAGGGCGAAAGCGCCGGCGCCGTCGGCCAGGTGACGCTGTTCGGCGGCGAGGGGCAGCTCGCGCTCGCCGATCTGCTCGACGCCACCAAGCTGCTGCCCTGGTCGAAGAAGTAGTCCGATCCGCGCTGGCGGCGATGCGCACCCCCGGCCCTTGGCCGGGGGTGCGTCGTTTCACAGCCCGGCGTAGTCGGCGTGCGGGAACCGGGCCTGGGCGCCGGGACCCTGCGCGTACATGGCCAGGAATACGCCGGTGAAGCCGCCGGCGATCTCGGTCGAGCGGTAGCGCGTCTCTCCGCGGCCCAGCTCGTCGAGGCCGCCGTCGGGCCGGCGCAGGCCGAAGCGGTAGAGCTCGGGTTCGGCGTCGATGCCCAGCTCCACCGCCCCGTCGCCGACGTCGCGCTCGGCCACCACCACCGACAATAGACCGATGCGGCGGCGCAGCAGCAGCACCCGTCGTCCCCCGCGCAGCGCCACGGCGAGATCGTCATGATGCGTCTCGCAGGCGCGCACCGTGATGCCGGCCTCGGCGCCATCGCCGCCCGACAGCTCGGACAGCTGGGCGCTGAATCGGCAGGCCAGGTGCTGCTGCCGCCGCCCGATCCACGCCTGGGCCTCGTTGTCGTCCAGGCGCCAGGGAGTCGCCACGAGGCGGAGGCCGTCAGGACCCGCGGACCACGAGCCGGGAAGCGGGTTGCGCAGCCAGTTCCAGCACGGCGCCAGCCCGGGTCCCGCGAAGCGGTCGCGTGCCGGCGGGGTGGGCCAGGGATGCACCGGCAGCGTGGGCACGTCCATCCGCGGCTCCACCGCCGCGCCGCGGTTGACCACCGGCCAGCCGTCGGCGTCCCAGGTGACGGGCGCCAGGCAGGTCTCGCGGCCGAGATGGTGCGCGGGCGGATAGCCGATCCCGCGCACCGCGAGGAAGACCATCCACCAGCCGCCGGCATGGTCCTGGATCAGATCGGCGTGACCGGTGTTCTGCAGCGGCGTGTCGAGGCCGCGATGGGTCAGGATGGGATTGCGCGGGCAGCCCTCGAAGGGGCCCCACGGCGAACGGCTGCGCGCGATGGTCACGCAGTGCGCCGCCTCGGTGCCGCCCTCAGCGCACAGCAGGTACCACCACCCGCCGCGCTGGAAGAGATGCGGTCCTTCCAGGTAGCGCCAGCCTGCGCCGGTCCACAGCACCTGCTCGGACGACAGCGCCGTCCCGGTCTCGGGATCGATCTCGCATTGCACGATGCCGCGCCGGCCGCCTGAGGCCTGGAGATAGACCCGCCCGTCGTCGGCGAAGGTCAGCGAGGGATCGATCTCGCCCAGGTGGGCGACCACCGGCTCGGACCATGGTCCGGCCGGATCCTCGGCATGGCAGATCAGCTGCCTGCCGCCCCCGGCGCTGACATTGGTGGTGACCATCCAGAAGCGGCCGCGGGCGTGCCGCAGGGTCGGCGCATAGATCCCGCCCGAGGCCTTCGCGCCGTGCAGCGGCAGCTGCGTCGCGCGGTCGAGGACGTGGCCGAGCTGCCGCCAGTGCACCAGGTCGCGGCTGTGGAAGAGCGGTACGCCGGGGAAGTACTCGAAGGACGAGGTCGCGAGGTAGTAGTCCTCCCCGACCCGGCAGACGCTGGGATCGGGGTGGAAGCCGGGGATGACCGGATTGTCATAGGCCATGCGTGATGCTATCCGGAGGCCGGGGCAGGGCGATCCCCTGGCGGCGATAGGATACAGCAGGCTGGAAAACACGCGACCCCTGGCCATCGGCCAGGGGTCGCGGGGCGCGTCCGGAAGCGGACGTGCGTCGTTCAGCGGTACAGATTGTAGAACGACTTCAGGCCGAGGAAGCGGGCCTGGGCGCCCAGCTCCTCCTCGATGCGGATCAGCTGGTTGTACTTGGCGATGCGGTCGGTGCGCGAGGCCGAGCCGGTCTTGATCTGGCCGCAGTTGGTGGCGACCGCGATGTCGGCGATGGTGGCGTCCTCGGTCTCGCCCGAGCGGTGCGACAGGACGGCGGTGTAGCCGGCCTTCTGCGCCATCTCGACCGCGTCCAGGGTCTCGGTCAGCGAGCCGATCTGGTTGACCTTGACCAGGATCGAGTTGCAGGCGTTCTTCTCGATGCCCTCGCGCAGGCGCTTGGGGTTGGTGACGAAGAAGTCGTCGCCGACGATCTGGATCTTCTTGCCCAGCGACTGGGTGAACTTGGTGTAGCCGGCCCAGTCGTCCTGGTCGAGGCCGTCCTCGATCGAGATGATCGGATAGGTGTCGATCCACTTGCTGTAGATGCCGACCATCTCCTCGGCCGAGAACAGCTTCGAGGGGTTCGACTTCCAGAACTTGTAGCCCTTCTTGCCGCCCTCGTCGAACAGCTCGGAGGAGGCGCAGTCCAGGGCGATGGCGAAGTCCTTGTCGCGGCCGGGCTGGTAGCCCGCCTTGACGATGGCCTCCATGATGAACTTGAGGGCCTCTTCGTTGTCGATGTTGGGGGCGAAGCCGCCCTCGTCGCCGACGGCGGTGTTGTGGCCGGCCTTCTTCAGCACGCCCTTGAGGGCGTGGAACACTTCGCACACCTGGCGGATGGCGTCCGACCAGGTCTTGGCGCCCACCGGCATCACCATGAATTCCTGGAAGTCGACCTTGTTGTCGGCGTGCTTGCCACCGTTGATGATGTTCGCCATCGGCAGGGGCAGCTGACGGGCGTTGGTGCCGCCGATGTAGCGGTAGAGGGGCAGGCCCAGCGACTGGGCGGCGGCCTTGGCGGTGGCCAGCGAGACGCCGAGGATGGCGTTGGCGCCCATGTTGGCCTTGTTCTCGGTGCCGTCGATCTCGATCATCTTGGCGTCGATGGCGCGCTGCTCGCGGGCGTCGAGGCCGACCAGCTCGGGGCCGAGCTTCTCGTTGACGTTGGCGACGGCCTTGAGGACGCCCTTGCCGAGGTACTTCGTCTTGTCGCCATCGCGCAGCTCGACGGCCTCGTAGGCGCCGGTGGACGCGCCCGAGGGCACGGCGGCGCGGCCGAGGGTGCCGTCCTCCAGGACGACATCGACCTCGATGGTCGGGTTGCCACGGGAGTCGATGATCTGGCGGGCCTTGACGTCTTCGATGTACATGGGGTCCTCGGGATGGCGTGATTGCCGGTGGGACGAGCACCCTAGGGGGCTGCGCCGGGCTGTGAAGTGCCTAGGCGGGCCCCCGTGAAGCGCCCCGGGTCATGCACGCTTTGCCGCACCGGTCCATGCATATGCTGCGCCGTGAAGCGCAGATGAACTACGGCTGCCCCCATATCGACCCCCAGAGCGGGGCCTGCCTCCGCCGGGGCATCCCGCAGTGCCGGCCGGCCGAGGCGGGTTGCGTCCTGCACGGCAAGGTCGCGCTGGCGGTCGACCCGCCGCGCCGCCGCAGCCGCCGGGTGCGTTCAGGGCGCGGCTAGGCCCCGCACCGCGTCGAGGACGATGTCGTCATGGTCGACGCCGGGGACGACCCGGCGCTCGACCCAGCCGGAATAGGGCGCGGCCAGCTCGGCCGACATCGCTGGCGGGATCATCGTGTCGTCGCCGCCGTGCAGGATCAGCACCGACGGGCGCGGCTCCTGCCGCGCCACCTCCGCCAGCCGGGCGACGTTGTCGAAGCGGTGCCAGATCAGCTGCCCGCAGGGCCAGAACAGCAGGTGGTGGCCCATGTCGACCATGGTGGTGAAGGGGGCGGCCAGGACGATGCGCTGCACGCGGTGGCGGGCGGCATACTGCAGCGCGGCGGCGGCGCCGAGGGAATGCCCGAACACCGAGAGGCGGGCGTCGAACTCACCCGGCGGCAGGGCCAGGCGGGAGCGCAAGGCATCCACCGCCGCCTCGCTGGAGGCCAGGATGCGCGCGGGGGTGCAGGAACCCTCGCTGAAGCCGTAGCCGGGATACTCCAGCAGCAGATAGCCGGCCTCGCGGTCGTGCGCCATCGGCAGCAGGTCGGGCCAGGCCAGGGCGTAACCACCATTGCCGTTGCATACCAGCCACAGGCGCTTGGGTTCGCCGCCGCTGCGCGGCTTCTTGTAGAAGGAGACCTGCTCGCCCTGGTCGGTGCGGTACTTCACCGCCTCGATGTCGGGCGGGATCCTCTCCCACATGACCTGGGCGTAGCGCTGGCCGGGATAGATCAGACGGCCTTGGCATGAAGCCATGCCCAGGACGACTATGCCCAGGGGCAGGAGGGCGAAGAGGCCCAGCGCTCGCGCCAAGCGGCGCGGGCGGGTCCGGGGTCCGGGGTCCGGGGTCCGGGGTCCAGTCATGCCGGATGGTCATCGGTGCTGGCGGGTGGGGAAGGGCTTGCCAGCCCGGCCTGCGCGCGAGCATCCGGCCGCCCAGCCAAGGGGTCCGTGGTCGATCGACCTCGGACCTCGGACCTCGGACCTCGGACCTCGGACCCTACGCCATGATCAAGCGCGCCCTCCTCTCCGTCTTCGACAAGACCGGCATCGTCGATTTCGCCAAGGCCCTGCATGGCCAGGGCGTCGAGCTGCTGTCGACCGGCGGCACCTACAAGGCGCTCAAGGACGCCGGCATCCCGGTGATCGAGGTCGCCGAATACACCGGCTTCCCCGAGATGATGGACGGCCGGGTGAAGACCCTGCATCCCAAGATCCACGGCGGCCTGCTGTGCGTGCGCGACGACGCCCACCACGCCGCCGCCGCCAAGGCCAACGGCATCGGCATGATCGACCTGGTGGTGGTCAACCTCTATCCCTTCGAGGCCACCGCCGACAAGGCCGGCAGCACCACCGCCGACAAGATCGAGAAGATCGACATCGGCGGCCCCTCGATGCTGCGCAGCGCTGCCAAGAACCACGCCTTCGTCACCGTCATCGTCGATCCCGCCGACTACGCCCGCTGCCTGGCCGAGATGGCCGCCAACGCCGGCGACACCACCCTGGCCTTCCGCCAGAAGTGCGCCCGCACCGTCTTCCGCACCACCGCGCGCTACGACGCCCTGATCGCCGACGAGCTGACCCGCATCGCCGGCGATCCGGCGGAGGAGGCCCTGCCGGCCGAGTTCGCCGTCCCGGCCAAGAAGGTGCAGGACCTGCGCTATGGCGAGAACCCGCACCAGCGCGCCGCCCTCTACGACGTGCGCCTGCCCGGCGTGGCCGGCGTCACCAAGCTGAAGCAGCTCAACGGCAAGGAGCTGTCCTACAACAACCTGATGGACGCCGACGGGGCCTGGCGCCTGGTCACCGAGTTCAGCGGCCCGGCCTGCGCCATCATCAAGCACGCCAACCCATGCGGCTGCGCCGCCCGCGACCAGCTTTCCGCTGCCTTCGAGCGCGCCTACGACGGCGATCCGCAGGCCGCCTTCGGCGGCATCATCGCCCTCAACCGCGAGGTCGACGCCGCCACCGCCGAGGCGATGTGCACCCGCCAGTTCGTCGAGGTGGTGATCGCGCCGTCGTTCAGCGCCGAGGCGCTCGCGATCCTCACCACCAAGCCGAAGTGGAAGGCCAACGTCCGCCTGCTGGCGGTCGGCGCGCCCGGTGCGATCCCGGCCGGTGCCAAGTACCTCAAGAATGTCCTCGGCGGCGTGCTGGTGCAGGACTACGACACCCTGGGCTGGGATCCGGCCAAGCTGCAGGTGGTCACCAAGCGCGCGCCCACCGCCGCCGAGCTGGCCGACCTCGCCTTCGCCTGGCCGGTGGTGAAGCACCTGTCGTCCAACGCCATCTGCATCGTCAAGGACCGCGAGCTGGTCGGCGCCGGCGCCGGCCAGATGAGCCGCGTCAACTCGACCGACATCGCCGTGCGCCTCGCCGGCGCGCGCGCCCATGGCGCGGTCGCGGGCAGCGACGCCTTCTTCCCCTTCCCCGACGGTCCGCAGAAGCTGATCGACGCCGGCGTCACCGCCATCGTCCAGCCCGGCGGCAGCAAGGGCGACCAGGGCGTGATCGAGGCCTGCGACAAGGCCGGCATCGCCATGGTGTTCACCGCGGTCCGCCATTTCCGGCATTAGGCTTTCAGGGGCTTCGCCCTTTTTGCTTTCAGGGGCTTCGCCCCTACGGCCTGGCGGCCTACCCCGGGCTTTGTCGGGGTTCGGTTTTCTCGCTGCGCTCGAAAACCGTGGGCGGATGGGCTTCGCCCATTGTATCCGCCCACCACCCCTCGGCGCCCGGTCGCGCTGCGCGCTCCGATGCGATGTGGGGCTGGCGCCCCACGCCCCGAGGCACAGTTGATCCATTGCCGCGCACGACGTGTCGTCGGGGTGCAGGGCTGCCCAGACCCCACGAACGACACGCCCCGCGCGGTATTGCGCGGGGCGTGTCTGCATTGGTGACAGTCCAACGCGTAGCGTTGGCGGGCGCCGAGCGGCGGTGGCGGCATACAATCGGCGAAGCCGATGCCGCCACGGTTTTGGAGCGCAGCGACGAAACCGAGCCGCGACAAAGCCCGGGGGTCCTAGGGGCGCCAGCCCCTAGAGCAAACCACCCTAGCGCAAAGGCGCTGCGACGCGCAGGTTGGCGATGAAGGCCGTGTAGTGGCCGGCGACGGTGACCTGCTGCTTGAAGAGGTCGGAGACGTCGGTGATGCGGCAGATGAACCAGCGGCCGGTGCGGGCATCCTTCTTGTCGGCAGGCGCGTCGTAGGCGCTGTCGCGCATGTTGTCCTCGAACACGATCACGGTCTGGCCGAGGACGATGTCGGCCTGGGTGGCGATCCGGCTGGTCCAGGCGTGCTCGGTCCACACCTCCTTGCCCTTCACGATGGGGAAGAACTCCCCCTGTCCCTTGCGCTCGGCGGTCGGGGCCTGCTTCACCTTGGCCAGCTCGACGTAGTGGTAGCCCTGGCCGGTGAAGGCCTGGTCGTCGATGAAGACCTCGTCGGGGTAGATGTAGTGCTTGTCGTGCTCGCCCTGGGCGACGGCGGCCACAGGCGCGGCGGCGACTGC
>JAFLCQ010000121.1 GCA_017302815.1 Planctomycetota bacterium
GACCCTCGTCGTCCGCGAGTCCGGCCTGCCCCAGCAGATGGCGCGTGACGATGCACTGCACCACCTGCAGCACCGGCGTGACCAACTCGGGCCGAGACGGTGCGCGCCGGCAACCTGCAGGTGGCGGCGGACGCCAATCCGCGCAGCTACGCCGCGGTGGCGCTGGCCAGCCGCGATGGCAAGGCGCTGGGCGAGTCGCAGCGCATGCTGCTGGTGGCGGTGGACAAGGCCGAGAACAGCGGCCTGGCCTGGACCGCCGACCGCCGCAGCGCGACCAAGGCCTGGACCGGCGAGGTGCAGGTGACCGGGGTGAGCGCGGCGATCGAACTCGCCACCACCACCCCGGGCCTGGCGGTGTGGGCCCTGGACGGACGCGGCGCCCGCATCGCCGAGGTGCCCAGCACCCGGGCCGACGGCAAGCTGAGCTTCCGCATCAGCCCCGAGCTGCGTACCGTCTGGTACGAGATCACGACCCACTGATCCGTGATTTCGCAGTCGAATTCACGCGGAGAAACGGAGGTCACGGAGGCGACAGGAATTGCATGCTGTGCGGACCATCACCCGACGGGTGACGTCATTCCCTGCCCTGACCCGATGATGGGCACTCCGTTGCTTCCGTTCCTCCGAGTTAATTGCGGCGTCTAGGCTGATGCGCAACAGCGTCCCCGTCGGGGGCCGCCATCCCACATCGTCTTGAATGCACGGGTTATCAGCCACGATGCGTCCTGATTGGCCCAGGATCCAGCAATAGGCAGACCGCACGGCCGACCGGCCTCACGTCGTGACGTTGCGGCCCTGGCCGGCGTCGCGCCAGGGACGGTCAGCCTGGTCCTCAATGGCACGCCCGGGATTCGCGTCTCCGCTGCGACACGCAAGCGCATCGAAGACGCCGCGCGCGCCCTGGCCTACCAGTCCAACCAGACCGCCAATGCCCTGGCCACCGGACGCACGGACGCCATCGGCGTGGTGCTCAACTACGTCCAGCAACCATTCCAGGACTACGTCTCGGGGCTGATGGATGGGCTGTGGGAGACCCTCGCGCCCCGCGGCCTGCGCCTGGTGCTGGCCAGCGGCACCCCCGAACACCGCGCTGCCGGCCTGTTCCACCGCCGCAGCGTCGACGGCATCGTGTTCATCGCACCACCCGCCGAGGCCGATCCCGAACTGGACTCCATCGCCGCCGCACGATTCCCCGCCGTATGCATCGGCAGCCGCCCATCCCACCCCGGGCTGGCCTGCGTCGACATCGACAATGCCGGCGCCGGCCGCCAGGCCACCAATGCGCTGATCGACGCCGGACATCGCCGCATCCTCCACCTCGCCGGGCCGCTGTCCGTCAACACCTCTGCCCGCGAGCGCCTGGCCGGCTATCGCTCCGCCCTCGCCACCGCCGGCATTCCGGAGGATCCGGCGCTGATCCACGACTGCTCGTACAACGGGATCTTCGCCAGCGATGCCATCGCCCGCATCCTCGACCAGGGCACGCGGTTCACCGCCATATTCGCCGCCAACTCGGACATGGGGCGCGGCGCGGTCACCACCCTCGTCCGTCGCGGCCTGCGCATCCCGACGGACGTCTCGGTCATCTCCATCGACCAGGACTACCACGCCGGATGGCACGGACCGGAGCTCACCTGCCTGGCGCAGCCCCTGCGCGAGATCGGCCAGGTCGCGGGCCAGCGCATCCTCGGCATGATCGCCGGCAGCGAGCCCAGCTCCGGTTCGCGCCTGCTGCCATGCCGGCTGGTCGTTGGCGCCAGCATGGCGCCGCCATCGAACAGCCGCTGATCGTCTTCCCGGACGGGTCTGGAATCCGGACCTCGGACGGGGCTCAGGGCAGGTATTTGATATCGGGCAGCAACCGCGACTTGTGCATGGTCTCGACGTGGCCATCCATGAACAGCACGTTGGCAGCCGACCGTCCCGGCCCATGGCGTGCACCGCTCAGGATCCCGTTGGCATCATAGATCTGGTCGCCATTCGAATCGGCGATCAGCACGGTCTTGGACCGCTTGGGAAATCTCGCGACCGACGCACCGAGCGAATAGCGCGTCCACGATGCGTACTGCGGCCCGCGCGTCGACGGCGGGGTGACATCGAAGCCGTAGTACACCCCGCCGTATGTGCCGCCGTTGGCGTAGTAGTTCATCGCCCAGCAGCGCAGGTACGGCACGCTGCGATCGAGATTCGGGCAGCGCAGCGGACTCTTATCCCATTGGTCGTAGCGATAGATCTGGGTGCCGTGGTCGACCAGCAGCTCCATGTTCAGGATGTTGTGCCAGGACACCGATCCGGTCGACTGGCCGCTGCCCGGGAAGCGTCCATCGTTGTCATTGCTGTACTCGTCGATGAACAGGCCCGTCTGCCGCAGATTCGAGGCGCACTGAGAGGTCCGGGCCGTCTCGCGGACCTGCCTGAGCGCAGGCAGCAGCATGCCGGCCAGCACGGCGATGATGACCAGCACCACCAGCAGCTCGATCAGCGAGAAGGCCGAATGCGGCATGCCGGCCGCACGGACGGTGGATGCGGTGCGGATCATGCTAGATAAATGATATCTCGGGTTTTCATGATATCAATTGCGCTGATGCAGTTGCCGGCGGCGGCTGTCCCTGGCATCAGTCCCCATGCGGCGCCCGATCCTGGGCCGTAAGCTCCAGGAGCACCCCGCCGCCGCGGCGGCAGGCAAGCGCCGAGGGCGCGTGCGCATCGGGGGCTGGCTGCCAGGTCCAGGCATCATCCACCCCCTCGCCCGTGATGCGCAACACCAGGCCCTTCCCCGCCGGCTCCAGCAGCATCCTCAGCTTGCGCTTCCAGGGATCGAGCATGCAGGCGAAGCGCACCGCGTCGGATCGGGCGGTGAACTGGAACTGGTGCTGCAGCTGGTTTCCCCAGCGGCCATCGAGCAGCATGAAGTCGATCGCTCCGGTGAAGGGCCGATCGGCCAGCATCTGCATGTCCACCCGCTTGCCGCCCGTGGTGCCGATGTGGCAGCGGCCATTGGCGGGGTCGTCGAAGAACGCCTTGGCCACCGTGCCGCGCCAGGTGATCTCACGCTGGCCGGCAGCGACGATGTCATCGAGCAGCAGGATGTACTCGCCGGGCATCCACACCGCCGTGCGGCGGAAGCGGGTCAGGACCGGGTCGGGCAGCCCGGGGATGGGCTTCACCTCGGGCGCGGTGTCGGTGGCGGGACGCCCCTTCTGACGCTCCTTGATGGCGAAGAATCCCATGCCGCGGTACACCGGAGCGGCCTCGCCTTCGATCACCACCCGCCCCTGCTCGTCGCGCTTCCACGCGGTGAGGTAGGACAGGGTGCGCATATCGACGCCGCCGGGCGCCGGCTGGGTGTAGTCGACGCCTTCGCAGAGCTGGCCGACCCCATCGACGGTGATCGAGGATTGGTGGGCGGTGATCTTGGTGAACGAGTAGAGACCGGGATGGAACAGGAGTTCGCCATCCATCGCCAGGGCGAACGAGTTTGCGTCGGAGTCGTCGTGGGCGACATTGATGTAATGTGGCTCGCCCTTCTCGTCCTTGTGCGCCCATGCGTACTCGTTCAGGCGGTAGCCGCCGATGGGGCCGCACTTGAAGGTCAGGGCGACAGCGCTCGCGTCCCACGAATCGCGCATGCTGGCGGCGCCGAGGTCGGCGAACAGCCGTGCCGTGGGCAGCTTGCGGCGGTCGCCGCGCGGCACGCTCGGGTCGTAGAACAGCAGCATGCTCCAGGGCGGGATGATGGTGCGCTTCTGCTGGGGGGCGACCCGGTTGTGATAGGCCTGGCCGAAGCTCTCCACGCGCTCGAGCAGGGCGTCCTGCAGGTCGGGATCGCGCGTCAGCCGCGGGCAGAGGAAGAAGGCGGCATCGTTGGTCCCGTACAGGTATTCGCCGTTCATGTCGTCGCCGAAGCTCATGTTCCCCGCGCGACCGGGGGCGCGGTAGTAGACCTGCTGCATGGCCGAGCGGGCGAAGCCCGGCTTCTTGAGGTACTCCGTCCCGAGCACGCGATCCATCATGGATGCGGCGTGGACCAGCAGCTGGAAGCCGAACAGCTGGTATGCGGCGCCTTCGTGGCAGTCCCCGTCCTTGGGCAGCCACTGCACGATGAAATCCATCTCCTGCTTGAGCTGCTCGCGCAGGAAGGCGGTGTCGCATCCAGGTTCGTCGGCGATCGCCAGCACGCAGGCCGCGAGACCGGCGGCGCGGTACCAGCGGTGGTTGGGCTGGGGATCCTGCTGCCAGTACTTGATCGGCATGGTGCAGAGGCCCTTGTGCCCGAGCCAGTACATGCGTCGGGCGTGGACCAGCAGCCTCTGCGCCACCCGGGCGCGGAAGGCGGGATCGAGATCGTCGTGCACCGCGTCGAAGAGCAGCCCAGCCATCAGCATGTTGCAGGCTGCGCCCATGTTGGAGTCGAGCTCCTTCACCAGGGCCCAGTGCTCCTCCTGCAGCAGCGCCTCGAGGGCGGCGGTGAGGGCCTTGAGCGCCACGGGGTCGCGTTCGAACAGGTAGCCGAGGACCGCCTCCGGCGCCCGCTGGGCGCTGTTGGTGATCGCCGGCGTATCGCCGAGCACGTGGGGCAGCGGATGGGCTCCGCCGAGGGAGAAGCGCTTGGCAAAGACGACCGACGCCTCGTACACCGGCTTCAGCAGCGGATCGGCGATGGCGGCGGCCTTGAGCCGTGCCGCCTCCTCGGCGGTCAGGAGCAGACGGGGATGCCTGCCGCGCATCGTCTCGACCACGGCCGGCGCTGCGGTCGGCGCGGGATCCTGGGCCGGTATCTTGGCGAGGTTCTCGCGGATGTAGTCCGGCGAGACATCGTTGGGGTATTGGGCGGCGGCCAGCGAGGCGGCGACCCCGCAGGCGACCAGGAGCAGGACGATGCGCATGATGGCTCCGGTTCAGTCGGCAAGAGCGATGCGGTCGATGACCCAGCGGAAGGCGCGCGACTGGTTCGGCTTGGTGGCCTGCCAGTTGGTGCCCAGCTGCGCCGCCATGGCGTCCGCCACCGGCGCACCGCGGAAGAGGACCATGGGGATGCGCAGCACGGTGGTCTCGGCCGGAGTCGCTCCCGGCCTGGCCTCGTTGACATCGGCGAGGTTGACCACCCCGATGCGCTCTCCGGCCGCATTGTAGAGGTCGACGCCGAACCACAGGTTGTCGGGCCGCTTCTCGCTGACCTTGCCCTTGGCGTCGGTTTCGCGCACGACGCCCTCGAGCCGGCAGACCAGGATGAGGTAGGTGTAGGCATCGAGGGCGAAGGAGGCCGGGCGCCCGTCTCCGGCGCGCCAGGCGATGCGCGGCGCCGCCACGCCGGAACCACTGATGGTCGCGACGATGGCGCCATCGGGGGCGTAGGTCAGCTCACCGGTGCCCGTGTTCGACAGGACCAGATGGTCATGCGGCCGGTCCTTGGCGAACAGCACCACCTTCTCGAGCGGTGGCCGGCCATCGTTGACGTTGCGGGTGACCTCGAAGGACGCCAGGCAGGAAGCCGAGCAGAGGAGAGGCAGGATGGCGGGAAACGGGCGCATGCGACGGCCTCGGATGGGTTATGTCAGGTTATATAGTTTGAAAACCCGGGTTTTCAACAATGTATTACGATTATACGCCCGTGCGCATCCGCCACGGCCGTTCGACGCCCCGTCCGGCACGGAGCTGCCACCGCAGCGCGTCCGCCGGCTGGTCACGCGAGCAATCGTTTGTATTACTACATCATGCCTGACCGATACCCCTCGGGCCGCCCGACCTGTCCGGCGGCCCGCCCTGACGTGGCGGCCGCGACGGCACGGTCGATCCGGCGGACCCCAGGTGTCCGTCCTCCGTCTGGCCAGACACCCGCTTCGATGGACCGGGCCATCGCCGCCCCGCCGGCGCGCCCGGACGGGGTCGGAAAGCCTGTCACAAATCAGGAATACAAACCGTTGTATCGTGCTGACGAGAAGCATCCGGCATAGCGCCCCGCAACCCGTCAACAGCTGATGACGCAGAGGCTTACGCCCACCGATCCAGCCCTG
The DNA here is from genome assembly GCA_017302815.1 of Planctomycetota bacterium. Lineage (GTDB taxonomy): Bacteria > Planctomycetota > UBA11346 > UBA11346 > UBA11346 > UBA11346. Next base: position 6,015 of record JAFLCQ010000121.1, read on the forward strand.
GCGGCAATCCCGCCCGGGAGCCATAGTGCCCGGCACGTCTGAGGAGCCGACATGACCACCCCTTCCGGTCCCGATCCGGCCCTGCTGTCCCGCATCAAGGCGGCACGCGAGGCCATCACCGCCCAGCTGGCCGAGGTCGTGGTCGGCCAGGACGATGCGGTCGGCCAGATCCTCACCGCCATGTTCGCCGGCGGCCACTGCATCATCCAGGGCCCGCCCGGCACCGCCAAGACGCTGCTGATCGGCGCCCTCGCCCGCGCCTCGGGCCTGGACTGCAAGCGCATCCAGTTCACCCCCGACCTGATGCCCGCCGACATCAGCGGCACCGAGGTGCTGGAAGAGGACAAGGCGACCGGCCGCCGCGTGACCAAGTTCGTCAAGGGCCCGGTGTTCACCAACATCGTCATGGCCGACGAGATCAACCGCACCCCGCCCAAGACCCAGGCGGCGCTGCTGGAGGTCATGCAGGAGCGCCAGGTGACCATCGGCGGGCGCACCCACGCCCTGCCCAAGCCCTTCTTCGTCCTCGCCACCCAGATCAACCTGGAACAGGAAGGCACCTATCCGCTGCCCGAGGCGCAGATGGACCGCTTCATGTTCTCGGTCAACACCGGCTACGTGACGATCCAGGACGAGGCCGCGATCGTCCGCCGCACCACCGCCGCCGGCCTGCCCGAGGGCAAGCCGGTGATCCAGGGGACCGACCTGCTGGAGTTCGCCCAGGCGGTGCGCCAGATCGCGCTGCCGCCCGACCTCGGGGCGTGGATCGTCGACATCGTCGCCTCCAGCCGCCCGACCGTCGAGGGCGCTCCCGACTTCGTGAAGGACTGGATCGCCTGGGGCGCCGGCCTGCGCGCCAGCCAGAACATCGCCCTGGCGGCCAAGTCGAAGGCGGCGCAGGACGCCCGCGCCACCGTCATCGCCGCCGACATCGCCGCCGTCACCGTGCCGGTGCTGCGCCACCGCATCGGACTCTCGTTCCGCGCCGAGGTCGACAAGGTCACGGTCGAGGACGTCGTGAAGCGCATCATCGCCGCCGTGCCCGCCCCGGGCGCCGCGGCCGCCGCCAAGGGAGGGCGCTGAGCCATGTCCGGAACCGCTGCCCCTGCTGCATCCAGCGCCTCCGGCGCCGAAGTCGTCGCCCGCATCAAGGCCGGCCGCGAGCGCATCCTGTCCGAGGTGCGCAAGGCGATCATCGGCCAGGAGCAGGTCGTCGACGACGTCGTCACCTCGTTCTTCGCCGGCGGCCACTGCCTGATCACCGGCGTGCCGGGACTGGCCAAGACCCTGCTCATCGCCTCGCTGGGCAAGGCGATGGACCTCAACTTCCGCCGCGTGCAGTTCACCCCCGACCTGATGCCGGCCGATATCACCGGCACCGAGGTGCTGGAGGAGGACCGCACCACCGGCCAGCGCGCGATGTCCTTCCGCCAGGGCCCGGTGTTCACCAACATCCTGCTCGCCGACGAGATCAACCGCACCCCGCCCAAGACCCAGGCGGCGCTGCTCGAGGCGATGCAGGAGAACCAGGTGACGGTGGCCGGCACCACCTACCAGCTGCCCAAGCCCTTCTTCGTCCTCGCGACGCAGAATCCGGTCGAGCAGGAGGGCACCTACCCCCTGCCCGAGGTGCAGCAAGACCGCTTCATGTTCAGCCTGATCATCGACTACCTGCCGCGGCAGGAGGAGGTGGCGGTGATCAACGCCACCACCGGCGGCGCCGGCGAGGCGATCGCCAAGTGCATCGACGGCCAGGACCTGATCGCCTACAACGCCATCGTCCGCCAGATCCCCATCGCCGAGCCGCTCCTGGACTACGCCGTGCGCCTGGCCGCCGCCAGCCGCCCCGACCGCGACGGCGCCAGCGCCTGGGTGAAGGAGAACGTGTCGTGGGGCGCCTCGGTGCGCGCCAGCCACTACCTGGTGCTGGGCGCCAAGGCGCGCGCGGTGCTGGCCGGCCGCCCCTGCGTCGGCATCGAGGACATCCGCTCGGTCGCCCTGCCGGTGCTGCGCCACCGCATCGTCACCAACTTCCGCGCCGAGTCCGCCGGCATCAAGCCGGACGACGTGGTGCGGCGGCTGCTGGCCGACGTGCCGGCGCCGGGCTCGAAGCTGGGGCTCTGAGGCGGACGTGGCCACCCAGCACGTCATCGACGCCGGGATCCTCGCCCGCGTCGGCAGCATGGAGCTGCTGGCGGGCAGCATCGTCGAAGGCTTCATCCTCGGCCTGCACAAGAGCCCCTTCCGCGGCTTCTCGGTCGAGTTCGCCGAGTACCGCCAGTACGCCGCCGGCGACGAGATCCGCCACATCGACTGGAAGGTCTTCGCCAAGACCGACCGCTACTACATCAAGCAGTTCGAGGAGGAGACCAACCTCGCCGGCACCGTCGTTCTCGACGCCTCGGCGTCGATGGGCTACGCCTCGAAGCCGGGGCAGCTGACCAAGCTGCAGTACGGCGCCACCGTCGCCGCCTGCCTGTGCAACCTGATGATGCGCCAGCGCGACGCCGCCGGCCTGATGCTGTTCGACCAGGACGTGCGCACCGTCCTGCCGCCGCGCCTGCGCCCGGCCCACCTCAAGCGCATCATGGGCGAGCTGCAGGACGTGCAGCCCGGCGGCGACACCCACATCAGCGTGCCGCTGCACCAGCTCGCCGAGGGCATGAAGCGCAAGGGCCTGGTGGTCCTGATCAGCGACCTGCTCGACGACCCGGCCTCGATCCTGTCGGCGCTGCAGCACTTCCGCTTCCTCGGCCACGACGTGATGGTCCTGCACATCATGGACCCGGCCGAGCTGCACTTCTCCTTCGACACCCTCACCGAGTTCACCGACCTGGAGACCGGCGAGAAGCAGCTGGTCGCGCCCGAGGGCATGCGCCCGGTGTACATGCGCGAGCTCGACGCCTTCCTCACCACGATGAAGCGCGGCTGCGCCGGCATCAAGGCCGACTACCACCTGCTCGAGACCTCGCGTCCGATCGACCTGGCGCTGAGCGAATACCTGCACCGTAGGGCGCAGAGGCTATGAGCATCGCCAACGTCCGGGGTCCGGGGTCCGGGGTCCGGGGTCCACAAGACCGCCGCCTCACCCACACCATCCCCAGCATCCTCTCTCTCCGCCTCCGCACGGTGGCGTACATACAGGGGCAATCCTCAATGGACCCCGGACCCCGGACCCCGGACCCCGGACAGGGGCAATGACGATGATCGGCTTCGCTTCCTCAGCCTGGCTCTGGGCCCTCGCCGCCGTCGCGGTGCCGGTCGGCATCCACCTGCTGATGCGCGACCGCATCCAGCGCGTCGACTTCCCGACCCTGCGCTTCTTCGCCAAGGGCGCCAAGACCGTGCTGCGCAAGCGCCGCGTCGACGAGGCGCTGCTCCTCGCCCTGCGCGTGCTGCTGATCGTCATGGTCGTCCTCGCCTGCGCCCGTCCCGGCGCGGCCCGCCCGGCCGACGCCGACGGCACGGTGGCGCGCGCCCGCGTCATCG
>JAFLCQ010000122.1 GCA_017302815.1 Planctomycetota bacterium
GAAGGTGCCGCAAGTGCCGTTTACGCCCCTCGACTCGCCCGATCCACGTGACCTCTGGAGCTGGATGGACAAGCAGCGCGCGGCCAAGGCGGCGCGCGGCGCCGACGCCGTCATCGTCTGCGCCGGCCTGGCCAACGTCTGCGAGGGCGGCGGCCAGGACCGCACGGGGATCGGCCTGCCCGCGGCCCAGCTGCGCCTGATCGACGCCGTCGCCGCGGCGAATCCGCGCACCGTCGTGGTGCTGAACAACGGCGGACCGCTCGCGCTGCCGTGGGCGGACCGCGTCCCCGCCATCCTCGAGGCGTGGTATCCCGGGCAGGAGGGCGGACGGGCGGTCGCCCGCGTGCTCTTCGGCGAGGCCGAGCCGGGCGGACGGCTGCCCGACACCTTCTTCCACCGACTGGAAGACCATGCCGCCATGCGCAACTACCCCGGCGAGGCCGGCGCGGTGCGCTACGCCGAGCGCTGGGCGGTGGGATACCGCCATGCCGACGCCGCCGGCATCGCTCCGCAGTGGCCCTTCGGCTTCGGGCTCTCCTACACCACCTGCGCCATCGCCGTGCAGGCGGTGCAGGTGGACGCGCAGGGTCGCGGCCGCGTGGTGGCGAGCGTGCGCAACCTCGGACACAGGCCGGGCTCGGAGGTGGTGCAGCTGTACGTCCGGCCGCCCGCCGGCGACCGTCCGCCGGCCGAGCTGCGCGCCTTCGCCAAGGTCCACCTCGCCCCCGGCGGCCAGGCCGAGGTGTCGCTGCCGCTGACCCCGCGCGACTTCGCCTGGTTCGACGCCGCCGCCCGCGGCTGGCGCATCGACGCCGGCACCTACGGCCTGCGCATCGGCCGCAGCTCGCGCGACTGGAGCGAGACCACGGTGGAGCTGCTGGCCGGCTTCATGCCGGTGTAGCTGAGGCGGCGGGGGCTTGGGGGACTCCATGCGTACGGCCGATGAGCCTTCCGGCTGAGAGAGCGATCGGCCGCCGAAGCGGATGCGCACGATCGAGCTCCTGTGCCCTGGATGACAGAGCTTATGAACGACCGGTGGCAGCCGTCCTCATCCGCAGCAGGAACGCCACCCTCGATCGATCGCATCCAAGAAAACTCGGACTACGGACTTGCATATCCCATTCGGCCGGCGACCCCCTACCTGCTCGCGTAGGGATTCAGGCGTGTGAATCGCGCCAGACGCCAACACCGTTGGCAAACAGCGGACACCTGGCGCGATTGCTTCGTTGACCGCGGTCGATGGAATGGCGGGATGACCCGCATCAGTTCCGGTGTAGCGCCTGCTTGCATGCTCGTACTGCTGGCATGCGCCGGTCAGGCAGCTGACAGCCTGACTCCCCTGCCATGCAACGTGGTCGATGCGGAATTCGACACCGCGCACGCCCGCATGATCCTCGTCAGCTCCACTCCCATGCAGTTGCATCGCTGGGATGCCGATACCGGCGTCCTGCAGAGCGCGGACCTCCCATCTGCGCCGGTCTGCGTAAGCCTCAGTCCGGATGGGACCACCGCCGTCGTCGGACATGATGCCGGGGTCACCTGCGTGGATCTCGGCAGCATGGCTATCAACGGTTCGTGGACGATCGCGGAACCGCCAAGCGACATCGTACATGGCGGCAACGGGTACGCCTACGTCTTCCCGCGGATCAGCGCGACATGGCAGATCAGAGCCATCCGGCTGGCGGACGGGACCCAGTCCGGGTCCGGATACCCGCCCGTGAATCCGGGACTCCGCGCCCGGCTGCGACCGGGCAGCAGCCTCGCCTACGGAGCAGACACCAGCACATCGCCTGCAGATATTACGCGCTTTGCACTGCATGGAGCCGCCCCGGCGACCGTCCGCGACAGCCCATATCGCGGCGATTTCGCCATCGGCGGCAACCTGTGGTTCAATGACGCCGGCACGAGGATCCTCACACCGTCCGGCAACCTCTTCCGTGCGACGGACGACGACGCCACGGACATGACCTATGCCGGCCATCTCCCGGTATCCGGTTCCCTGGTCTGGGCCGATCACGGCGGCCCCGGTGCCGGGCGATATGCGGTGATCACCCAGGAGCAGGACGAGACCATTGCCGTGTTCAGCGGTGATGGCCTGCAGGTCGCGTCCCAGCACCCCCTGCCTGCATTCCCGACTCCTGGCGGACCGGTGGCTGCGCATGGACGATGGGTGTTCCTCTCCGGCGATGGCGACACGGCCTTCGCCATCGTCCAGGCCGATGCCTCCGGAGGGCTCACTGACGACCAGGGCATCGTCTCGCTCGAACTCGCATCAACGCCGAGCATCACCATCACCAGCCCAGCCAGCGGATCCGTCCTCGGCCGCGACTTCACCGTCACCTTCGATCATATGGCCTGGCCGCCGCCGGCAGGAGGATCGATCTCGTGGAGCCTGGATGGAATCAGCCAGGGCATCGCGGCGTCTCCGCTGCAGGTCTCCTGCCTGGCGCCGGGACCGCACACCATCTCCATCGCGCTGCACGACCTGTCGGACGCGCCCATAGGCGTATCCAGCAGCATCGTCGTCGAGGTCTCGGCCGCCACCCCAAGCGCCTACCGCCTGGCCACCGATGTCGTCGATGCGGAGTTCGATCCGGCGACCGGCCGCATGGTCCTGGTCAGCTCCACCCCGCCGCGGCTGCAGCGGTGGGACGCGACGTCCCGCGGCTTCGCCAGCGTCGATCTGCCGGCAACACCGACCTGCGTCAGCATCAGTCCGGACGGATCCGCTGCGGCCGTCGGACATAACGCCAGCGTCACCCTCATCGACCTCGCCAGCATGACGGCGGTCGGATCCTGGGCCACGACGGTGGATGCAGGGGACATCGTGCATGGTGGCAATGGCTTCGCATACATCTTCCCCCAGGCGCCCGTCTGGAGCGACATCAGCAGCATCAACCTGAGCAACGGCAGCGTAACCAAGCCGTCGACCTCGAGCTTCTATGGCGAAGTCCGGGCACGGCTGCGCCCCGGATCGACGACCGCCTATGCGTCCGAACTCGACCTCTCATCGCACAGCATCGTGCGGATCGGACTCAGCGGCGCGAATACAGCCGTGGAGCGCAGCTCATCCTACTTCGGCGAATCCATACGGAACGGCAATCTGTGGTTCAATGACGCAGGTACCCGGATCCTGACCCGGGCCGGCAACGCCTTCCGTGCCACCGATGTCCCGGCCTCGGACATCTCCTATGCCGGCCGCATCGGCGTGGCGGGAACCCTGGTGTGGGCGGACCACGGCGGTCCGGGGGCAGGACGGTTTGCCGTGATCCCCGCCCTCGACGACGGTCGCCTGACGCTCGTGGATGGCGAACAGCTGCGCGTCGAGGCCCGGTGTGCATTCCCGCCATTCCCTGCCCCGGCCGGACCGGTCGCTGCGCATGGACGCTGGGTCTTCCAGTCAGCCGATGGCTGCACCGCCTACGCCGTCGTCCAGGCCGATGCCGCAGGCGGATTGACCGATGATCTGTCCATCGTGGCGCTGGACATCACGCCTCAGCCCGACGTCACCATCACGAGTCCGCCTTCCGGATCCGTGCTGGACCAAGCCTTCACCTTGACCTTTGCCACCCGGGCCTGGCCACCGCCGGCTGGCGGATCGGTCACCTGGAGCCTGGACGGCCTCGACCAGGGCGCCGCCGCCTCTCCGCTGCAATTGTCCGGCCTGGCACCCGGACCCCACACCCTCGCCATCGCGCTGCGCGACAGCTCCGGCGTGCCCATCGGCGTGGACAACACGATCGATGTCGAGATCCAGGCCGATACCCCCGGCATGATCCACCTGGGAACCGGCATCGTCGACGTGGAATTCGATGCCGTCCACGGCCGGTTGATCATGGCCAGCGCCGAACCGCCGCTGCTCCAGCGCTGGGACGCCGCAACCGGAGGATTGACCAGCCTCGAGCTGCCCCTGGCTCCGACCTGCGTCAGCATCGCTCCCGATGGCACCACTGCGGTGCTCGGTCACGACGCCCGTGTCACCCTGGTGGATCTCGACAGCATGGCGATCAGCGGAACCTGGGGCACGACCGCCGTGGCTGGCGACATCGTCCATGGCGGCAATGGGTTCGCCTACGTCTTCCCGCAGGTGGACCAGAGCGTGCCCATCCGCGCCATCAGCCTGGTAGACGGGAACGAGACCACTTCGCTCTACCAGACCATTTCCGCCGGCACCAGGGCCCGCCTCCGTCCCGGAGCAGGCGTCGCCTACGGGGCCGACAATGGCGTGTCGCCTTCCGATATCGAACGATATGCGCTGAATGGTTCCGCTCCGCACATCGTGCGCGACAGCCCGTACCACGGCCAGTACGCCATGGGAGGCAACCTCTGGTTCGATGACGCCGGGGGCCGCATCCTGACGCGGGCCGGCAACCTGTTCCGCTGCACCGACGATGCCGCGACCGACATGGTCTACGCAGGCAGCCTGCCAGTCGAAGGACCATTGGTCTGGGCCGACCACGGAGGCGCTGGCGATGGCCGTTATGCCGTCATCCCTGAACATCAGGACCGCACGGTCGCGCTGGTGTCGGGTGGCTTCCTGTCGACCGAGGAAGTGCACCGCCTGCCCCTGTTCCCGGTCCTTGGCGGATCGGTCGCGTCGCACGGCCGCTGGATCTTCCTGACAGCCGACGGCGACATCGCCTATGCCATCGTGCAGGCGGACGCTTCCGCGGGCCTCGTCAACAACCAGGCCATCTCCGTGCTGGATTTCTCGGCGATGCCGAATGTCGCCATCACCAGCCCGGCGTCCGGCGCCATCCTTGGCCAATCCTTCGCCGTCACCTTCAAGGTGCGGGCATGGCCACCGCCGGGCGGCGGTTCGATCGCCTGGAGCATGGACGGAGCCGAGATGGGCATCGCGGCCTCTCCGCTGCAGATCACCAATGCGAGTCCTGGCACGCACAGCATCGCCATTTCCCTCCTCGACCACGACGGCCAACCCACCGGCATGTCCAGCTCCGTCTCCGTAACGGTGATGGCCGACACCCCCGGCGTGGTTCGCCTGGGCACCGATGTGGTCGATGCCGAATTCGATGCCGTGCATGCCAGGATGATCCTGGTCAGTGCGGATCCGGCGATGCTCCATCGTTGGGATGCAGGATCAGGATCGCTGACGAGCATCGACCTGCCGATGTCGCCGACCTGCGTGAGCATCGCTCCGGACGGCTCATCCGCCGTCGTCGGCCACGACGCCCGCATCACCCTGATCGACATCGACGCCATGACCATCGACGGTTCCTGGGCAGCGAGCATGCCCATCGGGGACATCGTGCATGCCGGCAACGGATTCGCCTACGCATTCGCGCAAGACGGCGACACCTGCCGACTCACCGCCATCAATCTGATCACCGGCGACGAAACCGCCTCCACGTTTCCGAACATCACCGATGGCACCCGCGCCAGGCTGAGGCCCGGTTCCACCGTCGCCTATGGCGCGGACAACGGGCAGTCGCCCTCCGACATCGAACGCTATGCACTTGATGGCGCTGCACCGACCGTGCTCCGCGACAGTCCCTACCACGGCGATCATGACATGGATGGCAACCTGTGGTTCAATGACGCCGGCACACGCATCCTCACCCGCGCCGGCAACGTCTTCAGATCCACCGATGACATCGCCACCGACATGACCTACGCCGGACGCCTTCAGTCCGTCGGCCGTCTGGTCTGGGCCGACCACGGTGGATCGGAGGCGGGGCGCTATGCCGTGATCCAGGAGACTGCGGACTCCTATGTCAGCCTGTACCAGGGTGACGGCCTGCAGTGGGCCTCCCAACGCAGCCTCCCGCGCTTCACGACCCCGAGCGGCATGGTGTCATCGCATGGCCGCTGGGTGTTCCTGTCCGCTGATGGCACCACCGCATATGCCGTCATGCAAGCAGATGCCGCCGGCGCCCTCCCCAACGATCAGGCCATCGCGACCGTCGTCTTCACTTCCAGCCCCAGCCTCGCCATCACGGCACCGGCTCCCGGAGCCACGGTCGGTCGCTCGTTCGCCGTCACTTTCCAGACCCAGGCGTGGCCTCCTCCCACCGGCGGTTCAGTGGCATGGACCCTTGATGGCGCGGACAGGGGGCCCGCTGTCTCGCCATTGCAGGTCTGCGGATTGGCCCCCGGCAGCCACACCATCTCGATCGCCCTGCTTGATGAGGCCGACAACCCCATCGGTGTCTCCAGGACGCTCTCCATCCAGGTCGAGGACGCCAAGCCTGGTATGTTCAGACTGGATACCGATGTGGTCGATGCTGAGTTCGACGCCGGAAACTCCCGCATGGTCCTGGTCAGCTCCCATCCCGCTCGGCTGCACCGCTGGGAGGCCGGGTCCGGGACCATCGCCAGCATCGATCTGCCCTCCGCTCCGACCTGCGTGAGCATCAGCCCCGATGGCGTGAGCGCGGTCGTCGGTCATGAGGCCCGCGTCACCCTGGTCGACATCGGCTCCATGACCATCGCCGGTTCGTGGGATGCGACCACCTGCGTAGGAGACATCATCCACGGCGGAAACGGGTTCGCGTACATCTTTCCCCGATACGACGCTCTTGCCAGGATCCACATCCTCGATCTCGCCACGGGGTTTGAGCAGTCCTCGATGTCGGCTTTCATCCGTGCCGGCACGAATGCCCGCCTGCGACCGGGATCGGCGATCGCCTATGGCGCGGACAACCACATTTCCCCGGCCAATCTCGAACGCTACACCCTGGACGGGGCGAACCCGATCCTCCACCGTGACAGTCCCTTCCACGGCGGGTACACCATCGGCGGCAACCTGTGGTTCGATGACGCCGGTACCCGGATCCTCACCCGCGGAGGGGAGTCCTTCCATGCGACTGATGATGAATCCACCGACATGACCTATGCCGGCCGGAGCCAGATCACCGGCCTCCTGCAGTGGGCCGACCATGCCGGCATCGACGCCGGGCGTTTCGCCATCCTCCCGCAAGACGACGACGGCACGCTTTCCATCCTGTACGGGGATGGGCTGCAGGTCGCGACCCAGCATGCGCTCCCACCGTTCTCCGCCCCCGCAGGCCTGGCCGCCTCGCACGGACGTTGGATCTTCCTGTCGGCGGACGGCGGCACGGCGTATGCCATCGTGCAGGCCGATGCCGCGGGCGGGCTGGCCCACGACCAGGCGATCGCCGTCATGGACGTCGCAACGATGCCCTACGTCGCCATCACCAGCCCTGCCAGCGGTGCCGTCCTGGGACAGTCGTTCCACGTCAGCTTCGACGTCACCGCATGGCCACCCCCCTGCGGCGGCTCGATCACCTGGAGCCTTGATGGGGTCGAACAAGGACCTGCGGCTTCACCGCTGCCGATCTCAGGCCTGGCCCCCGGACCGCATGCGATCACGATCTCCTTGTGCGACCTGTTCGCCGTGCCCACCGGCATTGCGAGCACGATCACCGTCCAGGTCGAGCCCGATACCACCGGATTCGTCCGCTTGACCGCCGATGTGGTCGATGCCGAATTCGACGCGACGCATGCGCGCCTGGTGCTGGTCGGATCGGCTCCGCCCCTGCTCCAGAGCTGGAACGCCGCGTCCGGAGCCCTGGCCTGCGTCGACCTCCCGGCTCCCCCGACCTGCGTGAGCATCAGCCCGGATGGCTCCATCGCCGTGATCGGACACGACTCCCGCATGACCATCGTCGATCTTGCGTCCATGACCGTCGCCAGGACATGGGAGACCTCCGCAAGCGCCGGTGACATCGTGCATGGCGGCGACGGCTTCGCCTACATCTTCCCGCAGCACGATCAGTGGGTCGGGATCCATGCCATCGAACTGGCCACCGGCGCCGAGACCATCTCCGTCGCAGGGCAGATCCGGGCTGGCACCACTGCCCGGCTGCGGCCGGGATCGGCCATCGCCTATGGGACCAACAACCTCACCAGCCCGGCGGGCTTCGACCGCTACGCCCTCAACGATGGCCATCTGCTGGTTGCACGCACTGATTTCACAGATGGGGAGCATGGGACGGACGGCAATCTGTGGTTCAACGACAGCGGCACCAGCATCCTTGCCCGATCGGGCGATCTCTTCCGGTCCACCGACGATGACACCACGGACATGACCTACCTCGGCCGCATCCCTGTGGCCGGATCCCTGGTCTGGGCGGACCACGGTGGGCTCGACGCAGGACATTTCGCCGTGATCGCGGCAGAAGCGGACCAGAGCATCTCCTTCGTGCGCGCAGACCGTCTGCGGGTCGTGGCACGGCGCCGCCTCCCGGCCTTCAGGGTGCCAAACGGCGTCCATCCCTCCCACGGACGCTTCGTCTTCCTGTCCACCGACGGAGGCACCGCCTACGCCATCGTGCAGGCCGACGCCGCAGCCGGCCTGGCCAACGACCACGCCATAGCGACCCTCAGTGCCCGGCCGGACCCGCCTGCCCGGCAGGACAGCAACGCCTCGGAGGGATCGAACGGTGGATGTGGTGCCGCGAGCGGCCTGGTCATCCTGGTGTTCGCTGGCCACTTCCTGCGTCTGCAACGCCGCCGGCAAAAGCTGCCTGCGACCGTGCGATGATGCGCCGCGCGACCGCCCGAGTTCTGCGAGGGCGGGGGAATACGCATCCCCACCCCGACCAACGCAAAAACCCCGGCGGTGTCGCCGGGGTTTTTGCGTTGGTTGGGGTGCAGGGATTCGAACCCCGACAGGCAGAGTCAGAGTCTGCAGTCCTACCGTTAGACGACACCCCAGTCCAGTGAGCGGGCGGACTCTATGGCGAAGTCTACCCGGTCAAGGCGCTGGTGGAAGCGGCAGCGGGCTCAGGCCAGCTCGCGGCCGAGGTTGAAGCGCGGGGCGTCGGCGGCGCGGCGGCTGCTCCAGTCGGCGAGCGGATCGGGGCTGGCGCAGAGGTCCATCTCCAGATGCGCCACGCGCATGCCCGGCAGCGGCAGGCCGCGCCAGTCGAAGGGGGCGGTCGGACGCAGCGCGACCACCGGGCCCTCCTGGCGGGGGGCGATGCGGATGCTGCCGCGGCCGTCCTCCATCTGCCAGGGCGGCGCCTTCGACCAGGCGCGGGTCTGCATCAGGGCAGGGCGGCCGAAGACCGTCACCACCAGCGGCACATCGGCGGCGGCGCAGAGATCGCCCAGCTTGGCGTCGTCGATCTCGGCCGCGACGTGCACGGTGGCGCAGCCGCGCGCGTGAAGGGCGCGCGCCGCCAGTGGATTGAGGACGCCGAAACCCGGCCCGGCGATGAGGTTGGCGCAGCCGGCGGCGCGGGCGATCTCCCAGCCGTCCCAGCCGTTGGCCTCGATCGGCGTCGCGCCAGCCGCGGCGCACAACGCGGCGAGGTCGGGGATGAGCGCCTCGTAGATGACCGGCGGCAGCGCGGCGATGAGGCGCGGACCGGCGATGGCGCGGGCCCGTTCCAGCTCGCTCGCGCTGCGCACCTCGACCGCGATGGGCAGCCCGGGGATGCCGGCCGCGACGGCCTCGAGGGCGTCGAGG
>JAFLCQ010000123.1 GCA_017302815.1 Planctomycetota bacterium
CGCCACATGCAGACGCAGCGGGGCGTCGGCCAGCAGGCGGGCCAGCCCGGCCGGAGCCCCGCGCAGGACGGCGGCGGCCTGTACCGGGACGGCCACCCCCTGCGCCTCGACCCGCCACCACGGATGCAATGGCCGGTCCAGCGGCGGAGCGATCGGCTCGCAGACGGCAAGCACGGCGAGGATGACCGTGCTGGCGGCGATCACGGAGCGGGGACGACGGTGGCTGCGCCACCGGCCACGCACAGGCTCTCGATGCGCAGCTCCTGGTCCTTGCCCGCGTCGAAGACCGGTTCGATCTCGACCAGGTGCGGGCGCGAGACGTCCAGGCCGCGGGCGATCTCGAACACCATGTGACCATTGCCGGTCTTCCAGCGGTTGGCGTCGAAGGTGTCCGAGTCCTTCACCTGTCCCGGCTTGCCGCTGAGAAGCTGGCCATCGATGCGTACCCGGAACAACCCTGATCCAGCGCTCGCTTCGCCGAAGACCAGGATCGAAGCCGCTTCAACCTGCAACCGCAGCGTGCCGACGGCACGCGCCTGCGGCAGCGGCTTGCCCTTGTCATCGAGGTCGCGGTTGCGGGCGACGACCAGATCCCCCATCCAGCGCGACATCAGCCAGTCGTGGTTGACGGCGGTCAGATAGGTCCGGCCCTTCCGCCATCCCTCGGGCAGCGCCGGGAGGGTCGCCAAGGGGAAGCGGCGCAGCTGCATGTAGGTGTCCGAGTTGAGCATGCGCCCAGGCACGCGCGGTGCCGCACCGGCTGCGACCGCAGCACGGAATCCGTCCCATGCCGCCGCGGCGAATGCGCGATAGCCGGCGTCGTGCGGATGCACCCCGTCCGTCACCCACAGATCGTCGACGCGCAGGGTTCCCGCATCGACCTGCGCGCATATCGCGGAGACCGCGTCGCCCCAGCCGCTGCCATAGGCCTCGGCGATGACACGATGGGCGGCGAGCCGCTTCATCGACGGCAGATCGGCGGTCTTGATGTTCCACTTGAAGGGGAAGGCGACCTGCACCACCGGGATGCCGGCCTGGGCGAGGCGACGGATGATCGACTCGTAGGATCCCAGCGATTCCGGGTCGTCCCTGTAGATGTCGTCGTTGGCCGTGAAATCGACGAAGACCAGGTCCGGCTTGTGCGCCAGGACGTCGCGCTCGACGCGGAAGGCGCCCAGCTGCGAGCCGGTACCGCCGATGGCGCTGTCCCGGCAGTGGAAATGCGCCTGCGGGTAGTGCTGTTCCAGCCGATCGCGGATCACCGCGCGGTAGGAGGTCTCGACCGGGTCGGAGGCGTTCGCTCCCCAGGTCAGGGAGGCACCGAAGAAGACGACGGTCAGGTGTTCGCCGGCGCGGGCGCGCTGGTCGAAGGAGGCGAATCCGGCGCGGGCGGCGACGGCATCCTCGGCGGCGGACAGGGCGAGGGTGATCATGGCGAGCAGGGCGATGGCGGTGGGTTTCATGCGGCGGTCCTGTGCCAGGATAACGGCCCTGGGCTGACATGCGCCATCCGAACTGATCGACGTTACAGATCGCAGGTGAAGCAGGACCTCATTCGAGTTTCAGCCGCCCCCACGCCGCCGGCCGCAGCCAGGCCTCCTGCGGCTCGTCGTTGACCAGGTTGGTCTCGTGGTTGGCCCAGTAGATGCGGGCTGCGTTGATCGTGCCGGCGGTGTCAGAGAGGATGAAGCCGACGTCGCCGCGCAGCTCCAGGCCGCTCTTCGCCTCCAGGCCGAGGGACGCGAGGGGCAGGGTCGCCACCACCACGTAGCCCTTGCCAGGCTGGACCTGGACCTCGGCGCTGGCGCCGGCGAGGGGCTCGACCCGGTCGAAGGATTTCGGGCCGACCGGCGAGGTGTAGGTCACCGCCGCCATCTTCGGGGCCAGGGGATCGACCGGGCGCATCAGCATCACCGCCGCGCCGGCCTTCTTCCCCTCCTTGAGCGGGGCGATGCAGATGCGGGTGTCGCCGGGGCCGGGCTCGCGCCGGTCCGTGCCGGCCGGTCCGAACTGGAGGTCGACCGCGTCGCCGGTCTTGAACAGACGGTTGCGATCCTTGCCCTCGTTCAGCCACGGGGTCGCGTCCTCGACCTGGTAGCGGGCGTAGAGATTCTGCGCATCCCAGGCCAGCTGCACCGTGGCGCGGTCACGCAGGCCCGGCCGGGCGATGAGCACCTTGGGCATCCTCCCCCACGCTCCCGCCTCGGGCTTCGCCTCGACCCGGGCGATAGTGAGGACGCTGGCGGCGGCCTTCTCGGTGGCGCGGGCAGCGTTGGCCGCGAGCGCGGTCGTGAGCTGCTCGGGGGTGATGCCCAGCGGCGCCGGCGCGATCCGGCGGATGCTCTCCAGTCCGCTCATCCGCAGGATCATCGCCGCCTGGCGCGGCATGCCGGTGGTCAGGCGCACGATGCCATCGCCCTGGCGGCCGAACCAGCCGTTGAAGGGCTCGCCGCCATTGCTGTACCCCTCCATCGGCACGCCGATCAGGGCCTGCTCGGTCGCGGGCAGCGACGGCGACGGGACGCGGCCGTCCTGGAACATCGCCCCGACCATCAGGCCGTCGGTGGTCAGGAAGAAGTCCTGGCCGAGATTGCCGCGCAAGCCGAAGACGCCACCGATCCCGTCGCCCATGTCGACCTGGCCGAGGATCTTCAGCGGTCCGATGATCAGACCGGGGGCCGGCATGGTCGCACGGTGCGAACCGTGCACGCCGGGATAGGGGTTGGGATAGGTCCAGCGCACCGCGCCGTCCTTGGTGCCCACGCCCAGGACCTTCGTCGCTCCAGCGTAGCCCTTGAAGCTGAGGACCAGGAGCTGGTCCGAGCCCGCGACCGGCACGAGGTCGCCGTTGTCCTCATGGCCCAGCTTGCGCATCCCCTCTAGGCCGTAGCGCGGCGCTCCGTCGGCGGCGAAGCCGGTCGGCGTCCAGGCGACCAGGCCGTTGACGTAGATGGTCATGGTCGCGGGATCCATCCGCGTGCCCCAGCCGCTGCCCATCGGCAGCTTGTCGCCGAGGATGCACTCGCCGCGCTGGACCTTGCCGTCGCCGTTGCCGTCGTTCCACACCAGGGTCTGCTTCGGGTCCAGACCCTGCACCGGGCCGACGGCTTTCACGTCGCCGATGTGCCCGGCGGTGGTGATCGCGGCAACCGGCCGCCAGGTGCGATCCGCCCCCTCCAGGTAGACGACGTGGCCATGCTCGGTGCGGTAGGGCGGCCGGTGCATGTATTCGCGCATCGTCCCCGAGGCGGCGGAGCGGAAGCGCGAAGCGTGGGTGTGGTCGCGGGCGCCGACCGGGAAGGACTCGCCGGCGGCCGGGTCCGGGCGCCACAGCACCCGGGTCACCGCGTAGGAGCGGTTGGCGCGATCCAGCTTCAGCTCGATCGGGCCGACGTAGGCGAGGTCCTGGTCCTGGTCGTGGAGGTAGCAGCCGGTGCCGGCGTATCCGGTGTTGCCGATGTAGTCGCGCACCAGCTTCCCATCGCGGCCCCACAGCGAGACCCGGCGCGGGAAGTCGGAGTCCTCGGCGACCCACACCCGACCCTGGGCGTCGACCGCCAGGCCATTGGCGTCGCGCATCCCCTCCGGCTTCCACATCCCGCGCAGCGGCCGCCCGCCGGTGATGCCGCAGGTGTAGACCAGCTTGCCGTCGCGAGCGAAGGCCTTGGCCTGGTGGTCGGGACCATCGTCGAGGACCACCGCGTTGCCGTCGCCATCCACCGCCAGATCGGCGCAAGCGCCGACCCCGGCGATGGCCTGGTGGTCGATCTTCCCGCTGGCGGGATCGAGGCGGGCGATGCCTGCGCCGGTCCAGGCGACCACGGTGCCGTCGGCGGCGAGCGCGATCCTGGTCACCCCGGGCAGGGGCCACGCGCCCTTCGCCTCCAGCGAGGCGGCGTCGTAGGCCGCGACCCGGCCATCGAGCGCGGCGTAGAGCCGGCCAGCTCCGGCAGCGAGGTCGAGAACCGCACCGGTCCCAGTGCCGAAGGCCTCGGGGACCGGGAGCTGGAAGGGCAGCTCGGCCCCGTTGCGGACGAAGCGGGCATAGGAGCCGTCCTTCGCCGCCAGGCGGATGAAGAAGCCCTGATCGCCCTCCTTGTGCTCGCCCTGGTGGCCGCCGGTGATGGCGTAGACGAAGCCCGCGTCGGCCGCGAGATGGGTCGCGCCGCGCTTCTCGCCCCAGCGCTTCAGACCGTCCGGCCCGACGCAGAACATGCCCTCGCCGCCTTCGGCACCGACCGCGGCGAGGATCATCCCGTCGCCGGAGCGCGCCGCGAGGTGGACTGCGCAGTGGTCGGCGCCCCAGGCGCCGGTCCCCTTCGCCACCGGCCATGGCGGAGTGCCGGGATTGTAGAAGCACTGCTCGTAGGTCGCGCCGAGACCGCGGTGCCACAGGCCGCGCACCCGGTAGGTGCCGGCCGCCACCGCCTTGCCGGCGTCGTCGAGGCAGTCCCAGTCGACCTGGACCGTGCTGCGGTCGCCGCCGACCGCGAAGTCGACCGGATCGGCATCGCCGACCAGGTTGCGGATGCGCGCCCCCTGCGCGTCCTCGACCACCAGGGTGAAGCGCGCCGCCTCGGCCGGGATGTCCATCGTGATCGGCACGCTGCCGACCGGCTTGTTCGACTGGTTGACGTAGGCGCGCGGGCTCAGCCCGCCCTTGTCGAGGAGCTCGATCGCGCCCCACGACTTCTTGGCGCTCCAGAAGAACTCGCGCGAGGTCTCGCCCGGCGCCATGTTGTCGGCGTAGCGATGGATCGGCCAGGTGTTGCCGCTGGGGTCGCCCCACAGGAACTCGAAGCCGCAGCGCAGCGGCTTGCCGGGCGTGGTGGTGATCAGCTTCCACGGGATGCGCATCTCCTGCACATAGCCGGCGCCGTCGGCATCAGCCTTGTAGGCCATCGCCGCGCCCTGGCCGAGGTCGCTGCCGCCCGGCGGCGCCGCCAGCAGGGTGACGTCCTGGCCCTTGCGCTCGTTGGCGATGTCCTTCCAGCGCGCGATGTGCAGCACCGGCTGCTGCTTCGGAGCGAAGTTCCAGGTTGTCAGCCACGACACCATCTCGCCGGCGTCGATGCGCATCTGCACCGAGTCCGACTTCCACCCCGAGCCGGGATCGATCTGCGGATCGATGGTGCTGTGCATCGGGGTGGGGTCCTTCCAATGCACGCCGATGTAGAGGTGGTCGGCGTCATGCATCGCCGCGACCTCGGCGCTGTAGCGCGAGCGGATCGAGCTGTCGGCGAAGACCCAGATGCGGCCCGAGAGATCCCATTCCGCCAGCGACCCGTCGATCGCCACCTGGGCCGGCGCCGGCACCGCCGGCAGGCCCTCGTTCTGGCTCTGGTTGCCGATCATGTTGCCCTCGGCGGCGGCGAGACCGGCCAGGGTGAGGGAGAGGATGGCGCTGCGTCGCATGATCGTTCCTAACGGATTTCGAGCTTGAGGATGCGCTGGTTGCCAGCGTCGTGGACCACCGCCCGGTCGCCGGCGGCGGCGATCTCGGCCGGACGGTCGCAATGCGCGAGGTCGTCGCCGGCGGCGCCGCCGAAGCGGGCCAGGATCGCGCTCAGCGCCTGGTCGCAGACCAGGATGCGGTGGTTGCCGCCGTCGCTGACCCACAGCCGGCCGGCGCTGGCGCTTATGCGCACCTCGCCGGCCAGGGACTCGCCGGCGACCGCGGCGGTGCGCGACCGCTCGCGCCAGGCGCCGGCCTCGCTGCCGCGTTCGAGTTCGAGGATGCAGCCGTCGGCTCCGGCGAGGATCCGCTTGTCGGCGGTGACCGCGAGGCTGGTGATGTGCACGGCCGGCGCAGCCACCGCCACCGTTCCGACCGCCACCTCCTTCTGCGGTTTGCCGTCGGGGGCATGCACGGACTCCAGAGCGCGCTGCCCGGCGGTGATGCGCAGCACGCGCCGCCCGCCGTCCTCGGGCAGGGCGGCGCAGGCGACGACGTCAGCGGGCAGTTCCATGCGCACGCCCAGGAAGCGCGCGCCGGTGGCGCTGACCTCCTTGTCAAGCGTACCCCACATCATCGCCGGTCCGGCCTGGAAGGCCGAAGCCGCCAGGGCGCCATTGGGCAGCAACGCCACCTGGCCGTTGCCGCCCATGCCGGTGCCGTGGCGCAGCGGCGCATCCGGCGCGTCGGTCCACGCCCAGGTGCCGGCCGGGATGTGCACACGACCCTGGCCGTCGATCGCGAGGTGCCCGCGCAGCGCCTGCACCGGTCCGATGCGCCGCACCAGGGCCAGGGCCGAGCCGTCCCAGCTCGCGAGGTGGACGACGCCGCCGAGTCCGCCGACCGCGTACAGCCCCTCGCCGAGGGCGGCGATCCCGGTCGGGTTGCTGACCTCGTAGTTGCCGTCGAGGTGGCCGATGAAGGAGCCGGAGGCCCCGCCGAGGACCACGCCGGGATCGGGCGCCAGTTCGGCATTGAAGCGATGCACCGTGCCGTGCCAGGCTCCGGTCCACCACGCGCCGTCGACGAAGGCGAGGCGCTCGCCGCCATTGAGGGCCCACTTCGTCCACACGCCATCGACCAGGCGGTGGGTCCGGCCGCCGGTGCGCACCACCGCCTGCCCGTTGGCGAGTTCGAGGGCGTTGATCTCGTTCTTCGGCCCGATGCCCTCGGGCAGGGGCAGGTCGCTGCGCGCACCGGTGCGGGGATTCCAGCTGAAGAGGGTCGGCTGCTCGCCGGCCTGGTAGACCAGGATCGCGCCATCGGCCGATCCCCGGCTGATCACCGTCGCGTCGAGCTTGGCCGGCACCGCCTTCACTTCGGCAGCGGCGAGGTCGATGGTGTGCAGCTTGCCCTCGATCAGCAGCACCAGCGCATCGCCCACCACCGCCAGGCGGTCGCGGGTGTTCAGCGAGGCGGGGATCGCCACCGTGGCCAGGGATCGGCCATCGAGGGCGTAGCGCACCAGGCGGCCGGATCCGCCGCGATCCCACAGGGTCCCGAAGCGGTCGCCGACCACGCCCAGGCCGTCGCGCAGCCCGGCATCGCGCTTGTCCGAAAAGCGGACCAGGGCCGCCCCGGCCTCGCCGGAGTTGCCCAGCACGCCGACGCAGCGCAGCTCGGCGGCGCCGGCAGCGGCGGCGGCGAGGATGGCGATGACGATGCGGGTCATGGCGTCCCCTTGGCCTGGATGGTGCCCCAGCGGTCCGGATTCAGCATGATCTCCCCGGGCACGTCGTTCACCAGGCCGGTGGCCTGGTTCGACCAGTACGAGCGTTGTAGATTCATCGTGCCCGCCTCATCGCCGAAGATGACGCCGAGATCTGCCCGGTAGCTGGCGCCCGCCCGCGGCTGCCAGCCGATCGCGGCCAGCGGTACCGCCGCCTCCAGGCGGTAGGCCGAACCCTGGCGCACCACCTTCACCTGCGCCCCCTCCACCCGGCTGACATCGGCGACCGTCTCGGATCGCCAGGGGCTGGTGAACACCACCTGCTGGCCGCTCTGGCCTGGCGGCAGGCGATGGCGGTACAGCACCACCGCGTCGCCGGCGGCCGATGGGGCGATGAACAGCCGGATGTCGCCGGGCACGGGCGCGGTGCGGCCGGGCTTGGCCTCGGCGTCGCTGCCCAGCTGCACATCGACGCCATCGCCGGTCTTGAACAGCGACTGCCAGTCGCTGCCGGTGTTGACCCACGGGCTGGCGTCCTGCACCTGCCAGGCGAGGTAGAGCATGCGCTCATCCCAGCCCAGCCAGGCCTCGGCCCGCGAGCGCCCGGCCTGGCCCCACACCGCCTGCGCCGGCCCCGGCCAGTCCTTGAGTTCGCCATCGATCCTGGGCGCGGACCGCGGCCCGGCGCTGAAGAGCCGTGGAGCCGCCACCTCCGCCGCGGCGCGCACCGTGCGGCGCTCGGCGGCGGCGATCTGCTCGGGAGTCACCTCGATCGTGCCGTCGGCTCGGACCATGGCGTCCAGACCGCGCAGTTCGTAGATGCGGTAGCCGTCGCCGCCGGTCTGCAGGTACCAGCGCTTGTCGGCACCGCGCGTGAACGAGCCGCCGAAGCACTCGCCGCCGACCAGCTGGTCGTCGCGCGCCCCGCCCATGCGCACGTCGCGGAACAGCTCATCGACGTACATCCCGTCGCTGGTGATGACGAAGAAGCGCCCGTGGTTGCCATTGAGCACGGCCACGTTGCCCTGCTGGTCCAGTCGCTCGCAGCCGAGGAAGAACAGGTTGCCCTGCATGACCCCCGTCTCAGGCAGCGGCGCGTTGTGCGAACCATGGACATCGACCCAGCGGTTGGGGAAGCGCCAGGGGACGCTGCCGTCGCGTGCCACCGCCACCATCCACGGTCCGCTGTTGAACAGGACGCGACCGGCCGAGTCCTCGGCCGATGCCGCCTGGATGCCCAGACCCGGCGGCAACCCGGTCGCCGGCACCGCCGCAACCATGGTGTCGGCCAGGGCGGGATAACGCGGCGCTCCGCCTGGCAGCCAGCCATCCGGGACCAGGCGCAGCACACCCTGCCGTCCGTCGGCACGACGCATGCCGACCGCGAATCCGAGATCCTGCGACAGCATGCCCCAGCGGTTGCCGGCGATCGTCGAACCGGGCGGACCGACCTGGAACTCGCCGGCCTGCGCCACGCCATCGCCATCGCCGTCGACCCACAGCACCGGGGTCTGTCCGGCGTTCTTGCGCTCCTTGGTGTCCTTGCCGTCCGCCGGCAGTCCCGCTGCGACGATGGCGGCGGTGAATTCCGGCGATGGCTTCCAGTCGCAGCCATAGCGCCACGAGCCGACCGTCGCCAACGCCGCCAGGTCGCGCAGGCTGCCATCGGGGCGCAGCTCGCTGACCGTCTGGATGAAGCCGGCGCCGAGGACGAAGGTGCGGCCGTCGCGGTGCTGGATGCGGTAGCGGTAGGCCCAGGGGTAGAAGCCGCCGAAGTGGCCGGACCGGTGCAGGATCGACACCGGCGTGGCCGCCGCCTCGCCGGCGGCGGCATCGACACGCCACAGGGCGTTGAGGCCGATCCAGCGCCTGGGATCGGCCGGATCCATGCCGGCGGCGCTGCCGCCGTAGGGCGGGTTGCCGAAGCGCTGATCGGCCACCGCGCCGCTGGCGAGATCGAAGGCCAGCGCACGCTTGGCGATGGCGGTGTCCTCGGTGGCCCACAGCAGGCCATCAGCCACCGCGATCCCGCGCGGCGCCCGCAGGCGGTCGGCCTGCCAGGGCCCCTCGTAGGCCCCACCCGGCGCGCCGTAGCGACGACGCTCGCGGCCATCGCCGCCGAGGGCGATGATCTGGCAGGAGGCGGCGTCGCTGACCAGCACGGAACCATCGCGCGGATCGCTGGCCAGGCCGGCGATGCGCACGCCGGGCAGGCGCGCGAACGGCGTCGCCGGCCCATCCACGCCGGCCAG
>JAFLCQ010000124.1 GCA_017302815.1 Planctomycetota bacterium
CGGATTGCAGGCCTGCGGCGGTTGCGCCGCCGCCCTGATCGTCGCCGGCGACCAGCTCCACCTGCGCGACCGCGACCTGCGGCGGCTGGCAGGGACCTGGCGACGCAGGCGGCGCAGCGCCATGGCGATGCAGGTGGCGGGAAGCGGACCGGCACGCGCCGGCATCCTCGGCGTCATCGACGCGGCGGACTGGGCGATGGCGGCCGATCGGCTGGCCGGACGCCGCCTGGGCGTGCATCGCCTGTGGCGGTGCATCCGCGCGGTGCCGGTCTGGTTCGATGCCGCGCGCCTGGCGGATTTCGACCGCAACGGCGACCTGCTCAAATTCCGGGCATTCCGAGGCCGACCATCCGGGCCTAGGTGACCCCCCGACCGAGCATCCCCCTAGGCATGCTGCCGCATGCAGCACGCGGGCATTGGCATGGTTGCGCTAGGGACCGGTGGAGGTTCCCATGGCACAGCAGCGCGTCGTGGTGGTCGGCAACGGCATGGTCGGCCACCGCTTCGTGGCCGAGGTGGTCGAGCAGGGTCTGGCGCAGCGGCTGCACCTGACCGTCCTGGGCGAGGAGCCCCGCCCGGCCTACGACCGCGTGCACCTCTCGGAATGGTTCGGCGGCCGCAGCGCCGACGACCTCAGCCTGCTGCCCAGCCGCGACTTCTACGCCGCCAACGGCGTCGACTTCCGCGCCGGCGCCAAGGTCGCGGCCATCGACCGCACGGCGCGCACGGTCACCTGCGCCGACGGCAGCGTGGTGGTCTATGACCAGCTCGTCCTCGCCACCGGCAGCCGGCCCTTCGTCCCGCCGCTGCCCGGCGCCGACCTGCCCGGCTGCCTGGTCTACCGCACCATCGAGGACCTGGAGGCGATCAAGGCCCGCGCCAGCGGCCGCAGGATCGGCGTCGTGGTCGGCGGCGGCCTGCTCGGCCTGGAAGCGGCCAACGCGATCAGGCAGATGGGGCTGGAGACGCATGTGGTCGAATTCGCGCCGCGCCTGATGGCGGTGCAGATCGACGACGGCGGCAGCGCCATCCTGCGCCGCAAGGTCGAGGCCCTGGGCGTGCGCGTCCACACCTCGAAGAACACCCAGAAGATCGAGGCGCTCGACGGCGACCGGCTGGCGATGCGCTTCGCCGACGGCGCCAGCCTGGAGACCGACCTGGTGCTGTTCTCGGCCGGCGTGCGACCGCGCGACGAGCTGGCCAAGCAGTCCGGCCTGGCCATGGGCACCCGCGGCGGCATCGCCGTCGACGACGCCTGCCGCACCAGCGACCCGGCGGTCTTCGCCATCGGCGAATGCGCCGCGCACAAGGATCGCTGCTACGGCCTGGTCGCGCCCGGCTACCGCATGGCCGAGGTCGCCGTGGACCACATCGCCGCCGCCAGCGCACCGCGCACCTTCACCGGCGCCGACCTCTCGACCAAGCTCAAGCTGCTGGGCGTGGACGTCGGTTCGATCGGCGACGCCCAGGGCCAGACCCCGGGCAGCCACACCGTCGCCTTCACCGACTCGGTCAGCGAGGTCTACCGCCGCCTGGTGCTGTCGCCCGACCGCAAGCACCTCATCGGCGCCATCCTGGTCGGCGACGGCTCGCTCTATGGCCAGCTGCTGACCCTGTTCCAGAACCGCATCGTGCTGCCCGAGAAGGTCGAGGGCATGATCACGCCGCAGACCGGCGGCGGCGCCAAGATCGGCCTGAAACCCAGCGATCTGCCCGACACGGCGCAGATCTGCAGCTGCAACAACGTCAGCAAGGGCGCGATCGTCGGCGCCATCCGCGACCACAAGTACACCCTGGTCGGCGACGTCATCAGCTGCACCAAGGCCGGCACCGGCTGCGGCTCGTGCAAGACCCTGGTGAAGGATCTGCTGCACGCCGAATTGAAGGCGGCTGGCGTCGAGGTGACCAACCACGTCTGCGAGCACTTCAAGCACAGCCGCCAGGAGCTCTACCACCTGGTCCGCGTGCACAAGATCACCACCTTCGGCGAGCTCATCGCCCGCCATGGCAGCGGCACCGGCTGCGACATCTGCAAGCCGGCGGTGGCCTCGATCCTGGCCAGCGCCTGGAACGAGCCGGTGATCGGCCGCAAGCACGCCCACCTGCAGGACACCAACGACCGCTTCCTCGCCAACCTCCAGCGCGACGGAACCTACAGCGTCGTGCCGCGCTGCCCGGGCGGCGAGATCACTCCCGACCAGCTCATCGCGCTGGGCCAGGTGGCGAAGAAGTACAGGCTGTACTCGAAGATCACCGGCGGCCAGCGCGTCGACCTCTTCGGCGCCCGCGTCGAGCAGCTGCCGGCGATCTGGGAGGAGCTCATCGCGGTCGGCTTCGAAAGCGGCCACGCCTACGGCAAGTCCCTGCGCACGGTGAAGAGCTGCGTCGGCACCGACTGGTGCCGCTACGGCGTGCAGGACTCGGTCGGCCTGGCGGTGAAGATGGAGCACCGCTACAAGGGCCTGCGCAGCCCGCACAAGCTCAAGAGCGCCTGCAGCGGCTGCGCCCGCGAATGCGCCGAGGCGCAGGGCAAGGACTTCGGCGTCATCGCCACCGAGAAGGGCTACAACCTCTACGTCTGCGGCAATGGCGGCATGAAGCCCCAGCACGGCGTGCTGCTGGCAGGCGACATCAGCGAGGAGCAGGTGCTGCGCTACACCGACCGCTTCCTGATGTTCTACATCCGCACCGCCGACCGCCTCGAACGCACCGCCAGCTGGTTCAACAAGCTGGAGGGCGGCATCGAGTACCTGCGCAAGGTCGTCATCGAGGACAGCCTCGGCATCTGCGCCGAGCTGGAGGCCGAGATGGCCCACGTCGTCGCCACCTACCAGGACGAATGGGCGACGGCGGTGAAGGACCCCGAGATGCGCAAGCGCTTCCGCACATTCATCAACACCGACGCCCCCGATCCAAGCATCGTCATGGTTCCCTCGCGCAGCCAGCACCGGCCCGCGTTTTGGGAGGAGAAGGAGCGCCAGCTGGAGACCGTCCGATGAGCACAGCAGCCCCCGCCGCCATCCGCTGGTACCACGCCTGCCGCGTCGAGGACATCCCGCCCTGGTGCGGCGTCGCCGCCCTGATCGCCGGCCGGCAGATCGCGCTCATCCGCGAGGGCGAAGGCGAGGACATCCACGCCCTGGGCAACTTCGATCCGTTCAGCCGCGCCTTCGTCATCAGCCGTGGCATCGTCGGCGACCTCGGCGGCATCCCGGTGGTCGCCAGCCCGGTCTATAAGCAGCACTTCCGGCTGTCCGATGGCGTCTGCGTCGAGGACGCCCAGGTGTCCCTGCCGGTCTACGCCGTGCGCATCGAGCACGGCGATGTGCTGGTGCAGCTCTCCCACTGAAACCGCCGGGATCGACGATGGCGGGCACTGCGTACCGGCCGTCACCAACGACCGGCGCCCTGCCGGACATTTCCGGCGGATCCAATCGCACGCGTCCGCAACACTCCCGTTCAGGCTGGTTTCGCTGCGCGGGCGGCTGCGATCGTGGCGGAGCCAATCGCCCTGTATACCGTGAGCCACGCCTGCTCGACGGCGGGCGTGAAGTGCTCGCCCTGCTCTTTGCGCAGGGTGTCGATCAGGATCCGTCCGACGCTGTCGCTGTGCGCCCCGGCAACCGGCTAGCCAGCGTGCCGGCGACCCAGATCCTGCGGCGCGGGCACCAGCCTGCCCAGGTCGCCCATACCGCGCTCTGCGGCGATGATCATGCTCATCAGCTTCTTTTGCCGCTCCCGCATGTCGCTGGGGAAGAGCTTCCGCAGGGCGGAGTCGGCGGCCTGCGCTGGAGTAATCCACATGGCGACCTCTCTTCATGCGTTTCTCCATCCTGAGCGGCCGCGGAAGGGACATCCGACCGACCTTCCGTCAGACGCACGACGGCCGCATCGCTGCGGCCGTCGTCGCATCACGTCATCATCGGTGCGCCGGGATCAGGCCACGCGCGTCCCATGCTGGGCATAGAGAAACTTCACGCAGTCGGCGCGGATGTGCGCGAAGTCGTCCGCCTGCATCAGGGCCAGGCGGTCGCGCGGCCGGGCGAAGGGGACGTCGAGGATGCGGCCGATGCCGGCACGCGGTCCGACACGCATCATGACGATGCGGTCGCTGATCAGCACCGCTTCGTCGATGTCATGCGTGACCATCACCACGGTGAGGTGCTCCTCGTGGTGCAGGCGCAGCACCTCGTCCTGCAGGTTGGCGCGGGTCAGCGCGTCGAGGGCGCCGAAGGGCTCGTCGAGGAGCAGCACCTCCGGGTCCATCGACAGCGCGCGGGCGATGCCGGTGCGCTGCTTCATGCCGCCGCTGATCTGGTGCGGGTACTTCTGCATGTGGTCCTTGAGGCCCACCTTGACCAGCCAGCGCTCAGCGCGGTCGCGCCGCTCGGCACGCGACTGGCCTGGGAACACCGCGTCGACCGCGAGGAGGACGTTCTGCAGGACGGTACGCCAGGGCAGCAGGCTGTGGTTCTGGAACACCACCGCGCGCTCGGGACCCGGCTTCTCGATCTCGCGCTCCTTGAAGCACACGGCTCCCGTCGTCGGCAGCTCGAGGCCGGCGATCAGGGTCAGCAGGGTGCTCTTGCCGCAGCCGCTGTGGCCGATGATCGAGATGGCCTCGCCCTTGCGGATCTCCAGGCTCACCCCAGCGAGGACCTCGTTGGGGCCGTCCTTGCCGGGAAAGCTCTTGCCGACGTTGATGATCTCGAGGAATTTCATGTGGCTCATGGTTCACCTCACGGTGGCTGGGGCGCCGCGCGCGACGAGGCGCTGGACGCCGATCATGGTGCGGTCGAGGGCGAAGCCGATGACGCCGATGATCAGGATGGTGGCGGCGATCATCGCAAGGGTGGCGTCGTTGCTGCTCTGGTACATGTCCCAGATGAACTTCCCCAGGCCGGGATTCTGCGACAGCATCTCGGCGGCGATCAGCACCATCCAGCCGATGCCCAGCGACAGGCGCATGCCGGTGAAGATCGCCGGCAGCGATGCCGGCAGGATGATGCGCACGACCTTGGTGAAGAAGCCGAGGTTCAGGACCTTGGCGACGTTGAGGTAGTCGCGCTCGACGTTGGCGACCCCGTTCGCGGTGTTGATCAGGGTCGGCCACACCGAGCAGACGGCGACGACGATGCCGGCGGTGAGCCAGCTCTTGCTTATCCCGGAGTCGCTGGAGACCGCGGCACCGACGAGGATCGCCACCATCGGCAGCCAGGCGAGCGGGCTTACCGGCTTGAACAGCTGCACCAGCGGATTGCACAGCTGCCAGACCGGATTGCTCAGACCGCAAATGATGCCCAGAGGCACGCCGATCGCCGTGGCGATGATGAAACCCGTGAACACGGTGTAGAGCGAGGTCAGGATCCAGTCGGCGATGGTCTGCTCGGCCACCGGACGAGGCAGGGCCTGCTCGAGCTCGGCCAGGCTGAGCTGCCCGGCATACTCCTGCTCGGCCTTGGCGAACTGCACCCGCCACTCCGCGGTCGCGGCGGCATGGCGGGCGCGTGCCGCGATGTGGTCCTGCACCAGCTTGACCACCTGGGCCCCGACCTCGACCGGGGTCGGCAGCGACTGGCTGCCGAACTTCAGCTGCGAGGCCAGCGCATGCCAGAGACCGCAGAACAGCACCAGCGACAGGATGGGCAGGGCGAGGGCCCGCACCGCGTCGCGCGCCCAGCGCTGCCATGCCGGCCGCGTACGGCGGACGGGGACAGGCGCTGCCGGGGCGGAAGCGGCCTGGATCTGGGGGTCGGTCATGTTTGGAACCACCTGGATCGATTCTGACATGGCAGGCGCTTGCATGCGCTCCTCCTATTTCTTGCCGATGGGAAAGCTGGCGAGGTAGGCGTTGGGCTGCTTGGGATCGAAGGCGATGCCATCGATGAAGGCACTGCCGGGCACGCTGGGGTAGTCGTCGGCGGGCAGCTCGGCGGCGGGGATGGCCTTCTCCGCGACCAGGGCGCCGAAGGCGGTGCGATAGATGTCCGGACGGTAGATGCGCGCCGACTGCTCAGCGTACCAGCTGTCCGGCTTGTTCTCGGGGATCTGGCCCCAGCGGCGCATCTGGGTCAGGTACCACACGCAGTGGCTGCGCAGGGGATAGGTGGCGTTCTTGGCGTAGAACACGTTGAACTCGGGTTCCTTGCGCACGTCGCCCTTGACGTACTCGAAGGTGCCCAGCATCGACGCGCCGAGGATGGCCGGGTTGGCGCCGATGTAGCTCTGGTTGGCGAGCATCTCCACCGCCAGTTTGCGGTTGTCCATCGAGGCATCGAGCCAATAGCCGGCGCGGATGAGCGCCTTCACCACCGCCACCAGGGTCTTGGGGTTGGCTTCGGCCCAGGTGCGGGTCACGCCCAGGACCTTCTCGGGGTTGTCCTTCCAGATGTGCTGGTCGATCGCGACCGGCACGCCGATGCCCGAGGCCACCGCCTGCTGGTTCCACGGCTCGCCGACGCAGTAGCCGTCGATGGTGCCCTGGGCCAGGGTCTGCGGCATCTGCGGCGGAGGCGTCACCGACAGGCTCATGTCGCCGTCACGATTGCCCACCGGATCGTCGTAGCCGCCGTAGAAGCCGGGGTTCAGGCCGCCGGCGGCCAGCCAGTAGCGCAGCTCGTAATTGTGGCAGCTGACCGGGAAGACCATGCCGAAGGTCAGCGGCTTGCCGGCGGTGCGGCGCTCGGCGGCCAGCGCCTTGAGGGCGGCGGCCGAGATGGGATGCTCGTGGCCGGCCTCCTTCAGGCGCGGCTCGGCGGCCTGCATGGCGGCCCACACCGCCGGGCTGACGGTGATGCCGTTGCCGTTGAGGTCGAGGCTGTGGGCGACGATGAAATCGCCCTTGGCGCCGTACCCGATCGAGGCCGCGATGGGCTGGCCGCACAGCATGTGGGCGCCATCGAGGTCGCCGCTCATGGTGCGCTCGAGGATGAGCTTCCAGTTGCTCTGCACCTCCAGGGTCACGTTCAGACCCTCGTCGGCGAAGTAGCCCAGTTCCTTGGCCACTACCAGGGGCACGCAGTCGGTCAGCTTGATGAAGCCGAACTTCAGCGACTTCTTCTCGATCTTGTTGTCGATCGCCTTCTTCAGGTTGGGCAGCTTGGTCTGCGGCGTGTAGGACGTGAACTCGACCGCGTTGCCGGCGACGACGAGGGCGAGGCTGAGGGCCAGGGTGCGGATCATGGGGTGCTCCTGCGGATCCCCTTAGCACAGG
The DNA here is from genome assembly GCA_017302815.1 of Planctomycetota bacterium. Taxonomy (GTDB): domain Bacteria; phylum Planctomycetota; class UBA11346; order UBA11346; family UBA11346; genus UBA11346. The sequence continues at coordinate 7,214 of JAFLCQ010000124.1, forward strand.
CGTGCCAATCGCATGTTGCTACCGGCCGCATCATCTCCGGATCGGGGAAGCCCCCAACCCTGGTTGGCTCTGGCAGGGGTGCTCGATTATTACGCGGCGATTCCCGGCCTATGGGCTGGCACGAGATGTGCACATGGCCGGCCATGATCGCCGCCGACGTCCTGCGTACCGCCTGCCCCTACTGCGGCGTCGGCTGCGGCATCGTCCTGGAGTCCGGTCCGGACGGCCTGCGCCTGGAGGGCGATGCGCAGCACCCCGGCAACCGCGGGAAATTGTGCAGCAAGGGCCGCACCCTGCTGCATGCCGCCCTGCGCACCGACACCCGTCTGCTGCACCCCGAGATGCGCGATGGCCGCGACCAGCCGCGCCGCCGCGTCCCCTGGGCGGAGGCCATCGCCCGCACCGCCGAGCGCTTCCGCGCCATCCAGAAGCGCCACGGCCGGGACGCGGTCGCGCTCTACGTCAGCGGCCAATGCCTGACCGAGGAGTACTACCTCGCCAACAAGCTGGCCAAGGGCTTCCTGGGCACCAACAACATCGACACCAACAGCCGCCTGTGCATGAGCAGCGCGGTCGCCGGCCACAAGGCGACCCTGGGCAGCGACTGCGTGCCTGGGTGCTATGAGGACATCGATCTGGCGGACACCTGGCTGGTCACCGGGGCCAACATGGCCTTCGCCCATCCCATCCTGTTCCGGCGTCTTGAAGCGGCCAAGGCCGCCGATCCCGCCCGCAAGCTGATCGTGATCGACCCCCGGCGCACCGACACGGCGCAGTCCGCCGACTTGCACCTGGCGATACGGCCGGGCAGCGACGTCGCCCTGCATCTCGCCCTCGGGCACGAGCTGCTGCGCCAGGGCGCGGTCGACGAGACCTGGATCAGCGACCATGCCGCGGGCTGGGAGCGCCTGCGCCCGCTGCTGGAAGTCTGGTCGCCAGATCGCGCGGCGGCGGTCTGCGACGTGCCCGCCGCGGACATCGCCACCGCCGCCAGCTGGCTGGCGGGGCGGCGCTGGATGAGCCTGTGGACGATGGGCCTCAACCAGAGCAGCAGCGGCACCGACAAGGTCGCCTCGCTGATCAACCTCTCGCTCATCACCGGCACGGTCGGCAAGCCCGGCTGCGGCCCCTTCTCCCTCACCGGCCAGCCCAACGCCATGGGTGGGCGCGAGGTCGGCGGCCTGGCCAATCTCCTGCCGGCGCACCGCAGCCTCGCCAGCGCGGCCGACCGCAACCAGGTCGAGGACTTCTGGGGCGTGCCCCGCGGCACCATCCCCGCGGCGCCCGGCCTGACCGCCGTCGAGCTGGTCGAGGCCCTGCGCAGCGGCCGCTGCAAGGCGGTGTGGATCATCGCCACCAACCCGGTCGCCAGCCTGCCCGCCGCCCTGCGCTGCGACGAGGCTCTGCGCGCCGCCGAGCTGGTGGTGGTGCAGGACGCCTACGCCAACGACACCCTGCCCTTCGCCGACATCGTCCTGCCGGCTGCCACCTGGCCGGAGAAGTGCGGATCCATGACCACCTCGGAGCGCCGCGTGCACCTGGTCGAGGCCGCCCGGCCGCCGCCCGGCGAGGCGCGACCGGACTGGCGCATCATCCGTGACGTGGCGGTGGCGATGGGCTTCGACGCCGCCTTCGCCTTCGCCGACGAGGCGGCCGTCTTCGCCGAGCACTGCGCCCTCACCCGCGGAACCGACTGCGACATGTCCGGCCTCTCGCACGAGCGCCTGCGACGCGAGCGCAGCCTGCAGTGGCCCTGCCCCGACGAGGGACATCCGGGCACCGACCGCCTGTTCGCCGACGGCCGCTTTCCCACCCACGATGGCCGCGCGCGGCTGTGGAGCGGCGAGCCGGCGCAGCGCCATGAGGCGGTGGACGCCGAGTTCCCCCTCATCCTCACCACCGGACGCATCCGTGACCAATGGCACACCCAGACCCGCAGCGGCCTGGTCAACAAGCTGGTCCGCACCGAACCTGCCGCCTTCTGCGAGATCCATCCGGACGACGCCGCCGCACGCGGGATCGGCGACGGCGACCTCGTCGAGATCGTCAGCCGCCGCGGCGCGTGCCGCGCGCGCGCGCGCCTCGGCGACGGGATCCGCACGGGCGTCTGCTTCCTGCCCA
>JAFLCQ010000125.1 GCA_017302815.1 Planctomycetota bacterium
GGCCAGCATGGAGCGCCCCAGCGCCTGCAGGATGAGCGCCGCGTCCTGCAGGCGCGCGGGGTCGGCGACGGGCAAGGAGCGCCAGACCCGGCGGCTGCCGGGATCGAGGCCTGCTGGCGGCGCCGGTCCCGAACGCGCCACGCCGGCGAAGAGGGTGAACACCGGCACCCCCTCCCGCAGCACGGCGGCGCAGGCCTCGCTGCCGCCCTTCCAGCAGGTATGGACCATGGGGATCCCCGCCTCGGCCAGGCGTCCCGGGATGGCATGCCGGCAATGCTCCTGGCAGCGGCGATCGTGCGCGGAGCCGTCCGTCCGCCCCTCGCGGCAGAAGATGTGGCGATGGAAATGACGGTCAGGAATCGCCATATCGACCAGAAGGCCGGCATGGTCATGGACGACCACGGTCAGGCCGAGGATGCGCTCGGCGCTGTCGAGCAGCCCGGCGATGCGGCTGGCGACGGGATCATCCATACCCGGATGCTAGCAGGATCGGACCATGACGCAGCCGCTTCCGCCCATGGCGCCGCCGGCGGCGGCCGGCTAGCATGGGCGGCATGGACACCTACCTGCCCGCCGCCCGCCCGATCCCCTGCACCGCCTACGACGTCGTCGTGGTCGGCGGCGGACCGTCAGGCTGCACCGCCGCCGCTGCGGCGGCGCGGGCCGGCGCCCGCACCCTGCTGGTCGAGGCCTCCGGCTGCCTGGGCGGCATGGGCACCTCGGCCCTGGTCCCGGCCTGGTGCCCCTTCACCGACAAGCAGCAGGTGATCTACCGCGGCCTGGCCTGGACGGTCTTCGACCGCGCCCGGCAGGGCGTGAAGCACCTCAACAAGGACTGGCTGGACTGGACCCCGATCGACGCCGAGCGCCTGAAGCGGGTCTACGACGATCTGGTCAGCGAAGCCGGCGCCGAGGTCGTCTTCCACACCCAGCTGGCGCAGGTGGACGCGGACGGCGGGACGGTGCGCGCGGCGGTGCTGTGCAACAAGGCCGGCCTGAGCGCGGTGACTGCGCGGGTGTTCATCGACTGCACCGGCGATGCCGATCTGGCGGTGTGGGCCGGGGCGACCTACGTCAAGGGCAACGCCGCGGGCGAGCGGCTGATGCCGGCGACGCACTGCTTCCAGCTTTGCAACGTCGACGAGGACGGCTACCGCCATGGCCCGACCCTGCACCCCGGCAATCCGGCCAGCCCGATGTACGCGATCGTGAAGTCGGGCCGCTACCCCCTGATCCCCGACACCCACTGCTGCGACAGCAAGGTCGGTCCCGGCGTGGTCGGCTTCAACGCCGGCCACATCTGGGATTTCGACAACACCGATCCGCGCAGCCAGGCCAGGGCGCTGATGCTGGGCCGACGCATGGCGGCGCAGTTCCGCGAAGCCCTGGCCGAGGCCATCCCGGCAGCCTACGCCAACGCGCATCTGGTGCAGACCGGCAGCCTGATCGGCACGCGCGAGACCCGGCGCATCCACGGCGACTACGAGCTGACCCTGGACGACTACCTGGCGCGCCGTTCGTTCGACGACGAGATCTGCCGCAACTCGTACTTCATCGATGTACACCACGCCAAGGACGAGATCAGCGCCGACTACGGCAGCGCCGAGCTGTTCGAGAAGCGCACCTTCCGCTACGCCCCGGGCGAAAGCCACGGCATCCCCTACCGCTGCCTGGTGCCCAGGTCCCTGCGCAACGTGCTGGTGGCCGGACGTTCGATCTCCTGCCAGCAGGTCGTGCAGGGCTCGATCCGGGTCATGCCGGTCTGCCTGAGCATGGGCGAGGCGGCCGGCGCCGCGGCGGCGATGGCCGCCGGCCTGGGCGGCGACGTCCGCGCCATCGACGTCCAGTCCCTGCGCGGCAATCTGCGCACCCACGGAGCCTACCTGCCATGATCAAGCGCCTCGCCCACATCTGCCTCCAGGTCCGCGACATGCAGCGGACGATCGCGTTCTACCGCGACGGCCTGGGCTTCCCGATCGCGTTCACCTTCCAGAAGCAGGGCGCCCTCAAGGGCTGCTACTTCTCGCTGGGCGAACGCAGCTTCATCGAGGTGTTCGAGAGCGAGAAGCCGGTCGGCATCACGCACTTCTGTCTCGAATGCGACGACATCGACGCCTTCATCGCCGCCGCGACCGCCAAGGGCATCGCCTGCACCCCGAAGAAGCTGGGCGGGGACGGGGCCTGGCAGACCTGGCTGCGCGACCCGGACGGCAACGCCTTCGAGATCCACCAATACGAACCCACGTCCATGCAGTTCAACGGCGGGGTGTGCGAAATCACCTGGTAGCCAGGGCCTGGCGCTGCGTTGCGCGGAGCGGGGTCGCAGGGGCGAGAGCCCCCGGTGGTGCGGGTCGCAGGGGCGAGAGCCCCCGGTGGTGCGGGTCGCAGGGGCGAGAGCCCCCGGTGGTACGGGTCCAGGGCCGGCGAGGCCCTGGCGGGGCGTAGCGGGGCAGCCTTCGGCCCAGGCTCGTGCGGGGCACTCGCCGTCGCTCGGCGCGACTCCCCTTACGGGGACTCGCGTCCCGCTGCGCGGGATGCCCTCTCTCCCCCCGCGAACAGCGCCGATCCCGTCGCAGCGCAGCGAGAAGGGCATCGGCAGGGGCCGCACCGCGCGCAGCGCGGTCAGCCGGCGTAGCCGGCTGGGGCGCGGGCGCAGCCCGCGCAAGGCCCCGTCCTAGTCATCCAGTTTGGCCGTCTTCAGCACCTCGTCCGGCGTGGTGAGCCCGTTCAGGACCTTGCGAACGCCGTCCATGGCCAGGGTGTTCATGCCGTTGGCGATCGCCGCCTTGCGCACCTCGGTGGTCGAGGCCTTCTCGAAGGCGAGGTCGCGCAGCTGGCGGTTCATCACCATCATCTCGAAGATGCCCTTGCGGCCGCGGAAGCCGGTGCCCTTGCAGTAGTCGCAGCCCTTGCCGCGCACGAACTGGATATCCGGGTACTGCTCGGGCCGCAGGTTGAGGCTCATCAGCGTCTTGTGGTCCGGCGTGTACTTCTCCTGGCACTTCGGGCAGTTGACGCGGATGAGGCGCTGGGCCAGCACGGCCTGGATCGAGGTGGCGACCAGGAAGGGCTGCACACCCATATCGATGAGGCGGGTGATGGCGCTGGGCGCATCGTTGGTGTGCAGGGTCGAGAACACCAGGTGGCCGGTCAGCGAGGCCTGGATGGCGATCTGCGCCGTCTCGGCGTCGCGGATCTCACCCACCAGGATGACGTTCGGCGCCTGGCGCAGCATGGCGCGCAGGATGCGCGGGAAGTCGAGGCCGATCTTGTGCTGGGTCTGGCACTGGTTGATGCCGTTGAGGTGGTATTCGACCGGATCCTCGGCGGTGATGATCTTGCGGTCGATGGTGTTGAGGGTGTTGAGGGTCGCGTAGAGCGTCGTCGTCTTGCCCGAGCCGGTCGGCCCGGTGACCAGGATGATGCCGTTGGGACGGCGGATCAGCCCGGTGTACATCTTCAGATCGCCCGGATCGAAGCCCATGTCCTCGAGATTCAGGCGCAGGCTGTCCGAATCGAGGATACGCATCACGAAGGCCTCGCCGTGCACCGACGGCAGGCTGCTGACGCGCAGGTCGATGCGCTTGTCGCCGATCTTCACCTTGATGCGGCCATCGAGCGGCTTGCGCTTCTCCTCGATGGGCATGCCGGCCATGATCTTCAGGCGCTGGATGACCGGGCCCTGCAGGCGCTTCGGTGCCGGATCCATGGTCAGGCACACGCCATCGACGCGGTAGCGGATGCGCAGGTGGTCGTCCATCGGCTCGACATGGATGTCGGAAGCCCGGGCGCTGATCGCGTTCTGGATGATCTGGGTGACGTACTTGATGATGAGGGCGTCATCGCCGCCCTCCTCGTCGCCGTCCTCGTTGCGGCGGACGTTGAGCGCATCGCCCATCTGGCCGAGCATCTGCTCGACCTTGTTCTCGGTGAAGCCGTGCGCGCGCTCGAGCGCGGCCATGATCTGGCGCTCGCTGGCGACCGCGACCTCGATCGACAACGAGGTCTGGAAGCGCAGGGTGTCGACGGTCTCCAGATCCATCGGGTTGCACATCGCCACGGTCAGGGTCTTGCCGGCCAGCATGACCGGGCAGACCTTGCGCTCGCGGGCGACCTCGGGCGGGATCAGCTCGGTGACCTTGGGCGGGATCTCCGAGGTCTCGAGGTCGTAGAAGCGCAGACCGAGCTGCTCGGCCTGGGCGCGGGCCACGTCCTCGGGCTGGCAGGCCTCCATCTCGACCAGGATCTCGCCGATCAGGCGCTTGTCGCCGGCCATCTGCTTCGCCAGGGCCTCCTTGACCTTGGCGTCGCTGACGGCCTCCATCTCGACCAGGATCTCACCGATGAACTTGCGTCCAGCCATGCGTTCTCCGAACGAACAGCACATACGGATGCGCAGCTCGCCCGCAAGGCGCGCCGGCGCCTGTCGGTATCCGGCGGGCGGCACACCTTGCCCGCAGCCGGCGCAGCGGGCAGGCTCCGGCATGGCCCGCATCGACGACCTCCTTCCCGACCCGCCGCCGGAGCTCGGCCCCGGCAGCCGGCCCGGAGCCTTCAGCGAACGCGCGGTGATGGCAGCGGTCACCCCGTTCGTGTCAGGCCTGGCGCCCGGGCGCGCGGACGCCCTGACGGCCTGCGCGCTGCTCTGGCACGACCACCTCGACGCCGCGCATCGCCTGGTGCAGCGCCACGAGGGCGACCGCGACGCCGACTGCATCCATGCCATCATGCACCGGCGCGAACCGGACGAGGGCAACAGCCGGTACTGGTGGAGACGCGTCGGTACCCACCCCGTGGCGGACGAGCTCGCCCAGCTCGCCAACGGCCTCGGACTGGGCGGAAGCCTGGCTCCGGGCGGAGTCTTCAGCCCCGCCGCGATGGCGACCGCCTGCGTGCGGGGCGGCAGCGGATCGACGGAACTGCGTACGCTGCAAGCCCATGAGCTCCGCCTGCTGGCCCGGCACCTGCTCGCCCCGTGACTTCCCGTCCGGCCCGCTAGTGTCCCGCCCTCCCAACTCATGAGACAACCCCGCTTCGACGCGGCCCCCCTGCCGTCCGACCTCCGCGCGGACGCCGTCTTCGTCAACCTCGAAGGCGATTATTCCTACCTGTCAGACGGCTACTACCGCAGCATGGAGGCCGAGCACGAGGGCCTGCGCGCGGTGCCGACCTGCGAAGAGGCCCTCGACGCCTACGTCGTGCCGCTGGCCCTCGCCAAGGCCGCGGCCGCCGGCATCCCCACGCCGGAGTGGGAGATCGCCAACGACACGACGACGACGATCAAGCCGCCGCTGATCGCCTATCCGATCAATCCCTTCCAGGACGAGGGCCAGGTCATCACCGATCCCTCGGGCCTCGCCGAGGGCATCAAGAGCCTGACCATGACCGGCAAGTACGCGGTGGTGTGCCAGCGCATCCCTCCGGACAGCCGGGTGGACACCCTGCGCCTGGTCCTGGGCCGCAGCACCAAGCCGGAGTACAAGGCGTTGGCCGAGAAGCTGTGGCAGACCTTCCACCTGCCGCTGGCGCGGGTGAAGATCATCGTCACCGAGCGCGAGTACCTGTTCTCGGCCATCGCCCCCCTGCGCGAGGACGAGCTGACCCTGGGCGAGCAGGCCCTGATCAAGGAAGCGGGTCTATGGAGAGCGTGATGGACCCCGGACCCCGGACCCCGGACCCCGGACAGGTGCTCTGACATGGCCCGCCTCGCGATCTTCACCGAACGCTACCCTTTCCGCTCAGGGGCTTCGCCCCTACGACCCTGCGGGCCTACCCCCGGGCTTTGTCACGTCTCGGTTCCGTCGGCAGACCTCCGGAACCGCGGCGGCATCGGCTGCGCCGATTCTATGCCGCCGCCGACGCTCGGCGCCCGCATCCCATCCAGGACGACCGTCTGACATGGCCCGCCTCGCGATCTTCACCGAACGCTACACCATCCGCCGCTCGGTCGAACTCACCGCCCTGACCAATTTCCGCATCGCGGCCGGCAAACTGGGCCACGACTGCGACTTCCTGTTCCGTTCCGAGATCATGAGCATCCCGCGCTACGACGGGCTGCTGATCCGCGCGCTGACCGATCCGTTGAACACCTCCTACGTCGCCGCGCGGCTGGCGCAGGTCAGCGGTCTGCGCGTCATCGACGAGCCCGACTCGATCATGGTGTGCTGCGACAAGGTGAACATGTACCAGCACCTGATGCGTGCTGGGGTGCCGATGCCGGACACCTGCTTCCTCACCGACGACCAGGTGACGCCGGAGCAGGCGCACGAGCTGTTCGAGAGCTACGGCACCCCGCTGGTGCTGAAGGCCCCGAACTCGTCCTTCTCGGCCTACGTCGAGAAGGTGCACGACGCCGCCAGCTTCGTGAAGGTGGGCAAGCGCTTCCTGCGCCGCGCCGACCGCCTGGTGGTGCAGCAGTACCTGCCCAGCTCGTTCGACTGGCGCGTGACCCTGCTGGACGGCAAGGTCCTGTCGGTGGTCAAGTACGTCATGGCCCAGGGGGCCTGGCGCATCCACGACCGCGACGAGGAGGGCCGCGAGAACCTCTGCACGGTGGTCGGCGTGCAGCCCAGCCAGGTGAGCCCGGAGCTCATCCGCGTCGCCAAGATGGCGGGCGCCGCCATCGGCAGCAGCCTCTATGGCGTCGACGTGAAGGAGTTCGACGACGGGTTCATGGTGATCGAGGTCAACGACAACCCGAACATCGACGCGGGCCTGGAAGACTCCAACAACCCCGAGCTGTACCGCAACGTCGTCCACCATCTGGTCGGCGAGCCGTGGGAAGGCTGGATCTGAGCGTGTCCGGGGTCCGGGGTCCGGGGTCCGGGGTCCGCCTGGCGCGGTCATCCGATCTCGACGCCATCCTCGCCCTCGAACACGCCGCCTTCCCGCCGCAGGACCGCTTCCCGCGCCGCTCGTGGCGCCGGCTGCTGACGGTCGACAGCGCCATCTGCCTGGTCATCGACGGACCCCGGACCCCGGACACCGGACACCGGACCGTGATGGCCTCCATCGCCTGGCTGCTGCGCCGCGGCAGCGGCAATGCGCGCATGTACTCGCTGTCCGTGCATCCCGACGCCCGCGGACGCGGCCTCGCCCGCGCCCTCGTGGACGCATCGCTGCGCCGCCTCCCGCGCGGTGTCACGACCCTGTCGCTGGAGGTTCGCCGCGACAACGGACCCGCGGTCGGCCTCTACTGCGCCCTCGGCTTCATCGAGACCGCCCTGCTGCGGCAGTACTACGGTCGCGGCAGGCACGGGATCCGCATGCGCGCCACCCGCGCCGCGGTGCGGCAGGCGCTGTCGGCCAACCGCGCGTAACGCGTCGCGGGCACCTCCCCCGGCAAACAACCGCGGCCTTGCCGCCTCCGGCTCGGCCCGCATGCTCCGCCCATGCGTTCCGCGCCGCTCGCCCTCGCCGTCCTCCTCGTCCCCGTCCTGGCCGTGGCCCCCGGCTGCAAGCCGCGCGAGCCCGAGCTGCCGCCTCCGCCGCCTCCCGCCAAGCCGGTCAGCATCTGGACCGCCCGCGAGTCGCAGGACATCGCAGCCAAGCTGGTGGAGGCGGCCCAGCGCGAGTCCTGGAGCAGCCAGTTCCGCGATCGCAACTCCCGCGCCGCCCGCCTGGCCGTCGGCGCCATCGCCGACCGCTCGGGCAAGGAGGTCGCGGTCGAGGAGTTCGCCTCCGCGATCACCGCAGCCCTGTCCGCGTCCGGTGGCGACAAGCTCGCCGCGGGCACGGCGGCCGAAGCCGACTTCACCATCACCGGCGTGATCACCAGCAGCGCCGGCACCATGCCGGAAGGCGGCGCCGCGGTCTACTTCGCCGTCGATCTCTCGGTAGCCCCCGCCGCCGGCGGCGACGTGGTGTGGCACTTCGCCATCGAGCAGCCGGTCGCCGCCCCCTGATCAGGCCTGCCAGACCACCGGGTTGAGCCGCGAGTCGATGCGCTCGCCGACCCGCACGCCTGGGCACCAGCGCGCTGCGTCGGACTCCTGGTTGCGGTTCGCCGGCTGCGCCAGGCGCATGTCGGCATCGATGTAGATCATCGTCATCACCGCGCGCATCGAGGTGGTGGCGTTCGGCCCCGCGCGATGGAACGACCAGCCGGCATGGAAGCTCACCTCGCCCAGGTCGTAGGGCGTCTCGTCCTTGGGCAGATCGCGCAGGCTGCCCGCGAGCAGGCTTTCGCTCTCGTCGCTGATCGCCAGATCGCGGCCGAAGCAGCAGCGCTGCGAACCGACCGCGAACTGCAGGGGTCCCATCTCCAGCGGCGTCGCCTGCAACGGGATCCAGGCGGTGATCGAACGATCCGATGACAAGGGCCAGTACTGCTGGTCGGCATGCCACGGGGTGAAGCCGCCGCCGGGCTCCTTGAACAGGGCCTGGTCGTGGTACAGGCGCACGCCGTCGACCTGCATCAGCTCCGCGGCGATGCGTCCCAGGCGGGCCGAGAGCACCAGGGGGCGCACCTCGGGATGGTCCTCCCACAGGTTGGAAATCTGCTGGAAGGCCTTGCCGTAGGTGCCGCGCCGCTCGAGGGGCGGAAGGTCCGCGGCGCGGCGGGCGACGATGCCGCCGACGACCTGGGCCCAGTGCCGCAGCACGTCGCCGTCCAGCACGTCCTTCAGCTTGATGTAGCCGTCGCGGCGGTACTGCGCGATCTGGGCGGCGGTGACGGGATGGGCCTCGGCGAGGTGATCGGCGAGGCGGGCGGTGGCGGTGCTCATGCCGTGCAGATTCGCCAGCCGGTCGAGCCTGCGCGACACCGCGCTTCACATCCGAGTGTACGCATTGAACCTTTGCGTCCGGAAAGGGCCCGTCACATGCGCATCGCAGCGATACGTCGGCCCGAGCGCGAGCGGATCATCAGCGATCCCGGCAGCTGCCTGCGCTCGAAGCGCTTCCGCATGGAGCGCTTCCCGTTCAATCCGCACCATCATCCCGAGATCGAGCTGACCCTGATCGAGCGCGGTTCCGGCGTGCGCAGCGTCGGCATGGCCAGCGAGGCCTACGGCCCCGGCGATGTCGTCCTGGTCGGCGGCGACGTGCCCCACACCTGGTCGAGTCCCGCCGGGCAGCCGGGCGGGGCGCAGTCGGTGGTCATCCAGTTCCCCGCCGGGCTGCTGGGCGACGTGCCCGAGGCCAGACGGCTGGATGAGATCCTGGTACGTGCGCGGCTCGGCCTCGCCGGTCCCCCCGCCGCCGCCGCGCTGGTCACCGCCATCCATGATGCGGTCGACCCGCTGCAGCGCCTGGCCAGGCTGCTGGAGGCGGTCGCCGCCGCCGCCGCCTGGCGCGG
>JAFLCQ010000126.1 GCA_017302815.1 Planctomycetota bacterium
GGGTGCCGTGGGGGGCATCACCTCGTCCCGCTGCACGAACGAGGAAACGTACCTCGTGCAGAAGCTCATACGGGCCGCCTTCGGCAACAACAACGTCGACACCTGCGCCCGCGTCTGCCACTCGCCGACCGGCTACGGCCTCAAGCAGACGCTCGGTGAATCGGCCGGCACCCAGACCTTCGACTCGGTGATGCAGGCCGCCGAGCTGGCCGCCGAGGCGCGCAAGCGCGGCCTGCTGCTGCACGAATGCAGCACGCGCTACCTCGGCTACCGCACCACCGACGCCGCCGCCAGGCTGGTGCAGGGCGGCGGCATCGGCAGGCCCTACCGCGTGCGCTGGATCCAGGTGAACAACCGCGGCCGTCCCGGCATCGAGTACCAGCCGCGCTCGCGCTGGTTCCTCGACAAGAGCGTCAGCGGCGGCGGCGTCGCCCTGGACTGGACGGTCTACGACCTCGCCACCATCTGCTCCGTGCTGGCGCCGCGCGCGCTGACCGTGGTGTCGGCGTGGACGCGCACTCCGGCAACCGGCGTCGAACTGCCGCCGGGCACCGTCTTCGACGTCGAGCACCACATCGGCGCCGAGATCAGCGCCGAACTCGCCGACGGCTCGACGGTGTCGATCGCCTACGAGCGCGCCAGCTGCTGCCACGGCGCCGAGCGCGCCGAGTCCGAGGTCGCCGGCGAGCAGGGCTCGGTGTCCTGGCAGTGGCTGCCCTGGCCGGGCGACCGCATGTGGCTGGAGCACCGCTACGACGTGCGCGGCGCCCTCGTCACCGAGCGCCAGGAGTTCGCCACCCCGGCCGAGGTCGAGAGCCACCACCGCCCGCTCATCGCCATGGACGCCGTCCTCGCCGGCCGCCCCGCCGAGCCGATGACCGGCGAGCGCGCAGCCAGCATCCTGGCCGTGGTGCAGGCGATCTACGCCACCGCCGCCGACCGCCAGGCGCGCACCGTCGCGATCGCCGCCAACGCAGCCCCGCTGCGCCGGGCCGCCGGCGCGGGCTGAGGAACCGCTCACCGACCTCCAGGATTGGTCGATGCGAACATCGCTGCCCTGGATCCTACACGTCTGGCACCGCCAATCCGGATCATCCTGCACCAGGATTGGCGATCGTACCCCTGGAGGTGGGGCTGAGCCTTTGTGACTGGCCTCAGGTTGACCACGGCGTCCGTGTGATCACCAGGCCAGCAGCACTACCACATGTACGCTCGATGAATCCCTCTCCGCCGATCAGTTGGCTGGGGGAGTCATCACATCAAACACATCACCCGTTGGATCGAAGGGTGGCGTCTCGTCCAGTTCGATCAGGGAAATGGTCGGCACATCGCTGTAATGCCCGGCGCTGTATCCGATCGCGGGCAGACTGACGCGGAATTCGGCGTTGTTGTCACCAAAGGCGACCAATGGCGCGCCCCATGGCAGCAGTTGCTGCGCAGGATCGTACACCACGCCGGATGCATCGGGCACCATCCGGATGCGATAGTCGTTGTAGAACAGCAGATCGATGGCCGAACCTGGCATCAGGGCACCCTGCCACTGCACCCGCCCGGTCAGGTAGCCGCCTTCCTCCAACTGCGTGTACGACAAGAGATCACCGGTGCCAGCCTGATCGGACTCCGGGTCGGTCATAATGGGGACCGCGTCTTCCCAATCCGAGACGTCCCCGTCGATATTCAGCGCGCTGTCGGTATCCAACGCGCACAACGCAGCCATGTCAGGTTGCGAGAAGGGTGACTCGTCGACGATCTCGACGCTGCCGCCCATGGTCATGTTGCCGAACACGAATGCCGAATCGCTGATGCGCCGACCCTGGAACCAGGCGCGTCCGTCAGGCAATGGACGGAATCGCGTAACGTAGTAATTGGATCCGATCATGACCTTGCTAGCCTGACGCGATATCAGATCTGCGCAGATCACCAGGTCACGTCCGTCCGCAGCGTTCTTGCCGTAGAGGTATACCAGGTGACCCTGGAGGTGCACTTGGAGCCTGCTGACAAGAATATCGTTGCTGAAGCTCCCATCCAATTCAGAGGCCGTTTCGATGTCGAATTGTTCGTACACATCGTGCTCGAAATCATATGCGTTGACAGCGATGCCCGCACGCTTGGTAGATATCCCATACACGACGTCGCCGGTTCGGTGCCACAAACTGCTGTAGTTGAGCATTGCACCGGCAATGGCTGTGGTGACGACCTGATCGCCGACGATGCCGTCGATACGGTCAAATCCATGGGCGTCGGATTGGGCAACGAGGATCTTGCCATCGCTGCCGCGCAGGGTGCTGCGGTCTCCCGGGAGCGGATACCGGCATGAAACACCCGCGATACGATCCACGACGATCATCGAGCCAGCGGTTTCGTTCCAACCGATGACGAATCGCCCATCACCTGACACATTGCGCAGGCGCATGGGACTGCTGATCAATCGGATGCGAAGCGCATCGGAGCCAAGATAGCGCGCATCGACCACGCAGGTGTCGTAGCGCGTTCCCAGCTCATTGCCGAGAAATGTCTGCCTGGTGAAGTACAGATCTCCCTGATCATCCTCGATAAAGCAATGAGGGGAGAAGAGCGGACTGGACTCTACGCCGTGATAGGACAGCTGGCGATCCAGTTCATCGGAATAGACATATTGCCCGTCTCCGTCAGGGAATAGCACATTCGCAAGATAGGAACGTCCCGTCTCCTTGTGGATCAGGTAGTGGTCCTGAAACTCCGCCGTACCGACGAACAGGATCAGATACGACCTGGATATGGATATGATGCCCCTGACCTGAAGGTCTTGCTGGACCTCCTGGCGATCCTGATTGTAGATTTTGAGGCGGTCGATGACCCCATCGGCGGTGGCCGAGTAGAGACCATAGGGATCGAAGTCGGTGGTTCGAGATGCATCTGCAGGACCGACCGTTGAGCCAAGGCCATGCCGGGCACCGGCTAGCTCCGCTGTCCTGTTGGCACCGGTCGCGATCAGCCCCTGGGCGCCACCCAGTGACGAGATCTTATATGGCACGGCATGGCTCTGTCCGCCGCCGGATCCACCCCCGCCTCCACCTCCGCCTCCGCAACCCGCCACGATGCAGCACAACACCACGAGAGACAATCCCTGCAGCGCACGATGCATGGATGATGACGGCCTGAACGGGACGATGGGCTGCATCGGATGTCCTTCATCACGGTGCTGCTACGCACGTGATTGGTTATCCATACGCCGAGGAGTCATCTGATCAAGACAGGCAAGTGTCCAATGTGAAAGCCCGGCATTCTGACACGCAACCACCCCTCCATGAATCGGAGAAGGATAATCGCCATGCCCATCCGCGACGGGACCGACCGGGAGGTCCGGCCCGTCCGCGGCCATCTGTCCAGCGATCGCCAACGCCTATCGGCGCTTCGCCGTCTTCGCTTCGGACGGGCCGGAGCCCGCGCGCTCGGCGAACCAGGTACGGCAACGGGCGATCGCAGCTTTGCGCGCCGCGGGCGGTGCTGCCGGATCATAGCCGAAGCCGTCCGGCGCGGCGATGCGCAGCGGCGCGGCGACGGCGGTGCGAACTGCCTCCGCATCGCTGTCGAGCAGGTTGAGCACGCCGTCGATCGCCGGCACGTCGTCGGCGAGGTTGCCCTGCAACGGCAGGGTCAGCACGGCAGCGAGAGCAGTGGCGGCGGCGACACGCTCGCCAGCGTCCGCCTTGCGGTCGGACGCGAAGCGCGCGAGGGCGGCCTGCGCGGGCAATCCACGCCAGTTGGCGTGCACGCCCAGGGCGGCGATGGCGGCAGCACGTACGCCGGCATCGGTGTCGCCGAGCAGCTTGGCCAGGGCGGCCATGGCCGGATCGGCACTGAACGCGACATCGGCACAGGCCGTGGCGAAGGCGGTGCGCACCTGCGCATCCTTCGACTTCGCGGCCTTCATCGCCACCGACCAGGCATGGGGGCCGCCGATGCGCACCAGGCGCTGCCAGGTGTCGGTGGCCGCCAGTTGGCCGTCGAGCTCGGGCTCCTTCGCCTTGGCCAGACCCTTCAGGAAGGCGACATCGGTCTCGCCCGGAAGGATGGTCTTGTGCCGCAGCCCATCGAGCCAGCGCGCCGCGTCGTCCATCACCGGCTTGTTCCACAGCAGGTCGTTGCCGTGGTCGGCACCGATGATCTCGCGATAGACGAAGCGGTGGCCACCGGCCAGCAGCTCGAGGCGCAGATTGCGCGAACCCGAGACCTTGACCACCGGATCGATGTCGCCGTGCACCAGGTACCACTCCAGCGGCGGGGTCTCGCCGGCCGGACGGCCGCCGGACAGACCGCCGTAGCCGCTGTAGCGGACCACCCCGGCGACGCGGTCGGCATGACGCGGCCCGAAGGTCCCCACCGCCCAGCCGCCGTTGGAATGCCCCCAGTAGAACACCCGTCGGCGGTCGATCGGATAGACGGCAAGCAGCCAGTCAACGAACTGCAGCAGGCGCTCCTCATCGGCCAGGGCCCAGCCGTTGCCCTGCGACTTGCCGCCGGCGCAGACATAGCCGCCGTCGAGGCCCAGCCGCTTCATCGGCCAGTAGCCCGCCTGCGCCGCGTTCTCGTCGCCGTTCAGCCCATGGAAACCGACGATCAGCCCGAGGGTCCGCTCGCTCGGCAGCACGGCCGGAGCGTAGACCTGGTAGCGCATGACCAGCGACCTGGTGACCGGATGCCGCAGTTCGGTGCTGGCGGTGTGTCCGACCGGACCGGGCGGGGCCGCGCTCCAGTCGACCGGCTGGTAGGCCACGGGCTTGGCCTCACCAGCGCAGACCGCGACGGCGAGCAGCAGACAGATGAGGTGGCGCATGCACGGATTCCGGAGTGTACCCGGTCAACGATCGCTGTCCGGTCCGCTCCTGCCAACCGCGCCAGCGAATACTGGACAGGAGTCCGCGAGCGGTCGGAGAGTACAGCCGTACGTGGATGGGACGACGGTGGTCGTCGCAACCCATCAGGCAGGCCAGGCGATGGCTGCACACAGCCAGCAGGGTTACCCCGCCTGCGCAAACAGCGGGCAGCGGTTGCGGATCCACGCCAATCCCCGCCGCGCCGCCTCGGCGGCACGCGTCGCATGACGTCCGATCGCGCTACCGCCCCACAGCATGCGCCAACCCACCATGGTCGCGATCCAGTCCTCCACTCGCAGATCCAGCCGCGCCAGGATCGGAGCCAGACGCGGATCGATCGTCCCGCGCTTTCCTGCAGCCAGTGTGCGTCCGGTCGCATCCAGCAGGTTCAGGTATTCGTCCAGGGTCATCGGATTCTCAAGGCCGGCAGCGATCCTACCCTCGGGCGCGGCGACCTGGCACTGCGCCAACGGCGTCAGCCACAGGCCATCCTCGGCGTGCGTCGCTCGCGCATCCAGCCCCGCCCGTTCCAGCAGGCGCTGCACACGAGCGAGATCGCGGCCACGGACCCGCAACTTCACCGCCGCCTGCCAGCGGCTCCGTGCCCTGATGCGTGCCCGACCACCGGTATGCAGGCTGTCTTCCGGCGTTGGCGCGATCTTCGCCCGTACTGGATTCAGATCCACATAGGCCATGCACGCCACCAGCGCCGCGTTGTCCAGCAACGGCACGCTGGTGAAACGACCCTCCCAGAACGCCCCGGTGCAGCCGTCCTCGCGGTTGGCGCGACGGGCGATGTCTTCTTTCAGCCCGCGCATGAGCCAGCCAAGATCAGCCAGGCGTCTGCGCCGCGTCTCCACCCAGGCGGCATTCTGCGCCTGCTGCCGGATCTGCGTCGCTGTTGCGGGCACCGGCGTCCCATCACGCAGACGCTGAAGAGGATAGATCGTCCACCAGCGCTCCACGACCGACGCCGCCGACCACCCCCGCGCCACCTCGGGTTGCATCCGCAGGACCACATGCAGGTGGTTGGACATCACCGCATACCCCGCCACCTGCACCGCGAAGACCTCGGCCAGCAGGCGCAACCGCTGTTCCAGCCAATCCTTGCGGTGCTCGAACTTCCCGCCCGCCAGATACGCCCGACGCACGCACCGCGAGACCGCATGGATCCACGGCGGAGCCGCGGGGTCGTACTGGTCCTCACGGGCGACGGTCATGCAGGGAGGATGGCGTAACGAAATGCGGTGTCAAATATTTATGGGTGTCCTTTATTATTGACCTGGTGCAGGCGATCTACGCCACCGCCGTCGATCGCCAGGCGCGCAGCGTCGTGATCGCCGGCGCGATGCCGCTGCAGCGGCGGGCGTTCGGGGCCGGCTGACCTGGTCAGCCGTCGCCGGCGGGCGCCAGCGCCGCACCGGGCGTCGCCGCGGGGATGCTGAGGATGCCCAGGCTGTGCGCCGGCAGGGTGATGCGCAGGCCATGGGCGTCGACCGGCACCATCGCGTCGGTCCAATCCGCCGCTCCGGCGGGATCGAAGCGGCACGCCAGCGGATCGGCATCATCGAGGATCTGCAGATGGGCGGTCGCACCTGCCTGGGCTCCGCCACGACAATCAACCCGGACCTGCCAAGCCGACTCCGGCGAGCGGTTGACCAGCACCACCCGCAGCGTGGCGCCGGAACCGCAGGCGAAGGCGCCGAGCATCGGCACTGCCGTCTGGTCGGGCTGGATGCCGAGGCCGGCGACATCGGCCACCGGAGCCGCCACCGTCACCGGCAGACGCCGGCCGGTGAAGGCGGCATCGAGACCCTGCAGCGCACGATAGGCCGGACGCGGCGTCCCGTCGCCCGCCATCGCGCCGAACATCCAATTGCCGATCAGCGACCAGTGCTGCGCGCTGTCGACATCATCGCGGGCCGCCAGGCGGCAGAGCAGGTCGGCGGTGTAGACCGCGGCGGCCTGGCTGGCCGGCAGGCCGTCGGAGCGCGGGATCGGGCCGAAGGTGCCGAAGACGGTGCCAAGGGCATTGTGCTCGGTCATCGCGAATGGCGCGGTGATGCCGTGGTCCGTCAGCTGCGCGCGCAGGACATCGAGATCGGCTTCGACCACCAGTGCCGCGCTCAGCACCGTGCGCAGCAGTTCGCTGTCGTCCGGCACCCGGTCGTGCGGATAGTAGAAGGGCAGGTAGGCGTCATGCACGGCAGCGAAGTCCACCCGTTGCGTGATCAGGCCGAGGACATCGGCATTCCAGCTGCGGCGGGCGGGATTCAGCGCCGGCCACACCACCCGCGCGACCAGCGGCAGACCTACCCGGATGCGCGGATCGGCGGCGATCATCGCAGCGGCGTGGGCATCATAGGCGGCGGCGAACTCCGCTGCGGTGACATCGCGCTCGGGGTGGCCGGTGTTCTCGTAATAGGGCTCGTTGCCGACCTCCCAATCGCGCACCACCGGCACCGTGCCGGTTGGCGGATCGCCGTTGACCTGCCGCACCCATCCCGCCGATTCGGCGGCATCGCCGGTGAGGGTGTTCACTGTGATCATCCCCTCTGCACCGGTTGTGGCGCAGAGATCGAGGAATTCGCCGGTCCCGAACCACACCGTCTGCATCGTGCCGGTGAAGGCGTGCTCGCAGGAACCGCGCGTACCGCCGACGCCTGCCGCCCAGTGGTAGAGGTCGGCATGGCCGCCGCCGGGATAGCGCAGCACGGTCGGGGCAAGCGCCTGAGCAGAGGCCAACGAAGCCGTCGCCCAGTTGCTGCTGCCCCCCTGCAGCAGGCCGTCGCCACCGTCGGTCCATTGCAGATTGCTGCCCAGCAGGCGGCGGTTGACCGCCGGTGCGGCGGCGACAGCGGCCAGCCGGTTATCGATCGTCACGGTGGCATCGACAGGCGCAGGCGCATCGTCACCACCTCCGCCATCGGACCCGCCGCCACCGCAGGCGGCCATGAGGAGAAACGGCAGCAGGACGGCGATGCGCAGCGGCATGATCAGCTTGTACGTCGCATCGCGGCCATCGTTACCGCTGAGACCACCCGTCGCGAAGGACCTGGCGCTCGCCGCGATGCCATCGTCACCGCTGCCTCTGCTGCCACCACCGGAGGCACGGGCTTGCAGGTCTACCCGCCCCGCGTCACCGCGCAGGTCAGATCCCCGGCATGGCGAGGCCACCGGTCACCGGCAGCCAGACGCCAGTGATGCTGCCCGCCAGATCGGAGGCGAGGAAGGCGACGGCCGCGGCGATGTCCTGATCGGTGCCGCGCCGGCGCAGCGGAACGCTGCGGATGTAGCCGGCGTCGTCCTCCGGCGCGGCGCGGCTGCGCTCGCTGATCGTCCATCCCGGCGCCACCTGGTTGACCGTGATGCCGTCCGGGCCCAGCTCGCGCGCCAGCGTGCGCAGGATGCCGTCCATGCCGCGCTTGGCGGCGGAGTAGGCGCCCTGGTTGGGGTTCAGCAGATGGGCGCATTCCGTGCTGATGCCGATGATGCGGCCGGAGCCGCGCGCGCGCATCGCCGGCGCGAAGGCCTTGGCGCAATGCACCGCCTGCATGGTGCAGCCGCGGAAGAGGATCTCATGCGCCTCGGCCGATCCCTCGAGGATCGAGGTCCAGCCTTCGCCGGAGGAGGTGACGGCATTGAGCACGACGATGTCGGGATCGCCCAGGGTGGCGCGGATGCGGTCGCGCATCGCCGCGACCTCGGCCGCCACGGTGAGGTCCGCCTGCACCGCCAGGCTGCGACGACCGGCCTGGGCCAGCCGTGCCGCCAGCAGCTCGGCCGTCTCGGCGCCGCTGCGGTAATGGATGGCGACATCGGCGCCATACGACGCCAGCGTCTCGGCCATGGTGCGTCCGAGCTGCCCGGCGGCTCCGGTGACGAGGGCGACGCGGCCGCGCAGATCGATCTGCCGGCCGCCAGCGGGTGCGGTGGTCATGTGGCCAGGATAGGCAGCCGCTGTCCCCAGGTCCATCCTGCGATCGCTCAGCGCTTTGTGCTATGCGGAGCAGGCAGGCATCAGGCACCCGCCCTCCGCCACGCCTCCGGCGTCACCCCATGCCGCATGCGGAAGCGGCGGATGAGGTGCTGCGCCGAGGCGAAGCCGCAGCGCCCGGCCACCGCCGCCAGGGAGGCATCGCCGCGCAGCAGCAGCTCGGCGCGGCCGAGGCGGGCGGCGTCGACCAGCTCCAGCCAGGTGCAGCCGCCGTGGCGGCGGCACAGGCGCGAGACGGTCTCGGGCGCCAAGCCCAGGGTGCGGGCGGCAGCGGCCCGGGTCGGCGCGGGATCCGCGGCCGCCAGGGCGGCGACGCGCGGCCAGGCGCTGGCCGCCATGG
>JAFLCQ010000127.1 GCA_017302815.1 Planctomycetota bacterium
AAGGCGAAGATTGCGGCGCGGGCCGAGGAGCGCTATCAGCGAGAGAAGGCGCAGTACGACGAGAAGAGGGCGCGGCGCAAGGCGGCAGGTCCGCCTGAGCACGCCCCGGCGATCAGCAGGGCGCCGCAGGCGGCGAGGCGGCAGGCGAGGCGCTGGGATGACGGCATCGGCTAGGCTCCGGTCAGTAGGTCGCGTACCAGCGGCTGGGCACGGAGCCGGTATGCGTCGTATCGGCCAAGAAGGTGCCGGTCTCCGCCGGCGACACCGCCTCGACCCGGCCATCCACGCACAGCACGTTGGCTCGGGCGCGATGGCTCAGCCGCCACACGGCGTAGGTGTTGGGACCGTTGGCGGTCGGCGTCCGGCGGGCCCCCGCGAGCCAGCCGCGGGTGATGTTGACCAGCGGTCCCATGGGGTTGGAGCCGCCGTCGGTGTTGATGCCCCACTCCTCGGTCACCAGGATGGTCGAGGAGGCGCGCGGGATGCGGGCGGTGATGATGCCGCTGGGACCGCCAGCGGCGCCCTTCAGCGCCACCGCGGACGCAGGCAGCGCGACATTCATGCCGAAATGAGACATGAAGAGCAGGGGCTCGGAGATGTCCCCGCGACGCCAGTTCCCCAATGGGCACTGCATCCATCCCGGAGCCACATCGAGCGGGATGTCGACATGCTGTGCCAGGCTGGCGGTCCAGTGCCCCCAATGATTCGCCTGGACCCAGGCGGTGCCGAGATCGGCGGCGGCGACCTTCCAGTACGGCAGCAGTCCGTCGTTGTCACCTGCATAGTCGATCAGGGCGATGCCGACCTGGCGCAGATTGGAGGCGCAGACGGCGGTGCGGGCTGAATCCCGCACCAGGCCGACCGCCGGCAGCAGCATGGCGGCCAGCACCGAGATGATCGAGATCACCACCAGCAGTTCGATGAGGGTGAACGCCCGCTTCATGGCATGTCGCTCCGACGGGATGGATCCGGGCGCTCGGCTTCGTAGCCCGGTTCGCCGGGATCGGATTCCAGGACGCGCCCCAGCGATCCGATGAGCGCCACAGCAGAGATGCGGCCGTCGGCCCCGCGCCTGGCGGCGACATGGGCCACCGGCCATTGCCCCGCCTCCGGATGCGCCAGGCGCACGGCGGAGGGCCAGGCCGCCGGCCCGGCCGGATGGCGCAGCTCCGGATCGCCGAGCAGGGCGATCGCCGACGTCCACGGTTGCCCACGCAGCCGCAGGACCTGCGCAGCGGTGGCGGCGCACCGCGCCTCATCCCTCAGGTCCGGCAGCGCGATCTCCGCTCCCTCCCAACGGGCGGTTCCGCCACGGCCCTCGTAGCCGGCGCGATCCGGCCCCTCGACGTCGTCGGCGCGCAACCCCCAGGCGATGGCCATCCAGGCGGCGGCAGTCACCACGATCAGGCCGATCACGCGGAGACGTCGTCGCTGCGGCACAGGGCGAGGCTTCGTCATTCCGGCAGTCTACCGCATGGCCGGGCCTAGGATTGACTTGATCGACTGCATTCAGTGCCAAAACGCTTGCGTGGATGGACATGCCGAACCCGAGATGGCCCTGCAGGCCATCGAACATCTCCATGGCCTGATCCTGACCGTGCATGATCTGCACGGCGATCTCGCTCCATTCCTCGATCCGTCACGTCAGCACCACCGCCACCCCCTGTGCACAGCCGTGCGCCACGCCGGCGGCGAACCCGACTGCATCGCCTTCGACATCGACCGCACCCGCGAGCTGGCGCGCAGCAGCCCCGACGGCTTCGCCAAGCTCTGTCCAGCCGGCCTCGCCGAACTGGTCATGCCGATCAGCCATCGCGGCAGCCTGGCGGCGGTCATCTTCGCCGGCGTGGTCGGTCCGGACGGGCTGGGCGAGCGCATCGCCCTGAGCGCCCGCCGCAGCGAGGAGCGCAGGGGCCTGCGCCGGCTGCAGCCGGCCGATGCGGACGCCCTCCTGGAGGTGCTGCGCCAGCTGCGTGCCCGCCTCCTGCTGTGGCTGGACGGGACCGGGCGCACGCGGTCGCCGGTGGAATCGCAGGCGATGGCCAGACGCGACGTGGTCATCCGCCAGTTCATCCACCAGTTCCACGACGGGCCGCTGAGCATCGGCGACCTCGCCCGCCATCTCGGCCTCAGTCCCAGCCGGACCCGCACCCTGGTGCGTGAAAGCTGCGGCGCCACCTTCGCCGAGCTCCTCACCGAGACCAGGCTGGCGGCAGCGGACGACCTGCTCGTCCACACCGACCTCGCCATCGCCGAGGTCGCGGTGCGCTGCGGCTTCGCGACACCACCGCATTTCTTCCGTCGCTTCCGTGCCAGCCGGGGCTGTTCGCCGCGCGCATTCCGCGGTCGCCGGCGCTCGCGGGACTGACGACGACGGATTTCCCCAGTTGGACACCGGCGCCTCCCACGACTGCCCGGCGCCAGTCTGCGACGATGCGGGTGGAGGACGATCATGCCCACCTGCACCTTCACCCGCGACATGCAGCTCGACGACGGCTGGGACGTCTGCGTCCTGGGCGGGGGGCCGGCCGGAGCCGCCGCCGCCATCGCCGCCGGACGGCTGGGCGCGCGCACGGTGCTGATCGAGAACACCGGCTGCCTCGGCGGCATGGGCACCTCCGGCCTCGTCACCGCCTTCGATCCCATGGCCAATGGCCAGGAGATGCTGGTCGGCGGGATCATGCGCGAGATCGTCGAGACCCTCGATCGCGAGGGCGAACTGGGTCCCGGCGTGGGCCCCGAGGTCTACGCCAAGGGCTACATGCGCTGGACCCCCTTCCGCGTCGAGGGCTACAAGCGGCTGCTCGACCGGCTGGCGACCCAGGCGGGGGTCGAGGTGCGCTTCTTCACCCGCCTGTGCGATGCCGAGGCCGGAAACGGCGTCGTGCGTGGCGTGGTGCTCAACAACGTCGAGGGCTGGCGCATGCTCCGCGCACGCACCTACATCGACTGCACTGGCGACGCCGTCCTCGCCGCCGCCGCCGGCGCTGCCTGCCGCGAGGCCGGCCGCGACACCCCGCGCATCATGCCGGCCACCATGGCCTCGTATTTCAGCGGACCGATCGACTGGTCGCGTTGCGGCTGGCAGGCGCAGCAGGATGGGCTGAAGCGAGCGCTGGCCGACGGCTTCTTCACCCAGCGCGACCGCCATATGCCGGGATTCTCGCGCGTCGGCGACAGCCTGGGCTATCTCAATAGCGGCCATCTGTTCAACCTCGACGCCCTGCGCTGCCGCGATCTCAGTGACGGGGCGATGCTCGGCCGCCGTCTGGCCAAGGAGTACCTGGAGTTCTTCCGCCGCTATGTCCCGGGCTGCGAGCGCCTCGAGCACGCCACCACCGCCAGCCTGCTGGGCATCCGCGAGTCGCGGCGCATCGTCGGCGAGTACGAACTGACGGTGGGCGACTACCTCGCCCGGCGTCACTTCCCCGACCAGATCGGCCTGTTCAACAAGTTCATCGACATCCACCCCTACGACTGCTCCGACGCCGAATACGAGCGCTTCCGCGCCGAGAAGGACGACGGTCGCTGGAAGCTGGGCCCCGGCGAGAGCTTCGGCATCCCTTACGGCGTGCTGGTGCCGCGCGGCTGGTCGAACCTGTGGGTGGCCGGGCGCTGCGTCTCGTCCGATCTGCAGGTGCATGGCGTCATCCGCGTGCAGCCCGCGGCTGCGATGATGGGGCAGGCCGCCGGCTCCGCCGCTGTGCAGTCGGTGCGCAGCGGCCAGACCGCCTGCGGTCTCGACACTGCCGCCCTGGTCTCCAGCCTGCGCGATCAGGGCGCCCACCTGCCGCAAACCGCCCTGGCCACGACCGCCACCCGGAGCTGACATGCGCATCGCCATCCTCGACGCCGCCACCACCGAGCAGGGCGTGGACTGCTGGGCGCCGCTGCGGGCGCTGGGCGAGGTCGTAGTCCATCCGCGCAGCGATCCAGCGCAGGCACGCGAGCGCGCCGCCGGCGCCGACGCAGTTCTGATCAACAAGGTTCCGGTGACGCCGGAGCTGCTCGCGGCCGCTCCCGCCCTGGGCTATGTCGGAGTGCTGGCGACCGGCTACAACATCGTCGATCTCGACGCCTGCCGCCGACGCGGCGTCGCGGTCGCCAACGTGCCCGGCTACTCCACCGAGAGCGTGGCGCAGCTCGTGTTCGCCTTCCTGCTGCAGCACGCCTGCGATGTGGCCGGACACACCGCCGTGGTCGGCCGGGGGGGCTGGGCGGCCGGGCCGGACTTCTGCTTCGCCCTGCAGCCGCTGCGCGAACTGCATGGCAAGACCCTGGGCATCGTCGGCAGCGGCGCCATCGGGTCCTCCGTCGCGCGCATCGCCGCCGGCTTCGGCATGCGCGTGCTGCGCTGCGCCGTGCCCGGTTCGGCCAGCCAGGACCGCATCCCGCTGGCCGAGGCGCTGCCGCAGCTGGACGCCGTCACCCTGCACTGCCCGCTGACGTCCGCGACCACCCGCCTGGTCGACGCCGCCTTCCTGGCGCGGCTGAAGCCGGGCGCGGTGCTGGTGAACACCGGACGCGGCGGCCTCATCGACGAGATGGCGCTGGCCGCGGCCCTCGCCGGAGGACGGCTGGGCGCCGCCTGCCTGGATGTGCTGACCGCCGAGCCGCCCCCCGCCGACCATCCCCTCCTGCGCCGCGAAGCCCCCTGGGCCGGCCGCCTGCTGGTGACTCCGCACATCGGCTGGGCGACCGAGGAGGCCCGCGTCCGCCTGGTGGCCGAGGCGGCGGAGAACCTGCGCGCCTTCACGGCCGGGCAGCGGCGCAACCGCGTCGACTGATCAGCCGACCCGGCGCGCCCGATCCGACGGCTGGAGATGGCCGGCGGCATGGTCGAGGAACTCGGCGATCCGCCGCCACACCGGCTCCGCCCCCTCGCCGCGCAGGCAGACGTGCCTGGTGGCAGCGATGCGCTCGACCGCCGCCTGGCCGCCGACCTGCGACGCCAAGCGGCTGGAGCCCGCCGGATCCACCACGTCATCATGGTCGGCCTGCAGCAGCAGGGTGGGGCAGCGCAACCGTCGCTGTTCGCGACGGACCAGCGCGATGAGCCGCATGAGCTCGGCGAGGGCGTGCACGGGATTGCGATCGTAGTTGGTGTCCGGCCAGGCGGGCTGGTTGGCGACGTGGTCGAGGCGCAGGCCCGGCAGGCTGGGGAGCAACCGGTTCCAGCGGTCGACCAGCGGCGCCAGGTGGGCCAGATGGTCGCGCAGGCGCATCGCCGGATTGACCGAGACGACAGCGACCACACCGGGGTCGAGGGCGGCGGCCGCCCGCAGCGCCAGCAGGCCGCCGGCGGAGAAGCCCACCAGGGCGACCTGCGGCGCCAGGCAGCGCGCCAGGGCGATGGCCTGCAGCACGCTGCGCATCCAGTCGGCATGCCCGGTGGCGGCCAACCGCTCGGGGGTGGAACCGTGCCCGTCCAGGCGGGCGAGCACGACGGTGCGGCCGCCGGCGCGCAGGAAGCGGCCCAGGGGCGCCATCTCGCCGGGGCTGGCCAGGTAGCCGTGGACCAGCACCACCGCCATGGCGGCGCCGAGAGCAGCCAGCACCGCCGGCATCGCCTGGGACTCGTCGATCCGCGGGGTGCAGCCGGCGCGTTCGGCGATCGTCCACGCCGCCTGCTCGCGCATGAGCATGCGCGCGGCCCGGCGGGCGAGGGCGCGCGGGGCCAGGTTCACGGTCTGGGCGAGGATGCGGATGGCCGGACGCACCGGCTCCACCTCGTTGGCGATCACCGCGATGGTGTTGCGCAGGCGGATGCCATGGAATCCGGGATCGCGCTCCAGGGCGATGCGGTTGATGCGGTAGCGGTCGCCGTCGATGCTGACGATGCCCTCCTCGACCGCCAGGCGCACCACCGATTCCAGGGCCGGCAGGCGGGCGCCGGCGACGATCGCCGCGAGATCGATGCCCAGCGAGGCGTGCGTGCGCACCTCGCCGCACAGCTGCAGCTGACGCGCCGTGATCCAGATCGCGCGATGCAGCTCGTCCATCCCGATCACGTCGCGGCGCAGGTGGCGCAGGGCGGCGCAGAAGAGATGGTCGATGGTCACCTCGATGCCACGGTAGACCTCGTGCATCATGCGCCTGGTCAGGCGGTTGCGCAGCGCGCTGAGCGAGGCCGCGACCTGGCGCAGCTCGTTGGAGAAGCCGCCGCTGCTTGCCCCGGGCACGATCAGATCGGCGTAGCGGCCGATGTCGATCGGCCGGCCGACGTGCACACCCATGTCGGTGCGGTGGAGGAGGAGGCTGCCCTCGACCGTCAGCTCCTCGCGCATGACTTCGGGGAGGCGGCCGACCAGGCGCGAGACGACGCGGCTGAGCAGGTTCGGCTCGGGCCGCAGCGGCCAGTAGGTGATGCTGACCGGGACGATGCGCAGCGGCACAGCGGACACCGCGCCGGTGGACCCGATGTGGTAGCGGCGCTCCCAGGCGCGCTGCAGCTCGATGTCGCCCTCGCGCACAGCCCGCAGGTAGAGGGCGCGGTAGGCCAGGGCCTTCAGCGCCATGACCGCCGCACCGGTGTGCGGCGGCCCGTGGCGGTCAGGCACCGCCAGTTCGTAGCGGCCGTCCTTCCACAGCCGCTTGTCCTTCACCATCGACCCCTCGGGATAGATCAGCCAGTCGTGCCGGCCGGTCATCAGGTCCTCGACCATGCGGTGGCGGATGCCCGGATCGCGGGTCGGCCGCGCCCCCATGATCACCAGGTACCTGCCGAAGAGGCCATGGAAGAGCCCGTGCCAGGCCAGCGAGCGCACCATGCGGCCGGTGCGCAGCCAGATCAGGTAGGGCAGGATGAAGGTCTCGAAGCGGGTGAAATGGTTGGCGACGAAGAGCACCGGACCCTCGCCGACCTGATCGATGCCGGTCAGCTTGAGCCGCGCCCCGATGAGCCGTTCGAGGATGCGCATGGCCAGGCCGGTGGTCGAGCGCACCGCGCGGGTGAAGCGCGTGGTCGGCGGATCCCAGCCCGACAGCGGGCGCAGCGCCGAGCTGCCCGAACCGGGGCCCTCCTGGCGCTGGCCGGGATCGGTGATGATGCGGTCGCTGAGCATGGCCGCACCATCAGCCGTCGTCGCCGATGCGTTCGACCCCCTCCTCAAGCCAGGTCATGTCGCCGCCAAGCACCGCCTTGCCGACCCGGTTGGTGAAGGCGTCATGGTTGGCGGCCAGCTCGCGATAGGCGGTCTCGATGCGCCTGACCGCCTCGCGGCAGAAGTGGTCCGCCAGCATCTCGGCCTCGCTGGTGCCGAGATGGCGCGCGTAGCTGCAGGTGGCGGCCATGGCGAAGAGGTCGGTGCCGACGTCCATCAGCCTGCCGAGGATGAGCTGCCGGCGCTCGAGCTTGTCGCGGTGCAGGCCCATCTGGTGGAAGATGGCCCGCGCCAGGCGGTGGGCGCCGGCCTCGATGTAGTGGTAGTGGCCGGCCAGGGGCCCCATCTCGTCGTGGTGGTGCCAGAGGCTGCCGTTGAACCACTGCTGCGCGTACCAGGCGCCGTAGTGCGCCGCCAGACGCGCGCCGGCGCGCATCTTGGTGCCGGCCGGGACGCCCGGCCGGATGACGTCGGCGGCCAGGCGCAGATGCGGATCCATCGCCTCGCGGGCGAGGAACAGACGCATGATCTCGGAGGTGCCTTCGATGATCAGGTTGATGCGGCAGTCGCGCATCATGCGCTCGACCGGGTAGGGCGCCTCGCCGCGCGCCTTCAGCGACGAGGCCTTCTCGTAGCCGCGCCCGCCGCGCATCTGCATGGTCATGTCGACGATGCGCCAGGCGGTCTCGCTGGTGAACAGCTTGGCCATCGCCGCTTCCAGGCGCAGGTCCCTGCCCTGGTCGGCCCAGTGCGAGGTCAGCCAGGTGACCGCCTCCATCGCCAGGGTGTGCCCGGCGATCCATGCCAGCTTGTGGCGGCCGAACTCGTGCGCGCCGACCGGCAGCCCCCACTGCGTGCGGGCCGCGCCCCAGCGGCGGCAGAAGGACAGGCACTGCTTGGCCATGCCGGTGGTGGCGGCGGGCAGGGTCAGGCGGCCGGTGTTGAGGGTGGTGAGGGCCAGCTTCAGGCCCTTGCCCTCGCCCCACAGGACGTTCTCGACCGGCACCTCGACGCGGTCGAAGCGCAGCAGGCCGTTCTGGATGCCGCGGATGCCCATGAAGTCGCAGCGGTGGACGACGCTGATGCCCGGCATGCCCTTCTCCACCACCAGGGCGGTGATCTGCGCGCGCTCGACCCCGTTGACCACCTTGGGCGGGGTGCGCGCCATCACCACCAGGATGTCGGCGATCGGGCCGTTGGTGCACCACAGCTTCTCGCCGCTGAGGATCCAGTGCCGGCCGTCGGCGGACAGCTCGGCGGTGGTGGACAGCTTGGACGGGTCGCTGCCCACGCCCGGCTCGGTGAGGGCGAAGGCGCTGATGGCGCCGGCGCGGAAGCGCGGGAACCAGGCCTGCTTCTGCGCCTCGGTGCCGAACAGCTTCAGCGGCTGCGGCACCCCGATCGACTGGTGCGCGCTGACCAGCACGGCGGTGGATCCGCACCACGAGGCGATGCGCATCATCACCCGGTTGTAGTTGACCTGCGACAGGCCCAGGCCGCCGTAGGCGGCCGGCACCTTCATCGCGAAGATGCCCATGCGCGCCAGGCCCTCGACCACGGCGGCGGGGATGGTGCGGCTGGCGTCGACCTCCTCGGGATCGAGGTTGTCGCGCAGGAAGGCGCCGACCTCTTCGCACAGGCGGTCGCCGATCGCGCGCTCCCCGGGCTCCTGCTCGGGGAACTCGGCGAGCAGCTCGTGGGCGAAGCGGCCCATGAACATCTGGGCGCCGAAGCCCTCGTTGCCGCTGCGGTCGCGGGCTCCTTCCGCGATCTCCATCGCGGCGCGCTTGTCGGCGCTCATCTTCGAGGTGTCGATGATCAGCTCGGCCTCGCCGGCGGGCGGCGCGGCGGCGTGGGTCTGCGGCTGGGTCGGGTGGTCGTGCGACATGGCCGGCTCCTCGGTTCAGGGCATGGGGCGTCAGGCTCCGTGCGGGTGGTTCAGGCGGCGTGCGCCGCCGCCCCGTGCCCGTCGGGCAGCGGG
>JAFLCQ010000128.1 GCA_017302815.1 Planctomycetota bacterium
CCGCCGTCGGGTCAGGCGCAGCCCGCCAAGCCCGAGGCGGCCGCTATCGATCTCGGCCTCGCCTCCGGAGCGGAGGCCAAGGGGGCTGAGAAGCCGGCCCAGAGCGAGCTGGATCGCAAGCTGCAGGCCGGGACGGCGAAGCTCGCGGCCACCGCCCGCGAACGCGCCGCCCAGGTCGCCAAGGACGGCCGCCATGATGGCGACGTGGTGCGCCTCGCCCGCGGCGAGGGCAAGGGCGACGAGGCGGCTCTCGACATGCGCGAGCGCATCGGCCGCATGGCCGAAGGGATGCGCAATGGCCGCGTCGGCGGCCTCGGCAACGGCGGACTGTCCGCCGGGCTGGGCGGCCTGCGCCAGGGCGCCCTCCTGGGCATCGGCGCGCACCGCCACGACCGCGCCCTGTACGAGAAGCTGTCCGGCGAGATCGCCGATCGCGGCCGCATCCAGGGCGAGGCGTGGACGCAGAGCGGCGCGAATGGCGAGACGTCGCGTGCCGAGGCGGCGGCCGGCCTTGGCGCGGCGCGCATGGCCGGGATCGACAACGCCAAGGCCGAGCATGCGGCCAGCAACACCCATCCCTTCGCTCCGGCCTTCAAGACCCTCGCATTCGCCTCGGTGCCGTGCCTGCCCGGCGATTTCGCCATCGACGGCAAGGCCGACAAATGGAAGGACGTCCCCGGGCTGATGCTCAAGCCGGAATACGGCAATGACCAGTCGGTGCAGACCATGCAGATCGGCTGGCGCTCGGACGGACTCTACTGCCGCTTCACCATCAAGGATCCCGATCGCAGGCTGAGCAAGACCGTCACCAACGCCTTCTGGGTCGGCGACACGGTCGAGGTGTGGATCGACGCGCTGAACTCGAAGGAGAAGTTCCGCGCCCGTCACGCCGGACAGCAGTTCTGGATCTGGCCGGACGGGGCGGCTGACGACCCGTCCGCCACCGGCGGCGAATCGGTGATCGAGAAGCGCGGCGGCCACTACACCCCGCGCGTCCTGCATCAGGCCGAGCTGCAGCGCGCCACGACCATGACCACTGATGGCTATGTGGTGGAGTTCCGCCTCCCCGCCGAGCGCCTCTTGGATGCCGACTTCTCGCCTGGCCGCATCGTCGGCCTCAATGCCTACGTCTCCACGCGCTCCAACACCGACTGGTACTGGTCGGCCGGCAAGGAGGCCGCCACCTACGCCCAGCCCGACACCTGGGGCGACCTGCTGCTGGCGGGATCGGATGCGCGCATCGAGCTGGCGGGCCGGACGGCGGACGCGCGGGAGCCGGCCTTGCTGCTGCCCGGGCGGCCGCTGGCGCTGCGCGTGGTCGATGGCGACATGGACCTCTCGACCACCCGCCGCGACAAGGTGATGGTGACCATGCGTCCGGCCCATGGTGGGCAGCATACCGTCGTGCTGGAGGAGACCGGGCCGTCGACCGGCGTGTTCGAGGGCTCGACCAGCACCGCCCTGGCGCTCGGCGACGAGCAGCCCGGCGTGCTGGCGGTCTACGAAGGCGAGCAGGTGGATGCCTGCTATCTCGACCAGGCGCGTGCCAATGGCGCCCGCAACGCCGAGGTGCGCCTCAAGTTGCGCTTCGCGTCGGTGCTGTCGACGCGCATCTCGGCCCGCTGATCGCGGACTACTCCCGCCACAGCTTGAAGGCGATGTGGCGGCGGAAGGCCGGCACGTCGGCGCGCAGCTGGCCGCCGGCGTGATCGAGGCGCAGGGTGGAGACCGCCGTCCCCCGGTCGGCGTCCCACCACTGCAGGGCCATCGGCCCGGGATTGACCGATCCGAACTCGATCTGGCCGCCGGAACGCTCGTCGGCGTCGCCGCCCTGCATGGCCCAGCCGTGGTCCACGGCGTAGCCCAGCATCCTGCCCTTGCGCTGCCAGGCCCTGCACCAGATGCGGCCGCCGCCGGCGCGCATGGCCGGGGCGACCGCCTTGGCCTGCGGATCGCGCAGATCCTCGCCGGCGGTGAAGCGGCGCAGGGCGCCGAAGGGCGCGTAGCGGTCGCCCTGGTCGATCCATTCGAACCACCACAGCATCGGCGCTCCGGCATGGCCGTGCACGAAGGCGGCCCAGCCGCCGATGGCGTGCTCGGCCTCCATGCGCGGCGATGGGCAGGCGCCGGCGCTGCCGCCGTACTCGGTGACCAGGATCGGCTTGCCGTACCCCCACAATCCGTCGCGTCCGCTGGCCGAGCGCGTGCTCTGGCCCAGCAGCTCGGCGACCATGGTCTCGCCGCCGTGGTAGGCGTCGATGGTCAGCATGCGCATGCCGGGCTGGGCTGAGATCTCCGGATCCGGGTTGCGCCAGTCGCCGCACCAGTGGGTGGTGACGGGGTGCCGCCAGGGGTCGTGGCGGTCGAACAGCGCGGCGGCGTCGACGTGCCAGGCGCGGACCTGCTCGATGGGCACATGAACCAGGTTCACCTCCGCCCACAGCTTCCAGGCCAGCACGGCCGGGCTGTCGCCCCAGCGCGCGGCGAGATAGCGGAACAGGTCGGACTGGCGCTTGCGGGCGCGTTCGTCGGTGAAGAGGCCGGGTGGACCGTCGAGCCAGCCACCGTTGGCCTTGCGCCAGGGGTGATGCGGCCAGTCGTCCTCAGCCCCGCTGCCATCGCGGCCCTGGCCGTGGTTGAAGATCGACATCACGATGCGCATGCCGTTGCGCTCGGCGAGGTCGAGATAGCGGTCGAGGGCCCAGGCGTTGCCCAGGTTCGGGCGGCCGGCGCCGTGGTAGCCGCGCCAGTCGTCGGTCCACTCCAGGCCGAGGTTCCACGGGCTGAGCCAGGTCTCGGCACCGGTGCCGCCGGCCGCCGCCAGGCGGGACAGCAGGGCCTCGCGGGTGAAGGTGCCGCGATCCGGTGTCAGCCTAGTGCCCAAGGCACCGCGGCTGCGCACGTCATAGGTCGAGTTGAGGTTCTGCCCGATCGGCCAGACGAAGGCGCCCTGGCTGCTGAGGAAGCGGGGATCGCCGGCGTCAACCCGGGCGATGTCGTCCCAGGCCGGGCCGGTGGCTTCGACCGGAGGCAGGTCGACCGTCGCCTGCCGTCCGCCCCCCCAGCGCGCCTCCAGGCGCAGACGGTGGGTGCCGGGCCGGCTGGCCCGCCAGCGCACGCTGAAGCAGGGGGGGCCGTCGGCCAGCAGATCTTCGCGGTCGCCGCGATCGATGCGGCGGAAGGGCTGGTCGACGAAGCCGGCGTAGCGGATGGTGCTGCCGTCCGGGCCGGTGACCGCGAGGTCGAGGGCGAAGCAGTCCTGGTCGAGGGGCAGGTCGGGGAAGGGGACCGGGCGGACGGCCAGGCCGGTGCGCAGGCCGGTGGTGATGCGCGCTGGTTGCGGACGCAGCATCTCCAGGCGTGGCGGCTGCGGCGCCACGGCCTTCGCCTGCCAGCGGGTCTCGATGCGGACGCGGCCGGTGAGGGGCCGGTCGGCATAGATCAGCAGTCCAGCGCGCGGGCTTTCGGCGGCGGTGGCGGGGTTCCAGGCCGCGCCGTGCCCCACCGGCAGGAGGGGCGCGTCGACGGAGAGGTCGACGCTCGCCTCCTGGCGGCCGTCGCGCAGCTGCGCTGCGGCGATGCGCTGGAACCAGCGGCCATGGCGATCGGCGCGCCAGGCGGCGAGGCCGGCTCCGGCCAGCCGGCCGTCGAGGCTCACCCGCAGCTCCGAGGCGATGGCTGGGACGGCGTCCAGCTCCACGACGGTCGAGAGCGGCGAACGCAGCTCGACCCCGAGGACGCAGCGGCCGGGCGAGCGGACCCCGGCGGAAGGGGTGTCGAGGACGACCTCGGCCTCCTCCGCCAGGCCGGCCAGGCGCAGTTCGCCGGCCAGGCGCAGGACCCCGCGTCCGGTCACCGTCAGTCCATCGCCGGTTGCGAGGCGGAGCTCGCCGCCGCCCAGCGCGATCGCGCCATCGCCGTCGATGCGATCGGCGACCAGGCGATGCCCGGCGAGATCGAGGACGGCGCCGCGCATGACCACCAGGGAGGCGCGCCCGAGGTCGAGATCCGCCGCCAGCGCGACCGAACCATCAGCGATCACCGTCGAACCCTCGCCCGGCACCGAGGCCAGGCGGACGCCGTCGCCGCAACGCAACTCGCCATCGCCGGAGAATGCCGAGCGCACGGTCACCGGACCGGCGAGTTCGAGGACCGGGGTGCGGGCGAATGCTGGCACTGGCACAGGTGTCCATTCCCCCCCGGCGGCCGGGCGCCAGAGCAGGGTGCAGGCGTTGCCGCCGCCGCCTTCCTCGTACTGCACGCGGATGGTCCAGGTTCCGGCCGGGACGCCGCTGTGGACCTGACGCAGCGTCGTGCCCTGGCCCCCACCCCAGCCGTTGCCGCCCCATTCGGCCGGCGACGGTCTGCCGTCGCGGTCGCGGTCGATCCACATGCGCGAGCCGTCGTCGGAGCTGGTCGCGAAGTCCACCCCGCCCACGGGCACCAGCACCAGGCCGTCCCACTGCACGGTGAAGTTGTCCCAATCCCCGGGGTGCCCGCCGATCTTCAGGCGCTGGTGCAGCTCGGGTCCCGCGAAGGCCTGGGACGGGTGGTCGATGGCGGGGTCGAGGAAGGTGCCGCTGGGCTGGTGGCTGGCCCGCAGGTCATCGCTGCGCACGCCGCGCAGGGAGGCCGGGAAGACCGTGGCCTGCATCCCGGCCAGGCCGACGCGCTCGAAGCGCACCGGGCGGGTCAGCTCCTGAGCCACGCCGGTGCGCAGCGCGGCGCCTTCATGGGCGATCACCCAGGCGTCCTCTCCCCAGGCCGCGGCGGCGAGCAGGATGACGAGGGCGGCGCGCATGCCTCAGATGATGCGGCTGCGCTGTGATCCCAACGGGCCGGCGCGCAGCTCGACCACCTGTCCGGCGCGCAGGTATTCCGGCGGCGTCCGGCCCATGCCGACCCCGGCCGGGGTGCCGGTGCAGATGACATCCCCAGGCTCCAGGGTCATGCATTGCGACAGGTAGTGCACGATGGTGAAGGGGTCGAAGATCATGTCGGCGGTTGATCCCCGCTGCTTGGCGACGCCATCGACGTCGGTGTGCAGGGGGATCTGCGAAGGAACGGGCAGATCGTCGATGGTGACCA
Source organism: Planctomycetota bacterium (assembly GCA_017302815.1). Lineage (GTDB taxonomy): Bacteria > Planctomycetota > UBA11346 > UBA11346 > UBA11346 > UBA11346. The sequence goes on from JAFLCQ010000128.1 coordinate 5,089, forward strand.
GCCAGGGGCCCAGGGGGCAGAAGGTGTCGAAGGACTTGCCCTTGTCCCACTGCCCGCCGCGGTCCTTCTGCCAGTGCCGCTCGGAGACGTCATGCGCCAGGCTCCAGCCGGCGATGGCGCCGCGAGCCGCCTCCGGGTCGGCCAGGTCCCGGGCCTCGGTGCCGATGACGATGGCCAGCTCGCACTCCCAGTCGGTGTGCTGGCTGCCGCGTGGCAGGCGGATGTCGTCGCAGGGGCCGCAGAGGGAGGTCGACGCCTTCATGAACACCACCGGCTCGGTCGGGATGCGGGCCTTGGTCTCGGCGGCGTGGTCGCGGTAGTTGAGTCCGATGCCGATGATCTTGCCGGGCCGGGCGACCGGCGGCCCCCAGCGTTCGGCCTGTGGCACCGCCGGCAGCAGGGACGGATCCAGGCGGCGTATGCGCTCGATGGCGCCGGCCGCGAGGGCGGCGCGGTCGAGATCGGCGAGGTGGGCGGAGAGGTCGCGCCGGATGCCGGCGGCATCGATGAGACACGGGCGTTCGCGACCGGCCGGGCCGCTGCGGCAGAGCTTCATGCATCTATTACGCCCGCCGGAGCGGCGCGTTCAAGCAATGCCATGGGGGTGTTGCTCCTCCGCCCTGGCGGGCAGGTTGGCGCCATGAGCCGCACCGAGACCGTCGCCCTCGTCACCCGCTACTACGACGCCTTCAACCGTGGCGACCGTCCGGGGATGCTGGCCCTGCTGGGCGACGACGTGGCGCATGACGTCAACCAGGGCGGGCGCGAGACCGGCAAGGCCGCCTTCGCCGCTTTCATGGTGCGCATGGATCGCGCCTACCGCGAACGGCTGACGGACATGGTCATCATGGCCAGCGAGGACGGCGGTCGCGCCGCCGCAGAATTCACCGTCCATGGCGAGTACCTCGCCGACGACGAGGGCCTGCCGCCGGCACGCGGCCAGCGCTACGTCCTGCCGGCCGGGGCCTTCCTCGAGGTGCGCGGCGGCCTGATCCGCCGCGTCACCATGCACTACAACCTCGCCGACTGGATCCGCCAGGTCAGCGGCTGACGCGGTAGGATTCCTGAGGCCGGGCGTCGGCCAGGGGGATCACCGTCCCGCCGCCGCGCACCTGACGCAGACGCGCCAGATCGAGGTCGGCCAGCACCACCTCGGGATGGTTCCAGCCGCCGTCGACGGCGATGCCGTCCGGCGCCAATCCGGTATCGCAGGGCGTCAGGACACCGGCCGAGCCGACCGCCTGTTCGAAGCCGGGCACCGCCAGGCGACCTACCAGCGGCGCATGCGCGACATACAGCGCGTCCTCGACGCAGCGCGCGCGGGCGCACAGCCGCACGCGCTGGAATCCCTGGCGGTCGTCGGTCCAGCTCGGGACCAGCAGCAGTTCGGCCCCGGCCTGGGCGGCGGCGCGGCAGGCCTCGGGGAACTCGATGTCGTAGCAGGTCAGCACGGCCAGGCGCACGCCCATGACTTCGGCGACGCGCAGGTCGGCGGTTGGGGCGATGCCCCAGGTGCGCTCCCACGGTGTCGGATGCAGCTTGTCCTGGTGCCACGCCGATCCGTCCGGCAGCGCCATGAGGGCGCGGTTCACCAGCCGTCCGCCATCGCGCACCGGCCAGGTCCCGGCGCAGACGGCGATGCCGGTCTCCCGCGCCGCCCGCGCCGCGGTGGCGCGCCACAGCGGCTCCCAGGCCTCCCAGCGGTTCTCCGCCACCAGCAGCCCGCCGGCCGCGTATTCGGCGAAGACGGCGATGCGCGCCCCGCCGTCGGCGGCGAAGCGGGCCTGGGCCATGATGGCGTCCGTCCATGCCTGCGGCGTGGTGGCCGACAAGTCGGTGGCGCAGGCGGCGATGCGGATGCGATCCATCATGGCTCCCAGGCCATCAGCAGGGCGCAATCGCAGCTGTCGTGGTCGGGCAGGTAGCCGCGGACGAGGCCGCAGGGCTTCAGGCCGCTCTTCAGCTGCGGGGTGATCACGGGATCGGACAGGCGTCCCGCGGCCACGGCGGTGGCGTAGTCCTCGGGGCTCATTGCCGTGCTGTGGGCGCGGTAGCCGCTGATGCGGCTGCCGGCGAGGAATCGCTTCAGGCCCAGCCGGCGCACCAGGGCATAGCGCGCCTGGTAGAGGGCGCGGGCGACGCCGCGGCCGCGCGCTTCCGGACGCACGGCGATGTCGATGCCATAGAGGGTGTCGCCGGCGGGATCGTGGGTGGTGATGAAGCCGTCGCCGCTGACCTCGGCCCAGGTGTGCTGCGGATGCGCCGGGTCGAAGCGCACGATGAGGGCTGTCGAGGACCCGCAGATGGCGCCGTCGTCCACGGCGCACATCGCGCCGTCGGGGAACACGCGGTGATGGCTTTCGACCTGCGCCAGGCTCCACAGCAGGGATTCGGGGAAGGGGGGCGGGAAGCAGGCGCGCTGCACCGCCAGCAGCGCCGGATAGTCGTCGGGGGTGTAGGTGCGGACGCTGATCATGGCCGGCCATCGCCGTCCGGGCGCTGGCCCGCACGGTCGAGGCCCAGCATCTCCGCCACCGCCCGCTGGGCCAGGGCATCGTCGGCGTGGTTCCTCAGGTAGGCCAGCACCGGATGCAGCAGCTTGCTGCCGACGCGCTCGAGGCCGTAACGCAGCTCGCCGCGGTCGACGCCGGGCAGCTTCGCCGCCAGGCGCGCCTCCTCGGCCGCCACCACGTCCTTGAAGTAGCGGGCGACCTGCGCCATCAGCTCGGCTTGGGCTGCGTCGCCGGCGACCTTCCAGGCGGCCACCGCCTCGGCGACCAGCGCCTCCGCCGCGGCGACCTCGCCCTGGCGGCTGCCGAGGTTCTGCGCCACCACCCGTTCGAGGTGGTCGACATTGAAGAGGAAGGCGTCGTCGAGCTGTCCGACCTCCGGCTCGACATCGCGCGGCACCGCCAGGTCGATGAGGGTCAGCGGCGAACGGCGCTGACGCAGGGCGGCGCGGACCATCGCCACGCCGATCACCGGATGCGGTGCGGCGGTGGAGCTGACCACGACGTCGTGCGCGACCAGCGCATCGGCGAGGCGGTCCCAGGCCAGGGCCGAGCCGGACACCTTCTCGGCCAGCTGCGCGGCGCGCTCGGCGCTGCGGTTGACCACCGAGATGGTGCGCACGCCGGCGCTGGCGAGGTACCGCGCCGCCAGCTCGGCGGTCTCGCCGGCTCCGACCAGCAGGAGCCGGGCGGTGGCGAGGTCGCCATGCACCTGGCGCGCCAGATCGACCGCCACCGAGGCCACCGACAGCTTGTGGTCGCCCAGTCCGGTGCGGGTGCGCACGTCCTTGCCGCAGGCCATGGCGCGCTGGAACAGGCCGTGCAGGATGGCGCCGCACAGGCCGGCACCGCGCGCGGCATCGTAGGACCGGCGCACCTGGCCGGCGATCTCGGCCTCGCCAAGGACCATGCTTTCCAGGCCGGCGGCGACCCGGAACAGGTGCGTCGCGCAGGCCTCGCCATCGCTGGCGTAGGCATGGCGGGCCAGTTCCGGGGCGTCGACGCCGGCGCGCCCCGCAAGCGCCGATTCGATGTGCCGCCGTTCGACAACGCCGCCGAGGTAGATTTCCAGCCGGTTGCAGGTGCTGACCACGACGCATTCGCCGGCGCCCGGCAGCTGGCGCAGCTCGGCGGCGAGGGCGACCGGATCGGCTGCGGCCACGGCCACCCGCTCGCGCAGCCCGACCGGGCTGCGGTGGTGATCGATGCCCCAGCCGGTGACGGGCGGGGCCGAATCACCCATGGGCGATCACCACCTGGCTGATGGTGCCGAGGACGCCCACCGCCAGGCAGGCGATGGCGGCGATGCCCAGGGCGCGCCGGGACAGGCGATTGGAGCGGTGCAGGACCAGTACGGTGGCCAGCAGCACGCACTCGACCAGTCCGAGCAGGGCGGTCGGGTGCAGGAGGCGGAAGGTCTGCGAGATGCGGATGGCGGCGCCGCCGGTGGCCAGCCCGCCG
>JAFLCQ010000129.1 GCA_017302815.1 Planctomycetota bacterium
CGGGCCGGCACCGCCGGCGGCGCCCTGGGCGGCCTGGGCCTGCGGGCCGGCCTGCTGCTGCGCGCCGTAGACACGCTTGCCGAAGGACATCGCCACCTTCTCCAGCTCGGCGATGGCGGCCTCGGTGGCGGCGACGTCCTCGCCGTCCTTCACCTTCTCGACCGCGGCGATGGCGGCCTCGATGTCGGCCTTCTCGCTGCCCTCCAGCTTGTCCTTGTGCTCGTCGAGCATGTGGCGCATCTGGTGGCAGGTCTGCTCAGCCTTGTTCTTCGACTTGGCGACCTCCTCGCGCTTCTTGTCGGCCTCCTCGTTGGCCTTGGCCTCCTGGACCATGCGCTCGATGTCGTCCTTCGACATGCCGCTGCTGCCCTGGATGGAGATCTTCTGCTCCTTGCCGGTCGCCTTGTCGCGCGCCTTCACTTCCAGGATGCCGTTGGCGTCGAGCTTGAAGGTCACCTCGATCTGCGGCACGCCGCGCGGGGCGGGAGCGATGCCGGTGAGGTCGAAGGTGCCGAGCTGGCGGTTGTCGCGCGCCATGCGGCGCTCGCCCTGGTAGACCTGGATGGTCACCGCGGGCTGGCGGTCGGCGGCGGTGGAGAAGACCTGCGTCTTCTCGGTCGGGATGGTGGTGTTGCGCTCGATGAGGATGGTCATGATCCCGCCCTCGGTCTCGATGCCGAGCGACAGCGGGGTGACGTCGAGCAGCAGGACGTCCTTCACCTCGCCGGTGAGGACGCCGCCCTGGACGGCGGCGCCGGCGGCGACCACCTCGTCCGGGTTGACGTTCATCTTCGGATCCTTGCCGAAGATCTCCTTGGCCACGCGCTGGGCGCAGGGCATGCGGGTCGAACCGCCGACCAGGATGACCTCGTCGACCTCGCTGGCCGACAGCTTGGCGTCCTTCAGGCACTGCTCGCAGGGCTTGCGGCAGCGATCGATCAGGGCGCGGGTGATCTCCTCGAAGTTGGCGCGGGTCAGCGTCTCGTTGAGGTGCTTCGGCTGGCCGTTCACCATGGTGATGAAGGGCAGGGAGATCTGCGCGCTGGTGACCTGCGACAGCTCCTTCTTGGCCTTCTCGGCGGCCTCCTTCAGGCGCTGGTGGGCCATCGGATCCTTGCGCAGGTCGATGCCGCCGTTCGCCTTCATGAAGCGGTCGGCCATCCACACGATGATGGCATCGTCGAAGTCGTCGCCGCCGAGGTGGGTGTCGCCGTTGGTCGCCAGCACCTCGACGACGCCGTCGCCGACTTCGAGGATCGACACGTCGAAGGTGCCGCCACCGAGGTCGAAGATGGCGATCTTGCCGCTCTTGCCCTTGTCCATGTGGTAGGCCAGGGCGGCGGCGGTGGGCTCGTTGATGATGCGCTTGACGTCCAGGCCGGCGATCTTGCCCGCATCCTTGGTCGCCTGGCGCTGCGCATCGTTGAAGTAGGCCGGCACGGTGATCACCGCCTCGGTCACCGTCTCGCCGAGGTAGTCTTCGGCGGCCTTCTTGAGGAACTGCAGGATCATCGCGCTGACTTCCGGCGGCGTGTACGACTTGCCGCGCACGTCGACTTTCACCAGTTCATCGCGAGCGCCGACGACCTTGTAGGGCACCAGCTTCTCCTCCGATTCGACCTCGGAGTGGCGGCGGCCCATGAAGCGCTTGATCGAGAAGATGGTGTTCTCGGGGTTGGTGATGGCCTGGTTGCGCGCCATCTGGCCGATCAGGCGTTCGCCGTTCTCGACGAAGCCGACCACCGACGGGGTGGTGCGCATGCCTTCCTTGTTGGCGATGACGACGGGCTCGCCGCCCTCCATCACCGCGACGCACGAGTTGGTCGTGCCGAGGTCGATGCCGATGATCTTGCCCATGTGAGATTCCTTCGTTCGTAAGTTGATTCAGAAGAGTGGGGGGACCGGGGGGAGGGCGACTCCCGCAGGCACGGGACAATCGCCATCGGCGAACCGGGCCGGAGGGACCAAGCCCTTCCCCCGACCAACAGCGCCGATGATCTTGCCCATGTGAGATTCCTTCGCTTAGTGAAACAGAGTTGTGATGACGGTGTTCAGGCGCGCGACCGGCACCGGCTTGGGCAGGAGCGTCACCGCCCCTTCCGCCAGCGCCGTCCGCCCCAACTGCTCGTCGGCGCGCGCGCTCATCAGCACCACCGGCAGGGCGGGCGGATGGGCGCGGGTCCACGACAGCAGCTGGAAGCCGGTCATGTCCGGCATGTCGATGTCCGACACCAGCAGGTCGAGGCGGCCGCGCTCCAGCACCTGGATGGCGCTGGTGCCGCAGTCGGCCACCCGCACCTCCCAGCCGAAGGCATCGAAGGCGTCGCCGAGCGACTCGCGCACCAGGCGGTCGTCGTCGGCGATCAACACGATGTGGCTGGCGGGTGCCATGACGCCCGGGGTTTAGCATGGAGCATGCCAATTCCGTCCAGGGCGATCCGACTCAAACCGCGTTATTCCAAGGGGTTGCAAAGAGCATGCCCAGGCTGGCCTCCGGGCGCCGTGTCATTTCGACCAATCCTTAGGCTCTTTGCCGCCAAGGCGCCAAGAGCGCCAAGGACACAGAGTGCGGGTTTTCTGCCTAGGCCAGCCCCTTTGCGTACGTGGCGAACTTGGCGCCTTGGCGGCTTAGGGGCCGTCTATCCCAGGGCCTTGGCCAGCAGCCCCTGCAGGCGCTTGGCAGTGGCCGCACCGTCGCTGACCGTGCCGCCGGCGGCCAGGGTGGCCTGGTCCTTCAGCAGGTGCAGGGCGTCGGCGACCTCGCCGCGGCGGCCGCTATCGGCGTGCAGGGCGGAGATGCGCTGCACCAGCGGATGCGACGGGTTGAGTTCGAGGATGCGCTTCTGCTCGGGGACGCTCTGACCCATGCGGCGCATGAGCTGCTCCATCTGCGCCGAGATGCCGTGCTCGTCGGCGACCAGGCAGGCTGGCGAATCCGCGAGGCGGCCGGAGAGGCGGACCTCGCCGACGTCGCCCAGGGTCTCCTTGGCGAAGCCGAGGAAGGGCTCCAGCTCCTTGGCCTTGGCCTCGAGGGCCTTCTTCGCCTCGGCATCCAGCAGGTCGCCGGCGCCCTTGGCCGCGTCGACCAGCTTGCGGCCGTCGAACTCGGTCAGGTGCTGCGCCACCCACTCGTCGACCGGATCGCAGAAGAACAGCACTTCGCGGCCGGCCTTCACGAAGCCCTCGATGGCGGGGTTGGCCTTGGCGGCGGCGAGGTTCGGCGCGGTGACGAAGACGATCTCCTTCTGCGACTCGGGGCAGCGGCGGATGTAGTCCTCCAGGCCGGTGGTGGCGCGGCCGGCCTCGGCCTCGGTCCAGGTGCTGCGCCAGCGCGCCAGGCGCGCGACGCGGTCCTTGTTGTCGTGGTCGGTGACGACGCCCTCGCGGATCACCCCGCCGAAGGCGGCGTCGATCTTCGCCCACGCCGCCTTGTCGGCCTCGTCGGTCGACTGCGCCAGCTTCAGCAGGTGGTCGATGACGCGCTTGGTGATCTGCTTGCGCAGCTGCTCGACGGTCGCCTGCTGCTGCAGGATCTCGCGCGAGACATTCAGCGGCAGATCGTCGGAATCGACCACGCCCTTCACGAAGCGCAGCCATTCCGGCAGCAGGTGCTTGCAGTCGTCCATGATGAAGACGCGCTTCACATACAGCGACACGCCGCGGCGCTCGCGCTCGAAGAGGTCGAAGGGCTTCTCGGAGGGGACGAACAGCAGGGTGGTGTAGCTGAGGCGGCCCTCGACGCTGGCGTGGATGCGCGTCGCCGGCTCGTCCCACTGCTTGCAGGCCGAGCGGTAGAACGCGGTGTATTCCTCGTCCTTGATGGCGTCCTTGGCCTTGGTCCACAGCGGCTGGCCGGCGTTGACCTGCTCCAGCTCCTTGCCGTCCTCCTTGGCCATGCGGATGGGATAGCAGACGTAGTCCGACCACTTCTTCACCAGGCCGCGCACCTTCCAGCCATCGAGGAACTCGTCGGCGTCGTCCTTGAGATGCAGGGTCACCTGGGTGCCGCGCGCCGCGCGCTCGATCTTCTCGGTGGCGAAGCTGCCGTCGCCGGCGCTCTCCCAGCGCACCGCCTGGTCGGAACCGACGCGAGCGCTGCGGCTTTCGACCACCACCTTGTCGGCGACCATGAAGGCGGCGTAGAAGCCGACGCCGAACTGGCCGATCAGCTGCGCGTTCTTCTTCTGGTCCTCGCCGAGCTGGCCGAGGAAGGCCTTGGTGCCGCTCTTGGCGATGGTGCCGAGGTGCTCGATGGCCTCGGCCTCGGTCAGACCGACGCCGTTGTCGCGGATGACCAGGGTCTTGGCGCCCTTGTCGACCGCGATCTCGATGCGGTAGTCGCTGTCGCCGGCCGACAGCTGCGGCTCGGTCAGGGACAGGAAGCGCAGCTTGTCGCAGGCGTCGGAGGCGTTGGAGATCAGCTCGCGCAGGAAGATCTCGCGCTCCGAGTAGAGGCTGTGGATCATCAGCTGCAGCAGCTGGGTGACTTCGGTCTGGAAGGCGTGTTGGGTCATGTCGTGTCGTTCCGGCTCGGTTCGCCACGCTTGATGCAAACCCTGTGCCAGCCATAGGCTGGGGTCGTGGCCACGATCGCCCTCTTTGGCGGCAGCTTCGACCCCCCCCACCTCGGGCACGTCTACGCCGCCCTGCATGCCCGGGTCGTCGGCCTGGCCGATGCGGTCTGGGTCCTGCCGGCGGCCCGCCATCCCTACGCCAAGGACCTGCGCCCATGGGAGCAGCGCTGGGAGCTGTGCCGCCTGGCCTTCTCCGACCTGCCCTTCGTCGAGCTGCGTGACGACGAACGGCACTTGAGCGGCTACACCGTCGACCTGGTCGAAGCCCTGGCCCGGGCGCATCCCGGCCACGCCTGGCTGCTGGTCGGCGGCACCGACACCGCCGTCGATCTGCCCAACTGGAAGCGCGGCGCCGAGCTGGCCCGGCTGGTGCGCGTGCATGCCGTGCCGCGTGGTGGACTGGACAGCCATCCCGGGGCCCTGCCGGCGATCTCGTCCTCGCTGGTGCGACGTCTGCTCGCGGCGGGCGACGACGTCGGCGGACTGCTGCCAAGCCGCGTCGCTCAGCGCATCGCCGCGGAGGGCTGGTACCGCTGACGCCGGCGCGCCGGCGCGCCGGCGGCTCAGCGGCTGAAGGCCCGCTCGACCGCCGCAGCGTGGGTTCCGGCCTGGGTCAGGCGCAGGCGTGCCGCCTCCACCTCCCCGACCAGAAGCAGGAAGAAGGCCGCCCCGGCCTGACGCTCCGGCTGATCTCCACGTGCGAGGTCGCAGGCCACATCGGCCAGCTCGCGATCGCCAAGACCGCTCCACGGTGCGCTCATGGCGCCCGAGCCCGCGATGGACAGCTGCATCGTCCCGTCCTCAGCCAGCGCGTCGATCGTCGCCGTCGCCCGCATCGTCCGCCAGGTGAAGCGGGGGCCGCGTCCAGCCGCCGCGTCGTCGCGCACCGTCCGGCCCAGGCGATCCAGCCACAACGTGCGCGCAGCCGGATCCGTCAGGGTCGGCTGTGCCCGCACAGCCGGCTGGGCCACCTCGGCCGCCTTCGCCACCGGACGCCCGCCGCCCACGGCGCGCAGAGCGATGTCGCGGTTGGGCATGCTCAGGCTCGGGGTCGGCGAGAGCGGATCGTCGAGGAAGGCCGTATCCCCCTCCCAGCGGCTGAAGGACGCCTTGGTCGCCAGCTTGTACTGGCCGCCAGCCGCCAGCGTCCCGCCACCGCCCGCTCCCGTCACCGTGGCCGTGAAAGCCACCGGCGCGCCCTTGGCCAGATGCGGCAGCAGCCAGCCCATCTGCTCGCGATCCTGTCCGCCCTTGGGCTCGATGCTGAACATGTACTCGCCCCACCACGGCCCGGCCGCCCACCACGTCCAGCCCAGCCACACATCGCGGTTCGCCTCCATGTAGGTCACCAGGTCCTCGATCGCCGGCTGGCCGTCCGGCACCAGCGGCGCCGCGAATTCGCCGAGGAATCCCCGCACCTTGTGTTCGCGGCACCACTCGGTGAAGCGCTTGGCGCGGCCGCTGCCGACGGTGGGCGACACCACCTCCTTGTGGGTGCCCGAATTGTCCTTGTCGAGGTAGAGATGGACCTCGTAGGCGAAGTGGTCGAGCGGATCCTTGTAGCCGAGCATGAGGATGCTGTTGGCCTTCTCGCCATAGCCGGTCCAGGTGCCGGCGCTGGTCCAGTGGTTGCCCGGCACCAGCAGCATGTTCGCCGCCCCCGCGGCCCGTATCGCCACCGTGGCCGCGTTGGCGGCATCGACCCAGGCCTGCGGGTTCTTGAGGCCGTGCGGTTCGTTCATCAGGCCGAACCAGACGCGCGGGTCGGATTTGAACTCGGCCGCCAGGCGTCCCCAGAAGTCGGCGAAGTCCTCAGGACTCACCCCGTCGCCGATCTCGCTGCCGCGGTAGCGGGCGTAGTTGTGCGGATCGATGATCGCCACCGCCCCGCGGCTGGTGATCTGGCCGATCACGCCGCGCAGACGTTCGACCTCGCTCTGCAGCAGGGGCTGCCTGGCATCGTTCTGCAGGTTCTCCCACTTCACCGGGACGCGGAAGATGTTCATCCCCTTGCCGATGAAGTACTCCACCGCCGGGATCTGCGGGTAGATGTACTTGCGGCCATAGATCGGCATCGCCTCGTCCTTGTAGGAGCCGAATTCGCCACCGGCGAGGTTCACACCGGTGTAGGCGACGTTCGCTGGAGCGGCGCTGACCGCTGCGGCGGGATCAGCCGCCACCACGAGCGGGATGCTTGCCAGGACGAACAGCAGGTGACGCAGGCGCATGCGTGGCTCCTGCGGGGTGAACGTGCGAGATAGTCGGGTGTATGACCGGTATCTTACTGGTATCACAATACCGTGTCATATGCCCATGGATCGCTCCATGTTGCCATACATCAATATCTTATGTAACCGCAAGCCGAACGGCGGCCTTCAGCCGCAATCCTCGAGGTCGTAGATCGCCTGGATGTAGGGATGGCTGGGATCGTAGACCGTCAGCGGCCGGGGATTCTCGACCACCCCGACCGGCCGACAGCCGGCACCGGCGATGCCACGATGCTGGTCGCCGAGGTCCGACCGCGCCGCCGCGCACACCGCCTGCAGGCGCTCGACCTCAGCAGGATGCTCCGCGGCCACGTTCGTGGTCTCGCCGACGTCGGCACGCAGGTCGTAGAGTTCGCACACCTCGACGTCGTGGTGGCCAGCCTCCTTGGTCCAGCGGTGGCGGCTGACGTGCAGCTTCCAGCGCTGATCGCGCACCGCCGCCAAGGTACGGCGATGGTAGTAGAGGAAGTGTTCGCGCGGCTGCGCCGCCTCACCGCGCAGCAGCGGCGCGATGCTGACGCCATCGATGCGGCGCTCGGGCGGCTGCGCCCCGGACAGCGCGCAGAAGGTCGGCAGCAGGTCGATGCTGGAGCACAGGGCGTCGCAGGTCGTCCCGGCCGGCACCACGCCCGGCCAGCGCGCGATCAGCGGCAGGCGCTGCCCGCCATCCCAGGTGCTGCCCTTGCCCCCGCGCAGCGGCAGGTTGGAGCCGCCCTCGCCGGGGAAGCGGCTGCCGTTGTCGCTGGTGAACAGGATGAGGGTGTTCTCGGCGATGCCCAGGCGCTCCAGCTCGTGCATCAGCACGCCGGCCGCCCAGTCGATGCAGGCGACGGCGGCACCGTAGCGGCCGTTGCGCGAGGCGCGGGTGAAGCGGTCGGGGGTGTAGAGCGGCAGGTGCACATACATGTGCGCGAAGTAGAGCAGGAACGGCTGGTCGCGGTTGCCGCGCATGAAGCGCACCGCCTCCTCGACATAGCGCTCGGTCAGGCTGGACTGGTCGGGCTGCTCCTGGATCACCTCGCGGTCGCGCATCAGCGGCAGTGGCGGACGGTTGATCTGGTGGTGCGCGGGCTGGCGGCCCATGTCGTTGGAGTAGGGCAGGCCGTACCAGTGGTCGAACCCATGCTCGAGGGGCGAGAAGGCGGGCTGGTCGCCGCAGTGCCATTTGCCGATCATCTGGGTGGCATAGCCGCGGTCCTTGAGCTGGCGGGCGAAGGTGCGCTCGGACGGATCGAGCCCCTGCGCATCGCCGGGGAACAGCACCCAGGCCTTGTTGACGCCGAAGTCGCAGAAGCCGATGCGCGGCGGATAGCAGCCGGTGAGCATCGCTCCGCGCGACGGGGTGCACACCGACGACGCCTGGTAGAAGTCGGTGAAGCGCATGCCCTCGACGGCGAGACGGTCGAGGTTGGGGGTGTCGTTGCGCGTGCTGCCATAGCAGCCCAGGTCGCCATAGCCCAGGTCGTCGCAGTTGATGAGGATGATGTTGGGGCGGGCGGCGGGCATGGATTATCTCCATCGCCAAGCATGCCACCGCTCAGCTTGCGTGCATTTGCCAACTGCATCCATACCAGTTACCATTTTCGCCATGAGCACGACCTGGTCCGCCCTGGTATCCGGCCGTTGCCCGCCGGGTTCGGCCATCGACCAGCGCTGCTTCCGCCTGGCGCCGACCGACCGCACCGGCGGCGACCTGCGCTCGGGCCTCTACGCCGGCGTCTTCACCCGCATGCCACGCTGCAGCGTACCACGCTGGGTCTGCGCCTGGGTCCTGCGCGGCACCGGCACCTACGCCATGGACGGCGTGCAGCATCGCTTCGGACCTGGCGACGTCTTCCAGCGCTTCCCCGACCAGCACCATGACCTGCTCTTCGACGATCCCGCAGCGGGCTGCTACTGGTTCGCCGGCCTGCCGCCGGGCTGCCTCGCCGCCGTGCGCGCCTGCGGCCTGGCGGCGCAGACGAGTCCCGTGCTGTCGGTCGGCTGCGACACCGCGCTGCTGCGCCGCGCCTTCGCCTTCCACGACGCGCTGCTGCGTACGGCCGACGACGACCTCGCCCCGGCGATGGCCGAGGCCTTCGCTCTGTGCATCATCCTGCTGCGCAGCGATGCCG
>JAFLCQ010000013.1 GCA_017302815.1 Planctomycetota bacterium
CCGAGCGGCAACAGGCCGCTCAGATTGTCGCGGCGGTAGAGCGTGCGCAACCATTCGATGGGACGACGGCGACGCAGCCGGCGGCGGCCCACGGCCCCAGGCCCATGGGCCAGGCCGCCGCGCAGGCGATGCCGGCCATGGCGCAGGCCAGCGAGCGCATGAGATGGTCGGGCTGCAGGGGCACCGGGGCATCATGCCCGCTCCGGGCAGGACGGGCAAGGGGTGCGGGCTTCCGCTGGCCGCGCCCTCTCTATCCTCCCGCCATGCCCCGCACCGCGACCATCGCCCGCAAGACCCGCGAGACCGACATCACCGCCACCTGGGATCTCGACGCCGCCGGCCCGGTCGCCATCAGCACCGGCATCGGCTTCCTCGACCACATGCTGGAGGCGCTGGCCAAGCACAGCGGCACCGCCATCCGCCTCGAGTGCAAGGGCGACCTGCACATCGACGGCCACCACACCACCGAGGACTGCGGCATCGTCCTCGGCCAATGCCTGCGCCAGGCCCTGGGCGACCGCGCCGGCATCGAGCGCTTCGGCCACATCGCCTGTCCCCTGGACGAGGCGCTGGTCGAGGCGGTGGTCGACATCAGCGGTCGCGGCTGGCTGACCTACGAGCTGGCGCCGCCAGCCGCCTCCATCGGCGGACTGGCCACCGAACTGGTGCCGGAGTTCTTCGGCGCCCTCGCCGACCAGGCCTGCATCACCCTGCACCTGCACCAGCGGGCCGGCCGCAACAGCCACCACATCGTCGAGGCAGGCTTCAAGGCCTTCGCCCGCGCCCTGCGCCAGGCGGTGCGGGTGACCGGGACGGGGACGCCGTCGACGAAGGGCATGCTGGCGTAGTTTCGGACATATGGCTCATGAGCCGCCAAGGCGCCAAGTGCGCCAAGAACGCCAAGTGAGTCCAAGCCCTGCCAGACTCGTAGACAGCACCGACCTCCGCGACCTTGGCGCTCTTGGCGCCTTGGCGGCAAGATTCCCCTAGATCCCCTTCCGGTCGTAAGCCCGTGCGATGACACCCGATAGATGATCCTGGGCATTGCGCAGGTCGCTCGGTTCGCCGTGGACGGCGGTGAAGAAGTCCGCGCCGCGGTCGGTCGGTTTGATACCGACCAGGACGAAGGCCATGCCGCTGAGCACGATCTGCACCGCCTTGCGCTGGTCCTCGGTCATGCCATCGGGTCCGACGGCGGGCGCCGCGGCGGCCGGTGGCGTGGCCGGCTTGGCTCCGGCAGCACCGGGGAAGCGGATGATCTTCTCGCTCATGCCCGTCACCCTCCGATCCGGCCACGCCGGTCAAGTTGGACGACCGGACGCCCGGACGATCGGACGATCGGACCGTGGCAATGGGTTTTCACGGGTGACACACACGTCCTGACCCCGCCTTCCGCGCCCCTTGGTCGCAACCGGCCCTACCGCTAGCGTAGCCGGCCACCCCGCGGAGCGCGGGGACGCATCCGGTCGCATCCTTCCACGGGGATTCATCTTATGGACAGCCATCCGATCGCCTGGGGCCTCGACATCGGGCACTCGTCGATCAAGGCGGTGAAACTCTCGCGCACTGGCGACGGCGTGACCGTGCTCGGCTACGCCATCGAACCGATCAGCGTGCCCGAGGGCGGCGACCGCGACCAGGCCGTCACAACCGCGCTGCAGGCGATCGTCGCGCGCGAGGAGTTCGGCACCACGCCGGTCTTCGCCGCCATCTCCGGCCGGCAGGTGTTCACCCGCGCAGTGAACGTGCCGGTGATCAACCAGAAGCGCATGCACGCGATGGTCGAGCTGGAGGCGAAGCAGCAGATCCCGGGCAACTTCGACGAGGTCGAGTGGGGCTACCACAGCTCGCCCGCCGCCGACGGCGCCTCGCTCGATGTCGCGCTGTTCGCGGTGAAGCGCGAGATCATCCAGCAGATGATCGCCAAGTGCAAGGCGGTCGGACTGAATCTCGCCGGCGTGTCGGTGCCGTCGCTGGCGCTGTACAACTTCATCAAGTTCGACCAGTCGTTCCCCGATGGCGAGGCGGTGATCATCCTCGACGTCGGCGCCGACAACACCGATCTGGTGGTGTACCAGGCCGACCAGCTGTGGATGCGCTCGCTGCCGGTGTCGGGCAACGACATCACCCAGGTCTTCGCCAAGAAGTTCCGCGTCTCGGTCGCCGAGGCCGAGACCCTGAAGCGCCAGGTCGGCGACAGCCGCCAGGCCGAGAAGATCATCAAGGTGATCGAAGGCGGCCTGACCGAGCTGGTCTCCGAGGTCAACCGCAGCCTCGGCTTCTACCGCACCCAGAACGCCAGCGCGACCCTCGACAACCTGGTCATCTCGGGCAACACCTTCCGCCTGCCCGGCCTGCCCGAGTACATGGCCGAGAAGCTGCGCCTGACCATCAACATCCTCGAGGACCTGGACAAGATCCAGGTCGCCTCGGGACTCGACCGCAGCCACTTCATGCAGGACCTGCAGTCGCTCGGCGTCGCCATGGGCCTCGGCCTCCAGGCCACCGGCAGCGCCCGCGCCAACGTCAACCTGATGCCCAGCGGGGTGCAGGCCGAGCGCATCCTGGCGACCAAGAAGTGGGCCGCGGCGGCGATCATCGTCCTGCTCGGCGCCACCCTCTACGCCGACTACGCCATCGCCAGCGGCGCCGCCGAGACCAACGACCGGCTCGGCAAGAAGGTGCAGCAGTACGCCAAGGACAACAAGGAGCGCATGCGCCAATCGGAGGCGGTGCTGCAGGAGGTGCAGCAGATCGCACCGCAGCTGGCGACCTTCGATGTCGTCGGCAGCAACCAGGGCTTCGCCCACAGCGTGCTGGCCGGCATCTGCGGTGTGGTGCAGGCGGTCGCGACCGCACCCGGCAACCGCCCCCCCGTCCCGAACGTCGCCAACGCCGCCACCATGACCCCGCCGCTGCAGGGAGCCTACCTGCGGCGCATCGAGCTGGCCGCCGGCACCGCCGCCGATCCCTACAAGCCGCTCGCCGCCGGCCGCACCGTCACGGTGCAGATCGACATCCCCAGCGGCGCGCAGCAGGGCGAGGTGCGCTCGGCCCTGCTCAAGGGCCTGCGCGAACTGCCGGTGCCCGAGCACCTGCAGGATCTGATCACCGCCCAGACCATCTTCACCGACGTCCAGGCGACCTCCGAGGTCGACGGCCAGATCGACTGGTACTACATCGACCGCGACAACCTCGACGCCAGCGGCAGCGTCAAGCCGATCGAGGAGCGCCGGATGCTGAACACCAGCACGACGACCTTCACCTGCACCATCGCCGCGCCCGGCGTGGTCGCGAGCGCGGAGGCCAAGCCGTGAAGCACATCTACTGGATCGCCTGCGGCGTCATCACCCTCGCCATCATCGCAGCGTGGTTCTTCGTCGTCCCGACCGAGGACGCGCGCACTGCGAAGCAGAACCTCGACAAGCAGTCGAAGGACCTCAAGGAGCTGGAGGCCCGCGCCGCCCGCGGCGATCCCCCGGGCGTCTTCGACGCCGCCAACCCCGACGACACCAAGCGGCTGGCCAACGAGTACCTGATCACCGCGCAGTGGAAGCGTGTCCTGCAGGAGAAGCAGGAGAAGTACCAGAAGCAGCTCGCCGACATCAAGGCACAGCTGCTCGGCCGCTCCACCTGGCTGCACCGCCCGGTCGCCCCGACCCGCAACCAGCTGGAATGGTACAACGAGTACATCAAGACCAGCGAGGCGCTGCTGGCGCGCGTGCGCGAGGCGGGCTGCCTGCGCCGCCCCGCCACCGGGGTCGCCAGCGAGGACACCCAGGGCGCCGGCGGGGAGAGCCCCGCGGCGCTGCGCCAGGTCATCGGCCTGTTCACCAAGTCGGGCAGCTTCCCGGATCCCAAGGAGCACCCGCTGCTGACCACCCGGTTGCGCGCCGTCGAACTGGTCGCCGACCGTCTGATCGCCGCCCGCGTCGCGGTTGCGGACAATCCGCTCATCGGACCCACCGGCCGCAGCGACGAGCGCGCCCAGGCGGCGGCGCAGATCGCCGGTCTGGAATGGACCGGCGGCGGCGACGCCGACGGGATGCGCAACATCAGCACCGCCCTCAATGACCAGTCGCAGGTCAAATCGATCGGCGTGCGCCTGACCCTCGACGGTCCGCTCAGCGCCCTGCTGGCCGCCAGCGCGAACCTCGAGCGCAATGCCGAGGCTGATCGGCCGGTGGTGGCCATCACCTCGGCCAGTCTGGCCAAGCGCGAGACCTCGACCGCCGGCGAGCGTTTCGATGTCGCCGACGATGCGGTGCGACTGGTGCTGAGCCTGGAGATCATGGAGTTCGCCGCCCCCGGATCGGGGACCCCGGCCGACGCCAATGCCAATCCCAACGCGGGCCCCGCGGCCGGCGGCTTCATCTACGGAGCGCAGTGACATGAGCGCCAAGACCTTCCTGATTGCCCACGGCGAGAAGCTGGCCGTGGTGGCGGTGGCGGGCGGCTGCGCCCTGATCCTCTCCGGCTCGATCAACGACCCGACGATCAAGCCCAAGGACGACCTGGCGGCGATCGACCGCATCAACACCACCATCGACATGGTGTTCAAGAAGCAGGCGCCGCCGGTGTTCAAGGAGCCGCGGGCCTACCTCGACCAGATGCTCGGCCGCCTGGGCCAGTCCGGCTCGGTCACGCCGACCATGGCCTGGCTGACCAATCCGCCGGACAAGGGGCGGGCCATCATCAACCCGCTCGATCCGACCAGCAAGACCCCCACCCCGACCGGCACCTACATCTACGTCTACGAACTGCTCGCGCCCACGGTGAACATCGAGGATGCGATCGGCTCACTGAAGATCAGCGTCGAGGCGCCCAAGGCCGCGACCACCGGCCAGGGTCGGCGCTTCAGCAGCGACAGCGAGCGCCGCTGGGAACGCACCGACCACCGCGGCGCGGTGGTCAACACCGGACGCCACCTCGGCGTCCAGGTGCAGATCAAGGTCGGCGACAACGAGTGGCGACCGCTGCCCCTGCCCGGCGCCGGCAAGGACGGCATCCTGCCCATCGCCAGCCTGGGCACCGAGCCTGTGACCATCCCCACGCCGGAACCCTGGCAGCGCCACCAGCTGCGCGCACGCATCGTCGCCGCCGCCACCGCCCTGGATCTGGACGGGGAACGGGTCGAGCGACCGCGCGAGACCGTCGTCGTGGCCTCGGGCCAGCTGGCTGGTGATCCCACCGAGGATGCCCCCCTCCTCGACAAGATCCTCGCCCAGTACGCCGCCAAGCAGGGCCAACTGTTCAAGACC
Source organism: Planctomycetota bacterium (assembly GCA_017302815.1). Taxonomy (GTDB): domain Bacteria; phylum Planctomycetota; class UBA11346; order UBA11346; family UBA11346; genus UBA11346. The sequence goes on from JAFLCQ010000013.1 coordinate 5,262, forward strand.
CTGCTGCGCCCCGAGGCGGCCGTTCCGGCAAGCCTGAAGCTGAATCCTGGCGAGAAGGCCTTCCTCGGCCCGTGGAGCCCGGTCGCCAAGGTCGACGCCACCGCCAGCGTGCGCTTCGCCCTCCTCGGCCTCAGCACCGCGCCGGTCGAGAACGACCCCACCAAGACCCGCGACGTCGGCCGCTTCCTCCTCCTGCGCCTGTTCCAGCAGGGCGACCAGCGCGAATGGATGAAGAAGCCGCTGGAGGCGAAGTTCGGCGAGGGCGATGTCCTCGGCGCCAAGGATGTCCTCATCGACAACCCCTTCCCGCCCAACAAGCCGATCCGGCAGAACCTCGAGACCCCCTTCGTGGTCGAGAAGATCATCAAAGGCCAGACCCGGGTCCTCTACTACAGCCTCAAGGTCAAGTCCCGCCAGGGTGGTGGCAAGAACAAGGAGCTGGAGATCGAGAAGAAGGAGGCTGCGACCGATGTGGTCGTGCTGCGCAATCCGGATACCGGCAGCACGATGGAGCTGACCCGCCTGATCACCATCAACCCGCCGGTCGGCAAGCTGATCTACCCGCACCGTGCCGCCGCCTATGTCGAAAAGGATGACTTCGTCGCCGCCCCGAGCAGCTTCCGGCAGTGGGGCCTGGTGCCCGAGCCCCCCAAGCTGGTCCCGCCCGAGACCGGTCCCCTGGTGGAGCTGCACAAGGCCAAAGTCGACGAGGGCGCCCTCGATGCCGCCAGCTACACCACCGACACCCCCTACGTGGCGTTCCCTGACGGCCGTCTGGTCTGGTGGGACACCATCGAGCCCGCTCTGAAGATCCACGATCCGGAAGGCGTGATGGAGGCCAAGGCCGCAGCCACGCCCACGCCGGAGGCGGCGCCGGAGAAGACGGACAAGCCTGCCGGCAAGCCGCCGGTCGGCCAGCCGCCGGAGGGCATGCCGCCCGAAGGCGTCCAGCCCGTGCCCCAGCCGCCCGCCCCCCAGCCGCCCAAGAAGCGCTGAACGGGGTGAGAGTGACACCAGGAACGGCGCCAGGGCCTTCCCACTCCGACACCCCGCCACCATCCTAGCATCCGCCAGACCGTCGCCGGCGGCTTCCGCTGCCGCCAACTTGCCCCGAGGGACGCCCACATGCGCTCGCGTTCACCCCGCCAGTACCAACCGCTCGCCCTGTCGCCCCTGCTCCTGGCGATAGCGGCCCTGGCGCCTGCGGCCGATGACGCCGCCCCGCCGGTCCCGGCGCCGGCCCCGGTCGTCGAACCGGCGCAGAAGCCCGGCGACGCCGAGGTCCTGGCCGACGCGTCCTACGCCGAGGCCCTGGCCAAGTACCGCGCCGGAGCCTTCACCGAGGCCCTCGACCTGGTCAACCGCGCCGTGCAGCTGTACCCGCCCCACGCCGGAGCGCAGCGGTTGCGCAGCGATGTGCTGGCGGTGCTCTCCAACCGCGAGAACCGCCTGAAGATGGCAGCCTCGTGGTTCTCCAGCCTGCAGGACATCCGCACCCAGGAGACCGCCGTCCGCCTCGCCGCCCTGCTTGAGCGCGGCGACAAGGCCATGGCGGCCGGGGACTACGAGTCGGCCGAGCTGGACTACGACCGGGTCGAGATCGGCATCCGAAGCTTCCCCTTCGCCTTCGACTGGGGCGATCTGCCGAAGCAGGTCGCCGCCAAGCGCCTCGACGCCCGCGACAAGGTGCGCGTGCGCGAGACCCAGCGCCAGGCCGACGACCGCAAGAACGCCGCCGAACTGGCCCGCCGCCAGGCCGACCTCCAGGCCGAGGCCCTGCGCCTGAAGGTCGACGAGCTGATGCGCCGCGCCCAGGTCGCCTACGACCGCAAGGACTACCGCCGCGCCGAGGTCGAGGCCTGGAACGCCTACGAACTCGACCGCCGCCGCGACGACGCCCGCGAGCTCTACCTCTCCGCACGCCGCGAAGGCCACTACCGCTTCGACGTCGAGTACCGCGTCGAGCGCCAGGAAGGCCTCGCCCGCGTCGCGGAAGAGGTGCACAAGTCACTCATCCCGCAGAACGAGCTGCTGGTGTACCCCGAGGACTGGCAGCGCCGCACCCTGCGCACCCCGCGCGAGATCGGCAGCTCCAAGGCCGAGCCGTGGATGGCCGCCCTCAACGACCGCCTCGAGCAGCGCGTCACCTTCGACTTCCAGGACCAGTCCTTCGAGGACGTGGTCGCCTTCCTGCGCCAGGTGACCGGCGTCAACATCGTCGTGGCCCCGCAGGTGCTGGCCGCAGCCGGTGGCGGCACGGTGACGCTGAAGGTGCGCGAGATGCGCTTCCGCGACGCCCTGAAGTGGATCCTGGAGATCACCGGCCAGCACATGGCCATCCAGGACCAGGCCATCTTCATCAACAACGAGCCGGTCACCGGCTCGGCGACCCTGCGCCTCTACGACGTCACCGACCTGATCACCCCGGTGCGCGACTTCCCGGGATTGGAGATGGCCTATGCCAGCACTGCGTCCGCAAATGGCGGGGGTAATCTTTTCGGTGGAGTGGCGGACGAGGAGGAAGCTCGCCAGGATCCAAACGAATTGGTCGAGTTTATTAAGAGCAACGTAACGCGTTCTGAATGGAGTCCTGAGCGCAACATCGACATCCAGCAACGATCAGGATCGACCCTCTTTGTCAGCCACACTACCGAGGGCCACAAGCTGATCGAACTGCTGCTGGCCAACCTGCGCAACCAGACCGCCCTGCAGGTCAACGTCAGCGTCCGCCTGCTCGACGTGCGCAAGAACTTCTTCGAGGAGATCGGCGTTAATTGGCAGAACGCCGACAGCGGCCTGATCGATCCCGCACCGACCAACAGCGCCGGCGTGGTGACCGGCGAGCCGACCACCAACAACAGCGGCACCAACACCGCCGGCACGCTGATCCAGACCATGCCCGGCAACAGCGCCAACTACTCGGCGACCAGCGCCACCGGCCCCAAGGGCCTGACCCTGGAGATGGCGAGCAGCAGCTTCCTCAACGCCGACCAGCTCAACGCGGTCTTCTCGGCGGTCGAGGAGGAGACCGACGCGACCATCCTCTCGCATCCGCAGATCACCTGCTTCAATGGTCAGCGCGCCAACGCCAGCTTCATCCGCCAGTACGCCTACATCTCCGACTACGAGGTCGTCTCATCGAACTACGACCCGGTGATCGAGGTGCTGAACTACGGCGACCTGCTCGACGTCCGTCCGGTGATCTCCAGCGACCGCAAGTACGTGACGATGGAGATCCGCCCGACCAATGTGAACCTGGCCGGATCCTTCACCGAATACATCGTCGGCCAGCAGATCATCCAGGGGGGGAATGTGAACACCGTGGTGTTCGGCGCGGTCTATCCCGTCGAACTGCCCAACGTCGAGGTGCAGACCCTGCGTTCGACCGTCATGCTGCCCGACCGGGGCAGCCTGCTAATCGGCGGGTTCAACCGTTCGCTGCGCGAGCGCACCCACTCCGGCGTGCCGTTCCTGTCGCACATCCCCTTCCTCGGCCGCCTGTTCAGCCGCAACGGCACCTACGACCAGAGCCGCAAGACCTTCTTCCTGCTCTCCGCCACCATCATCGACCTCGCCGAGCAAGAGCAGCAGCAATGATCGAGGCCAGGCGGGAAACGGCGATCGTCCCCGGCATGCTCGCGCATGGCCGTCGGGTCGCCGTCGTTCTCGCCGCCAGCCTGCTTCCGCTCGCCGGGGCTGAAACCGCAGCGGGCGTGCCAGCCCCGGATGCCGCCGCCGTCCGCGCCCAGACGCAGGATGGCGGACTCGGACCGGCGATGGACGACGCCCGCTTCCTCCTCGCCGCCGGCCGCACCCGCGAGGCGGTCGGCAGGCTCACCGATGCGCTGGCGGCCGCCACCGGCACGGATCGCACGCAGCGCACCGAAGCCGAGGCGCTGCTCGCCCGCTGCCGTGCCGCCGAGGGCGTCGGAGACACCGCCGGCGCCGTCGCTGACAGGCGGACCGCGCAGGACGATGCGGTGGAGCGCAGCCGGCGCACCGCCACCGTCGCCGGGGATCAGCGGCGCGAACGCCTGGCACGCATCGCCGACCTGCGTGCCCGCGGACTGCGCGAACTCGCCCTCGCCCACTGCCGCAAGCTCATGAGCGACCTCCCCGGCGACGAGGAGGTCGACGTCCTGTTCCGCGATCTGCTGAACGAGGCCCATGCGGCGCGCAGCACCGCCATCGCCGAGCGCGAACGCGAGCTGCGCGAGGAGGTGGCCCAGCTGGTGGAGCGCTCGCTGATCCCCGAGGGATTCGACGGGCAGCCGGTGTTCCCCAGCGACTGGGCCACGCGCCATGCCGACCGCGACGGCCTGCTCGAGGTGCGCGAGAAGCCCGCCGCCTGGTTCGAGCAGCTGTCCGACCGCCTGGCCGAGCGGGCCAGCGTCAGCTTCGACGCCACGCCGGTCGCCGAGGCGCTTGAGCTGGTCTCCAAGCTCGGCGGGGTGAACATCGTCACCGCCCCCGAGATCCTCGCCGCCACCGACCGCACGGTCACCCTGCGCGCCGCCGGGATGCGCCTGGACAGCCTGCTGACCTGGATCACCGAGCAGGCCGGCACCCGCTGGAGCCTGTCCAACGGTGCGATCTTCGTCGGCGAGCAGGTCGAGACCCAGCGCAGCACCGCCATCCACGACATCGGCGAGCTGCTGGTCGGCACCGGCGACTTCCCCGGGCCGCAGATCGCCTTCACCAGCGGCAATGGCACCAACGCCTCGGTGTTCTCCGCCCCGACCGAGAGCGGCGTCGCCCCGCCCACGGCGGATGACGTCGCCGACCTGATCCGCCGCTCGGTGAGCCCACGCACCTGGGACGACCAGGCCAACGCGATCATCGTGCGCAGCCGCTCGCTGCTGATCACCGCCCCGGAGTCGGTGCAGCGCCTGGTGCGCGAGTTCCTGCGGGCGCAGTCGGCTCAGCGCAGCCTGTCGGTGCGGCTGGAGACCCGCTGGCTCGAGCTGAGCGACGGCTATGCCGAGCAGATCGGCGTCGAGTGGACCAGCGGCACCGGCCAGCTGGTCGATCCCGACATGGACGGGAGCGGATTCGTCCGTTCCAGCAATGGCTGGGGCATCGATGGCGGCACGCGCAACGTCCTGCCCGGGACCTCGGTCGCCTACTCCCCAGCCCTCGACGGCAGCGGCCTGACCCTGCAGAGCGCCCTCCTCGGCTCCTCCAAGTTCTCCGCCATCCTGCACGCCACCGAGCGCAACCAGCAGGGCCGCGTGCTGCAGGCGCCCGAGCTGACCTGCATGAACGGCCAGCGCGCGCACGCCTTCTTTGGTCGCCAGGTTGCCTACATCGCCGACTACGAGATCAGCAATAACAGGTACGACCTTGTCGTGGACGTCTTGAATACAGGGGTATCGATTGAAGTCCGTCCCCTAGTCAGCGCCGACCGCAAGTACGTCACGCTCGAGTTGCGCAGCACCGTCGCCGACGTCTCGCTGTTCACCGACTACATCACGGTCGCGAATCCCGACGAGACCAGCGGAGTCGACGTGGATGGCGACGGCATCGTCGACATCGTCTTCGGCATGCCGCTGGTCTACCCCATCGAGCTGCCCAACGTCACCGTGCGCAGCGTCGGCACCTCGGTCATGATGCCGGACCGCGGCAGCCTGCTGGTCGGCGGCTTCGGCCACAGCATCGACGAGTTCTCCGCCACCCGCGTGCCGTTCCTCGGCTCGATCCCCTTCCTCGGCAGGCTGTTCGGCGCCCGCGGCCGCTACGCGTCGCGTTCGAACCTCTATCTGCTGACCACCGCCACGATCATCAACTACCCGGAACTGGAGGCCCGCCTGTGAAGCCCCTGCACCACCACCGCCTGGCCCTGACCGCCACCATGCTCGCCCTGTGCGCCGCCCACGGCGCGGCGGCTGATGCGCATCCGGCCCCGGCGCCGGCCACCACCGGCGATGCGACCGCAGCCCAGGCCCTGGATGCCTTCGCCAGCGAGCGCGACGCGCACCAGGCGGGCAAGGACAAGGCCGCCGAATACCACTTCGTCCTGGGCATGCGTGCCAAGGAGGAGAACCGCCTCGCCGACGCGGTGCGCGAGCTGACCATGGCGGTCGACTACGCGCCGGCCAACACCGACTACGCGGCCCAACTGCGCGCGGTGCGCGGCCTCGCCGGCCTCGAGCGCGATCCCCGCTCGCAGCAGATCGACCGCATGGTCGACGAGGTGCAGGTCAAGGACCAGGAGCTGTGGAACGAGGCGCAGGCCAAGAAGGAGGAGGGCGTCGTCGCCATGCAGGCCGGCGAGTTCGGCCGTGCCGACCGCGCCTTCCAGATGGCGCTGGTGCGCATCGAAGGCCTGCCCTTCACCAACGAGCGCAAGACCACCGCCGCCCGCGAGATCGAGACCCTGCTGGCCGAGGCGCGCCAGCGCCGCGAAGCGCGCGAGCGCGACGACGCCGCCAGCCGCAACCGCGCCGCCAACGACCGCAGCCGCGAATTGCGCGACATCGGCCTGCAGCTCGAGCGCGACCGCATCGACGCCATGCTCCGCCGCGCCCTGCGCGCCCGCGAGCGCCGCGACTACGACGAATCCATCCTCATCTGCGAGCAGGTGCTGAAGCTCAACCGCGCGGACGAGCGGGCCGCCGAGCTGCTGGCCAAGTGCCGCCGCGAGCGCCACGTCTACATCCGCCAGATGACCGCCGACCGCTGGGACGAGGAGCACAAGCTGCTCTCCGAATCGATCCGGTCCGCCATGCTGCCGCAGCTCGAGCTGGTCCGCTACACCACCGAGTGGCCCGAACTCGACGCCCGCCGCAGCGCCCCGGTGCAGGGCCTCGAGGAGAAGGCCGAGTCGTGGCGCAAGGAGATCGCCAACCAGCTCGAGCAGGAGATCACCCTCGACTTCCAGGACACCGACCTGGCCGATGTGGTGTCGTTCCTGCAGCGCGTCACCAACGCCAACATGGTGCTGGATCCCCGCGTCCTCGCCAACGCCCCGCCCCCGGTCACCCTGCGCGTCGAGCGCATGAAGCTGAAGTTCGTCCTCGACTTCATCATGCGCATCACCGGGCTGAAGTACACGCTGCGCAACGAGGCGATCTACATCAGCAACGAGGCCGGCACCCGCGGCGACCTGTTCATGAAGCTCTACGACGTGCGCGACCTGACGCACGCCATGGCCAGCTTCCCCGGCCCCAGCCTGAACATCCCCAAGCCAGGGGGCATGGGCAGCACCCTGCTGCCGCCGATCGAGGATCCGGAACCGCCGCAGACCGACGAGTTCATCGAGATCATCCGCACCGTCGTCGCCCCGGCGAGCTGGAGCGACGAGGCCGGCACCAGCATCCAGGAGTACAACGGCTCCATGGTGGTGACCCAGAGCTCCGACGTGCACGACCAGGTCGACGTGCTGCTGCGCAACCTGCGCAACCAGCGCGGCTCGCAGATCCACGTCAAGTGCAAGTTCCTGACCGTCGAGAACGCCGCCCTCGAGGAGATCGGCGTCGCCTGGCAGAACATGGGCTCGCTGACCGGCCTGCCGACCGCCTACAACACCGCGTCCGGTGCGGCCTACGGCGATGCCACCAACCAGATCCTGACCGCCGGCACGGTGAATCCGGTGCTCGCCGACTACGGCCAGAACCGCCTCGGCCGGCTCGGCTCCGACTCCGACGGCATGCTGCTGAACACCTCGACCTGGCAGCTGGGATCCGAATTCTGGGCCAACGCGGTGATCTCGGCGGTCGAGAAGGAGCGCCGCGGCAACGTCATCTTCGAGCCGGACATCACCCTGTTCAACGGCCAGCAGGCGCACATCGTCAGCATGAACCAGCAGTCGTACATCGCCGACTACGACGTGGTCCAGGGCCAGTACGACCCGATCATCTCGATCCTGTCCTACGGCACCGTGCTCGACGTGCAGGCCATCGCCTCGGCCGACAAGAAGTACATCACCCTCACACTGCGCCCGACCAACTCGCAGGTCGAGTCGTGGCGCCGCTTCGGTCCGCCGGTCACCAGCTTCCCGGGCGGCAACGTCACCCAGGGCGGCGGTGCGATCGCCGAGTCCGATGTCGGCAGCTACCCGCTGCTGGTGCCGATGATGACCTACGCCGCGGTTCGCACCTCGGCCACCATCCCCGATGGCGGCTCGCTGGTCATCGCCGGCATGACCAACGGCGACAGCCGGCGCAGCCATGCCGGCGTGCCCTTCCTGTCGCACATCCCCTTCCTCGGCCGCCTGTTCAGCAGCAACGGCCGCACCGAGACCGAGGTGCGCCAGATGATCGTGGTGCAGGCGGACCTGGTGCTGTTCGACGAGATCGAGTCGAAGCTGTAACCCGGGGGGCTCCCGGTCCTACGGGGCGCGTGAATGAAGGGGTGGCCGACGACGGCCACCCCTTCATTCATTTTCGCGCCCCTGCGGACCTACCGCCCCCCGAGCCCCCCGGCCGCCGCGCCTCCGGCGTCTCCGCTGCGCTCCGACACCTGCGGCTTGCCGGCTTCGTAGAGCAAGAGCGTCAGCCAGCCAAGAGAGCCTTGAGTGCAGCTTCGTCGAGAATAGTGACGCCCAGCTCCTGGGCCTTCGCCAGTTTCGAGCCGGCCTCGGCGCCGGCGACGACGTAGTCGGTCTTCTTCGAGACCGAGCCGCTGGTCTTGCCGCCAGCAGCCTTGATCAGCTTCTCGGCGTCGGGGCGGGTCAGGGTCGGCAGTGTGCCGGTCAGCACGAAGGTCTTGCCGGCGACGCCGGCCACCGCCGCGACAACTGCACCGCGGTGCTCGAGGACGACGCCGGCCGCGGCAAGGGCGGCGATGGTGGCGCGCACCGCCGGGTTGGCGAGCTGGTCCAGCACCAGACGCGCCGTGCGCTCGGCCACCCCGTCGATCTGCATCAGCTCGCCAAGCGCGGCCGTATCGCCTGCGGCGTGCGCGGCCGCCATATCGAGCAGCCGCTGCGCAGAGCCGAAGCGCGTGGCGAGGTCCTCGGACAGCTTCTCGCCGATCTGCTCCAGGGCGAGGCCGGTCAGTACCCGGGCCAGGCCGCGGGACTTCGCGGTCTGCAGGCCGGCCACCAGGTTGGCAGCGCTCTTCTCGCCCATGCGTTCGAGGGTCGACAGGCGCGCCGCATCCAGGGCGAAGAGGTCGGCCGGGCCGGCCACGCCCAGATGCGTCACCACGAGGTCCACCACCGCCTCGCCCAGGCCTTCGATGTCCATCGCCGGACGCGAGGCGAAATGGCGCAGGCGTTCGCGCACCTGCGCCGGGCAGCCCGGATTGGGGCAGTAGATGAAGACGTCGTCGGCCTCGGGATGGGTGCCGCAGGCGGGACAGGCCTGCGGACGCGGCACCGGTCGGGCGCCGGCCGGGCGCCGCTCCGCCACCACAGCCACGACCTGCGGGATGATCTCGCCCGCCTTCTCCACCAGCACGGTGTCGCCGATGCGCACGTCCTTGCGCTCCAGCTCGGGGAAGTTGTGCAGGCTGGCGCGCGACACGGTGGTGCCGGCCAGCTGCACCGGATCGAGGACCGCGACCGGGGTCAGCTTGCCGCTCTTGCCGACCTGGACGATGACCTCGCGCAGCACGGTCGGCCGGCGCTCGGGCGGGAACTTCCAGGCGATGCCCCAGCGCGGATGGTGCTCGGTGGCCCCGAGCTGCGCCTGCTGCCGACGGTCATCGAGCTTGATCACCATGCCGTCGATGCCGTAGTCGAGGCCGTCGCGCCTGGCGGCGAAGGCTGCGCAACGGGCGGCGGCGGCGGCGGCTCCAGGCTCCACCGTGCAATGCGGATTCACCGGCAGACCCAGCTGCCGCAGCCAGTCGACGATGCCGGACTGGGTGGATGGCACGTCGATGCCCTCGCTCCACGCGAGGTGGTACATGAATGCCGCCACGCCGATGCCGGCCAGGCTGGCCGCATCCTTGCGCTTCATCAGCCCGGCGCATGCGTTGCGCGGGTTGGCCAGCTGGCGGCCGCCCTCGGCGGCGGTGGCGTCGCGCAGGCGCACGAAGGCCGCCTGCGGCAGGTACAGTTCACCACGCACCTCGAAGGATCCCCGCACCGCGACCCGCAGCGGCAGCGCGCCGCTGGCCCTGACCTGGGCGGTGATGTCGTCGCCCTCGACGCCGTCGCCGCGCGAGGCGGCCTGGGCCAGCTCGCCATCGCGGTAGACGACCCCGACCGAGATGCCGTCGATCTTCGGTTCGACCAGCAGGGCCAGCGGCGCCGCGTCGGCCAGCTCCAGCGCCTTGCGCGTGCGCAGCTCCCACGCCGCCAGCTTGTCGGCGGCGCTGCCGTCCTCGCCGTCGGCGGCCTTCTCCAGCGACAGCATCGGCACGCGATGCAGCACCTTGGCGAATCCAGCCGTACGGTCGTCGCCCGGGCGCTGCTGCCAGGCCGGCTGTCCGGCCTTCGCAGCCAGCGCATCATGGCGCTCGCGCAGCGCGTCGTATTCGGCGTCGCTCAGCTCGGGCTGGGCCTGGCGGTAGTAGAGCTCGTCGTGTCGCGCCAGTTCGGCGGCGAGGCGATCGAGTTCGGTGCGGGCGGCGGAGGTGCGGGCCATGCGCCGAACGTTGGGCTCCTGCGCGGCAGGGGAAGGCAGATTGCAGCGGCGTCACGTCCGTCACCATGCCGGCGTGGCAACGATCCTCGACAAGCAGATGGCCCTGGTGGCCGAATTCGAAGCCCTGGCGACCTGGGAGGAGCGCTACGCCCGCCTCATCGCCATGGCCAAGGCCCTGCAGCCGCTGGAGGAGCAGGCGAAGACCGACGCCAACAAGGTGCGCGGATGCTCGTCGCAGGTCTGGCTGGTGCATGAGGTGCGCGATGGCTGCATCCACCTGCGCGCGGACAGCGACGCGGTGCTGGTGCGCGGTCTGGTCGCCCTCCTGCTGCACGTCTACAGCGGCCATCCGGCACGCGAGATCCTCGGCGCCCCGCCCGACTTCCTCGAGGACATGGGCCTCAACGCCCACCTGTCGCCCAACCGCGCCAACGGCCTGGCGAGCATGGCGGCGCGCATCCGCTCCATCGCCGAAGGCGTCTGATGCTGGTCCACGACGTAGTCCCAGGGCGCGAAGGCGCCCCGATCGCGGTGGTGCTGCACGGCCTCGGCGACAGCCGCCAGGGCTGGAAGCCGATCGCGCCGATGCTCGACCTCGACGGCTGGGGCTGGTGCTTCGTGCAGGCGCCCGATCCCTATGGTCCGGGATGGTCGTGGTTCGATCTCGATCTGGGGGAGAAGCTCAGCGTCGACGCCGCCGGGGTCCGCCGCAGCCACCGCGAACTCCTCGCGCTGCTCGCCCACCTCGAGACGGCCCGTGGCGTCCCCTGCGAGCGCATCGCCCTGATCGGCTTCAGCCAGGGCTGCCTCATGGTCCTGGAGACCGTGCTGCGCCATCCACGTCCCTTCCTGGCCGCGGTCGGCATCAGCGGCTGGCTGCATCGCGAGGACGAGTGGCCCGCCGCATTCGGCGCCGCCCTGCCCCGGCAGCGCCTCCTGGTGACGCACGGCCGCCACGATCCCGTCATCCCCATGCACCTCGCCGCCCCGCGCATCGCGCATCTGCGCCGCCTCGGCGTCCCCCTGGCGTGGGCCGAATACGACAAGGACCATACCCTGGACCCCTACGAGGAGGCTGCCGACATCCGCCGGCACCTGCTTGACGCGGCGGCGGCTCCCCAGCAAGGTGCCGGACCAGGAGCACACGCATGAGCCGTCAGTACAACAAGGTCGAGAAGAAGCGCCGCCGTCTGGCCCGCATCAAGCGCGAACGCGGCGCGCTGAACGAGAAACTGGCCGCGAAGAAGAAGTAGTCGTCAGTCGTCGGCCCGGCGATCGCGCAGGCGGTCGCCGCGCTGGCGCTTGGATTCCAGCCGGCGCTCAACCGAGCCACGGCTCGGGCGCGTCCGCCGGCGCGGCTTCGGCCGCACCAGCGCCGCCAGCACCAGTTCACGCAGACGATCCACCACCAGCGCGCGGTTCTGCCGCGCGCTGCGTGTTTCGTCGCAGCTCAGCAGCAGGTCCCCCTCCGAGGTCAGCCGGTCGCCGGCCAGGGCAGCGAGCCGGGCCGCCGCCTCGGGATGCAGCGGCAGAGCGGCCAGCGCCACCCGCAGGTCGACCCGGCTGGCGGTCTTGTTGGCGTGCTGGCCGCCAGGACCGCCCCCGGCGACCTGGGTGAAGGTCAGGACCTCGTCGCCGATCTCGATGTTCGGTCCCAGGCGGATCATGCGCACGGTGTAGCGGCAGGCCGCGTCCTGGCCAATGCCATGCTTGGCAGGGCGATCCCCGCCTTAGCCTCGCCGGGCATGAGCACGCTCGCCGCCATCCCCCCGCTCCAGGTCGGAAAGTACACCTTCGCCAGCCGCCTCCTCGTCGGCACCGGCAAGTATCCCGACAACGCCTGCATGCAGGCCAGCCTGGCCGAGTCCGGCTGCGACGTGGTGACGGTGGCGGTGCGCCGGGCCAACCTCAACGCGCGCGGCAGCGGCGGCTGCCTCCTCGACCATATCGGCAAGCAGTACCAGCTGCTGCCCAACACCGCCGGCTGCTTCAACGCCGACGACGCCATCCGCACCGCCCATCTCGGGCGCGAGCTGGGCATCAGCGACATGGTCAAGCTGGAGGTATTGGCCGACCAGCAGACCCTGCTGCCGCATCCGGTGCAGACCCTCGAGGCCTGCCGCCGCCTGGTCGCCGACGGCTTCACCGTCCTGGTCTACACCAGCGACGATCCGGTGCTGGCCAAGGAGCTGGAGTCGGCCGGAGCCGCCGCGGTGATGCCGGCCGGAGCCCCGATCGGCAGCGGCCTCGGGGTGCTGAACCGCAACAGCATGGAGATCATCCTCGAGCGTGCGACGGTGCCGATCATCATCGACGCAGGCGTCGGCACCGCCTCCGACGTGACGGTGGCGATGGAGCTGGGCGCAGCAGGCGTGCTGCTCAACACCGGCATCGCCGGGGCCCAGGATCCGGTGCGCATGGCGCGCGCGATGCGCCACGCCTTGGAGGCCGGCTGGTGGGCGGCCGGCGCAGGCCGCATCGCCCGGAAGCGCTATGCCACCGCCAGCAGCCCGACCACCGGCCTGATCGCATCGACCGCGGCCCACGGCATCCCCGGGGAGTAGCGCGCCGATCCATTTGATGTCGGGTTCCGGTCCTCCATGATCCGCCGGCCATGTTCTCGCAAGGCGGAGCGGCGACGGATCGGAAGCGCACGGCCCTGCTTGCATGCGGCCTGGCCGGCGGCTACGTAGCTCTGGCCTGGCTCGGCCTGGCGATCGCGGATCCCGATGCCCGGGTCTCGCCCTTCTGGCCGGCCGCCGGCCTGGCCATGGGCGTGCTCTGGCGCTGCGGTCTGGCGCTGCTGCCCGGCGTCGTGCTCGGAGCGACCGTCGCCAGCATGCTGCTGGTGGGAACGCCGTTCGGGTCCGCCCTGGTCATCGGCCTGGGCACCGGTGCAGGCCTCGGCCTCGGCGCCTGGCTGCTGCGGCGCCTGCAGGCGAACCCCCGCCTCGAGCACGCCTCCGACCCGCTCAAGGTCCTGCTCGCCAGCGCCTGCGGCTCGCTGCTGTCCGCGACGGTGGGCGCCGCCGCCTCTGTTCCGTCGCACGCCTTCCTGCAGGTGGCCCGCACCTGGTGGACAGGGGACCTGGCGGGGGTCATGGCCGCGATCGGCGTGGTCGCGACCCTGCGCTGGAACCCGGCAGCCCTGCGGGCGCTGCACCGCGAGATCATCATCCTCGCCCTGACCACGAGCGCAGCCCTCGCCCTCTGCGCCGTCCTGCCGGACACCGGACAGCACGGGTTGTCGCCGTGGGCATTCCTCCTCTTCCCGCCCCTGCTCTACGCCGCGGTCAGGGCCGGGCCGGCCGGCGCCGCCCTGACCCTGGCCATCATCTCCCTGGCGGCCGCCATCATGACTGCCGCCGGCATCGGTCCCTTCCTGGCCGGATCCGATTCCGGCCGCATCCACTTCCCGTTCCAGCTCTTCATCGTCGCCGCCTCGGGAACCACCCTCGTCCTCGCCGCCTACGCCCGCAGCCAGCAGCTGGCGCAGGCTGCCCTGAGCGAAAGCGAGGGACGCTTCCGACTGGTCGCCGACCATGCCCGCGATGTCATCTGCCTGCACGAACCCGATGGCCGCTACCGCTGGATCTCGCCATCCATGCGCTGGATCGTCGGCTGGACGCCGGAGCAGCTGCTCGGGCGCAGCCACTACGACCACATCCATCCCGAGGATGTCGAGCAGGTCCGCCGGGCCCTGCATGGGCCGCTCCCGAGCGGCGCCGCGCCAGCCACGGTGCAGTTCCGCTTCCGCCGTCCCGATGGCGGATGGATCTGGCTGGAGGCCGTCGCCCAGCCGGTAACGGACGCGACCGGCCGGATCGTCGCCTTCCAGACCAGTTCACGCGACATCAGCCAGCGCAAGCAGGACGAGGAGCGGCTGGCCGAGATGCAGCGCAGCGCGGCGCTTTCCGAGCGCATGGCATCGATCGGAACCCTCGCGGGCGGCGTGGCGCACGAGTTCAACAACTTGAACGCGGTGGTGATGGGCAACGTCGAGCTCGCCCTGCGCCGTCCCGACCTGCCGGCGGAGGCGCGGCGCCGCCTGGAGCAGATCCGCGACGCGGTCGATCGCGAGAAGGGCATCGTCGACGCCCTGCTGACCTTCTCGCGCAGCGAGCGCAGCCCGTCCGAGATCATCGACGTCGGCCATGTCGTCAGCACCACGCTCGCGCTGGCCCGCCGGACCATGCGCCAGCGCCGCATCGCCGTGCAGCTGGACCTTCCCGAGGAGCCGCTCTTCGCCCTCGTCCCGACCGGTTCCCTCGGCCAGGTGCTGCTGAACCTCCTGCTGAACGCCTGCGACGCGGTCGACCGGCGGCATGATCCCACGGTCAGCATCTCCCTGGCCCGCGTGGATGCGCGCATCCGCCTGCGCGTGCACGACAACGGCATCGGCATCCCGCCGGAGATCCTGCCGCGCATCTTCGAGCCGTTCTTCTCGACCAAGGGCGAGCACGCCATCGATGGCGAGGGGCAGCCCTGGCTGCGCGGCACCGGACTCGGCCTCTCGGTGTGCCAGACCCTGGTCGGTCACATGGGCGGCGAGATCACCGTGGACAGCGTTCCCGGCGAAGGCACCGCCTTCACCGTCGCCATCCCTGCCGCCGACGCGCCCCGGCCGCCAGCCGCCAGCAGTACCGCCGCAACCACCTGCGCCCGCGTCCTGGTCGTCGATGACGAGCCAGAGATCCGCCGCATCCTCTGCGAGCACCTGACCGCGGCGGGGCACATCGCCGTCGAGGCGAAGGACGGGCAGCAGGCGCTGGACCACCTCGGCGCCGAGGACGTGGACGTGGTGATGCTGAACTGGTGCATGCCCGGCGTCGACGGCCAGGGCGTGCTGGAGCACATGGAGCTGCACCCCGAGCGCCGCTGGCCGCCGGTCATCGTGGTCAGCGGCTGGACCGGCAGCGGCAGCGGCATCGACCGCTGGCGCCGCGAGATCGCCGGCCAGCTGCGCAAGCCGTTCAGCCTCGAGCAGGTCCGCACGACGGTCGAACGCGCGCTGTGCGGGGTGCGCTTTTAGCCACGGGGGCTCCGCCCCCGCACCCCCTCCGGGCTTTGTCGGGGTTCGGTTTTCTCGCTGACGCTCGAAAACCGTGGCGGCATCGGCTGCGCCGATTGTATGCCGCCACCACCCCTCGGCGCCCGCTTCTCGCTCTAGGGGCTGCGCCCCTAGGACCCCCGGGCTTTGTCGGGGTTCGGTTTTCTCGCTGACGCTCGAAAACCGTGGGCGGATGGCCTGCGGCCATTGTATCCGCCCACCACCCCTCGGCGCCCGGTCGCGCTATCGCGCTCCGGTTTCATGCAGGGGCTGCGCCCCCGCACCCCCCACTCCGCAACCACGCACGACACACGCACGTCGCGGCGCGGGGTCGCAGGGGCGGCAGCCCCCGGTGGCAGGGTGCGGGGGCCTGGCCCCCGCATCGAACCGGAGCGCGCAGCGCGACCGGCCGACGGAAGGGGCGACGGGGGGATACAATGGGCGAAGCCCATCCCCCCGCGGTTTGGAGGCGAAGCCGAACAAACCGAGTCCCGACCGAGGCCGGGGGGCGTGGGGGGCTCTGGCCCCCCACCGCTAACGATATAACGGCCCGTACGCCGCGCAGGCGCGGTAGTCGGCGCCCTGCGCATCCATGGCGCCGAACAGGCCCCAGCTGGCGGGACGGAAGACCTCGCCCTCCAGGTTGTGCATCGCCACCGGGATGCGCAGCAGGGCCGCCAGGGCGGCGAAGTCCGCGCCGATGTGGCCGTAGGCGAGGGCGCAGTGGTTGGCGCTCCAGCCGGCCATGATGCTGTAGACGCTGCTGGTCGGGCCGCTGGCGGTCAGGCGCGGGGCGAACCAGGTGGTCGGCCAGGTCGAATTGGTGCGCGCATCGAGGGTGGCGTGGACCTTCTCGGGGAGTTCGACGGTCTGGCCCTCGATGATCTGGATGATGGGGCCGAGCCCGTCGACCAGGCTGACGCGGGTCATGGTGACCGGGATGCCGCCTTCCGAGCGGTAGCAGCTGGAGAAGCCGCCGCCGCGGAAGTACTCGTCGACGCTCGGGCACCAGGTGACGCGCTTCATCGTCTCGCTGATGTCCTTGTCGCTCACCTCCCAGAAGTGCTTGAAGGCGGGCTTGCCCTTCACCTTCATCGCGCCGATGCCGTCGAGGGCGGCGGGGCCGGAGTTGATGAGGTGGATGATGCCGTTCTTCGCTGCGCCGGAGAGCGCGTGGCCGGTGACGCGCTTCACCGAGGCCGGCGACCAGTAGGTGCGCACATCGGCGAAGATCTGCGCGGTGTTGGTCAGCAGACGGCCGAACAGCATGGGCACGGCGTTGAGGCTGTCGTTCTCGGTCGCCACCACGTAGGGGCTGCGCGGGCCGTTCCAGTCGAAGGAGGTGTTGAGCATCGCCTCGGCGAAGTCGCCGTTGGGCAGATGGTCGGTCCAGTGGCGCTGGCCCTGGAAGCCGCCGGCGATGGCGTCGTGGCCGAGGGCCTCCTCGCCGAAGCCGAGCTCGGCCAGGCGCGGATTGCCGACCATGAGGTCGCGGATGATCTGGGTCATCTGCACGCAGATGCGCCAGTCCTTCTCGCGCGCCTCGGCGCTCTTCTGGCGCTTGGGCGGGTTGACGTCGTGGCCGGCGCGGCAGTGCTTCTTCACCCAGGCCATGCCGCGCTCGGTCTCGGCAGCATCGATCACGCCGCGCTCGATGCGGCGGACCAGTTCGACCATGTCGACGCTCTCGACGCGCATGCCGAGGAACTTCTGGAAGAAGTCGTGGTTGACGATCGAGCCGGCGATGCCCATCGAGGTTCCGCCGACCGAGAGGTAGCTGCGGCCCTTCATCAGCGCCACCGCCATGCCGGCGCGCACGAAGGTCAGCAGCTTGGTCTCGACATCGGCGGGGATCTCCTTGTCGCCGGCGTCCTGCACGTCCTGGCCGTAGATGCCGAAGGCGGGCACGCCCTTCTGCGCGTGCGCGGCCAGCACGGCGGCGAGGTACACCGCGCCGGGGCGCTCAGTGCCGTTGAAGCCCCACACCGCCTTGGGCATGGTCGGATCGAGGTCCATGGTCTCCGAGCCGTAGCACCAGCACGGGGTGACGGTCAGCGAGACGCCCACCCCCTCCTTGGCGAACTTCCTGGCGCAGGCGGCCGCCTCGGCGGCGCCACCGATGCAGGCGTCGGCGATCACGCAGCGCACGGGGCTGCCATCGGGATAGGTCAGCTTCGACGCGATCAGCTCGGCGGCGGCCTGGGCCATGCCCAGCACCTGACCTTCCAGCGACTCGCGCACGCCGTCGCGGCGGCCGTCGATGGTCGGGCGGATGCCGACCGCCGGGAAGGGCCGCATCGGGGCGAGGGCGTCGCCGGTCTCGACGACGTTGGCGATGGTGGACGAGGGCGTGCTGTTCTTGGCGAACATGGAGGGCTCCGCGGCGGGTTGCTGCCGCCGATGCTAGGCCCTGCGGGGACGCCTGGAATCCCCGGCCTTGACCTTGATCTGCCTTTTTTCGTCCTTCTGATCCAAGCGACATGCTGGCTGATCCCCCGTATTTCAGCCATAACGTCGTTTCAACCCGCCGATTCTGGATCCCACATGGCGAGCTGGACGAACGCCTGGGCGTGCTCAGCGGCGGCTACGAGCACGTCGCCCCCGACTACCGCATCGAGCGCGACGGCTTCCCCACCCCGCTGCTGGAGATGGTCGCCGGCGGAGCCGGCTCGCTGCTGCTCGCCGGGCGCCGCCACCAGCTGCGACCGGGCATGCTCTTCGCCTACGGTCCTGGCATCCCGGTCGAGGTCGTCACCGACGAGCGTTCGGTGCTGCGCAAATACTTCCTGGTCATCAGCGGCCGCGAGGCGGAGGCGTTGCTGGCGGCGGCCCACCTGGCTCCGGGCTCGGTGGCGATGGTGGCGGATCCGCAACCGGTGGTCGACATCATCGAGCAGGCCATCCGCTGGGGCCAGAGCAACGTCCCGCGCCGGGCCCGCGCCTGCGGCGTCGCACTCGAATACCTGACCCAGCACCTCGCCCACCAGGCCCTGCCCGCGGACAGCGCCGACTCCGGCGCGCTGGCCTCCTTCCGCCGCTGCCACCGCCTGATCGAGGAGCGCTTCATGGACATGCGCACCCAGGCGGCGGTCTCCGCGTTGTGCGGCCTCGAACCCAGCTATCTGTGCCGGCTCTACCGCCGCTTCGCCCTGGAGAGCCCCTACCAGCACCTGCGCCGCCTGCGCCTGCACCACGCCCTGGCGCGCTTGCAGGCCGGGGCCAGCGTCGCGCAGGTCGCCGACGAGGTGGGATTCGGCGATCCGGCGCACTTCTCGCGCGCCTTCGTGCAGTGCTTCGGCCTGCCGCCCAGCAGGGCGCGCGGCCGGCCTACCAGCCCAACTGCGTCCTGATCGCTGCGGCGATCGTGTCCGCCATCAGCTGGTGCGTCTTCACGCTGGGGTGCCAGTCGGCGCCGATGCCATTGGCCGGCTTCTGGTCGGGCAGGGCGAGGGCATGCACCCTGGCGTCGCCGCCGGCGACGCAGGCGGCCGCGATGGCCTCGTTGGCCTTGGCGATGATGCCGTGGCCCATCGGGCCGATGCAGAGGAAGATGTGCGCCTGGGGATGGACGCTGCGGATCTGGGCGATGAAGGCGCGATAGGCCGCAGACCACGCCTGCTCGTCCATCGGCTTGCGCTTGTCGTTGGTGCCCAGGTTCACCACCACGACGTCAGGCTGCCAGCGCGCGGGATCCCACGGCTGGGCGGGGGTGAAGGGCATGGTCCGCGTCCACAGCTCGGGCATCGGCGGCTTGCCCTCCTGGTTGGGCTGCAGCCAGATGCCCGAGACCGCCAGGCTGGTCAGCTCGGCATCGAGGCTGCGCGCCGCTACCGCGCCCCAGGCCAGCCAGGCGTTCTCGGTCGCGGCGCTGAAGCGCTCCTTCTCGCTCGCGGCCTCGTTGCCGTAGCCGCAGGTGATCGAATCGCCGATGAACATCACCCGCCGGGCGAAGGTCGGCGGATCCAGGAGCTTGGCGTCGGCCGGGATCTGGAAGCCCTTCACCTGCACCGGCCCGCCCCAGCCCTCGGTGCGCTTGCACAGCTCGATGCGATGCCGGCCGGGAGCGAGGCCGCTGGCGAGATTGTAGATCGACTGCCCGTTGACGATGGTCACGGTCTTCGTCGGAGCGCCGTCGACCACCACCTGGAAGGCGTGCGGCCCGGCGAGCACCGCATTGATGGCGGTTCCTTCGAGGACGAGATGGATCTGGGTCGCCGGCCATTCGCTGCGCGGGCCGCCCGCGTCCGCGGTGTCCCAGCGTCCGCTGTAGTGCAGGCGCGGATCGCTGGCGGCGATGGCCTGGGGCAGGGCGGGATCATCGACGCCCTTGGGCTTGCCGGCATCGACCAGCTCGGGGTCGATCTCGGTCAGGACGATGTCGTCCAGATCGAGGGTGCCTTCGGCGGCCTTGAACATGCAGGGCATCACCGCCAGCACCGCCGCGCCCTCGGGTACCCGGAAGCGCAGCGAGACGTCCTTCCACGCCTCGGCGGTGCCGCGGAAGTTCGGCGCGCCCGGACCGCCCTTCAGCTCCTTCTTGTCGGCATCGCGGAAGCTCAGCATGACGCGGCCGTCGAACCACGGCTTCTCGCCCGGCTTGATGCCGACGTGGCGCGCGCGCAGATTCAGCTGCAGCGCCTTCCTGCCGCGCACGTCGACCTCGCGGTAGAACATGACCATCGCACCGTTGGCGGTGAAGCGGGCGAAACGGTTGCCGTTGTCGCTCTCCCAGGTGATCCCGGCCGGCAGGCCCCAACCCGCCGGCTTGCCTTCGCCAGCCTCGAAATCGCCGTTGCTGAGCAGCGAGGTGGCATCGCCGGCATGCAGGGCGACGGCGGTGATGAGGACGGACAGGAGGCGGAGGAGGGTTTTCATACCGGTATGATACTGGTATTTATACAAACAGGCCGACAGTCAAGCCCTGGCGCAAGACCCTGGCGCCCGACCCGGTCCTCCCAG
Organism: Planctomycetota bacterium; assembly: GCA_017302815.1. GTDB lineage: Bacteria > Planctomycetota > UBA11346 > UBA11346 > UBA11346 > UBA11346. The sequence goes on from JAFLCQ010000013.1 coordinate 25,806, forward strand.
CCTGCCCGCCATGCCCATCGCCCGCATCCTGTCCATCGGCGACGAGATCGTCCTCGGCCGCACCGTCGACACCAACAGCGCGCACATCGCCGCCCGGCTCAGCGATGCCGGGCTCAGCGTCGACGGCATCCGCGCAGTCGGCGACGGCGAGGCCGCCATCGCCAGCGCCATGCGCCAGGCCAGCCGCGGTGCGGCGCTGGTGGTATGCACTGGCGGCCTGGGCCCCACCGAGGACGACCGCACCCGCCACGCCCTGGCCCGCTGCATGCGCGCCCCCCTGCGCGCGGACGCCGCGGCCTGGCGTCACATCGTGCGCTGGTATGCCGAACACCGCCACGGCTTGGCGGTGCCGGAGGTCAACCGGCGGCAGACCCTCTTCCCGGTCGGAGCGGAGGCGCTGCGCAACGATCGCGGCACCGCGCATGGTCTCCTCGGGCGCATCGGCGCCTGCCCGATCGCCTGCATGCCGGGCGTGCCGCACGAGATGCGCGCGATGCTCGACCGTCTGCTGCGCCGCCTGCCGCGCCTGGTCCCGGGGTTGCACGCGCCGACCGTGGGCGAGGTGTGGTTCGCAGGCCTGGGCGAATCGACGGCGCAGGAGCGCATCCCCGGTCTGCTGACCGAGCGCGACCCGCTGGTCGGCATCACGGTGAGCGAACTCGGGCACATCACCC
>JAFLCQ010000130.1 GCA_017302815.1 Planctomycetota bacterium
TGCCGGTCTGGTTCCGCAACGCCCGCGGCCAGCAGAGCCTGGTCGGCGGCGGCGCGGACGCCTCGGCGGGATCGCTGGTGCTGGTGCCGGCGCCACCGCCGGCCCAGACCGTCACCAGGTGAGGGTGCCCGGGATCGCCACCTCCCGGCCGTCCAGCACCAGGGTGCCGGGCAGCCCGGCGGGCAGCTCGACGCGGCCGTGGGCGCCGCGGATTTCGACCCTGATGTCGCCCAGCGGATGCGGCCACGATCCGGCGGCATGCGCCAGCGTGCCGAGCATCGGGGAGATGCGCACCGCCGCGTAGCCGGGGGCGGCCGGACGGATGCCGAGGATGGACGCGGTGCGGTGGAACAGCGGGTGCGCACCCCAGGCGTGGCAGTCGCTGCGGCTCGGCTCGGGCGCCTCGGGCACGGTGGTGAAGCCCTGGCCGGCCAGGCCGCTCCAGAACGACAGGCGCGGCAGCAGCAGCTCGGGACGGCGGAAGCGCGCCGCCACCTCGAAGAGGTAGTGGCTGAAGTAGACCGTCGTCCGCGCCAGGTCGGGCGCCGTTGCCAGGCCGTCGAGCATGCGCGCGGCGCGATGGGCCGGGACCTGACCGGAGAGCAGGGCCAGGATCTGCGCGTGCTCGCTGAGGGTCGCGCCGCCGGCAGTGTCGCGGTAGAGGCCACGCGCCTCATCCCAGAACGCCTCGCAGCCGGCGGCGATCCGCCGCGCGGCGGCGCGGTCGCGCTCGGCCAGGGCCGCTTCGCCTGCCCAGGCCTCGATCTCCGCCGAGAGGCCCAGGACGTAGGCCTGCAGCCAGGCGATGACCGCCGAGCTGCCGGCCTCGGCTCCGGGCGGCTCGCCGTCACGCCAGCTCGGGACCCAGTCGACGAAGTTCCAACCCGGCTCGCACGACACCGACCCGTCATCCGCGATGCGCAGGCGGAAGGCCTCGCGCACCGAACGCATGCAGGTGAGGTGCTGCCGGACCACGGCCGGGTCGCCGTACATCAGCACATCATGCAGCATGCCGATCCACAGCATGCTGAAGCCGGGGATGTTCTGCTCGTGGCAGCAGGGATAGCGGCTGCACAGCTGGCCGCGGTAGTCCAGCGACCAGGCGAAGCACGCCACCGCCTTGTCCGGCAGCTTGTGGTCGCGGGTGATGGCGCGGGTCGCCAGGCATTCCAGGCGGGTGTCGCCGACGTACTGCAGCTGCTCGTAGTACGGGCAGTCCATGTAGGTCTCATGGGCGCAGCGCCGCAGCACGCGCTCCATCAGCCCGCCGCTGGCATCGAAGCCGGCGTCGGCGCTGGTCCAGGCGGCCTCGTTGCGCAGCGGATAGCCGGTCTCAAGCCAGCTCAGCGAGCGCAGCACGAGCGGGGCCTCCCCGGCCTCGACCAGCAGGCGCACGAAGCGTCCCGACTCCCACCACAGCGTGGTCGCCGTGCCCTCGGCGCCGGTGAAGACGAATTCGTCGCCGACACCGCGGAACCAGCGCCCCTCGATGGCGGCGCGGTCGGTCTTGCGATCTCCTGTAGCCTCGGCGTAGAGCGCCTCCGCCCATTCCATGCGCACGCGGCCGGTGCCGGACGCTGTAAGCATGGGGTAGGCGCAGCGGTAGTGCCCGAGATCGATGAGCACCAGGCGGCGCGTGCGTGGCGGCAGGGTGACGGTTCGGGATCCGTCGAGCAGCGCCTGCCAGCCGGCGACCTCGCCACCAATGCAGTCCGACGCGTGCACCGGATCGGCCGCGGGACGGTCGGCGACGTGGCGCACCGTGCCGGTGCGCACATCCACCTCCTCCTGTGCCGGGAGCCGCGCCGGGGTCAGCTGGCGCTCGCCGCGCTGGCCCGGTTCGCGTCCATGCCAGCGCACGGCGGCTGCCGCCTGCGTGCGCACCGGCATCCAGCCGTCGCCACCTCCGAGTGCCGCCGCAGCGAATCCGGCATCCACCGTCACCTCCACCTTGGTGCCGCAGCCCCAGGCGACGCCACGGTCGATCTGGCGCCAGGACGCATCAGGCCGCACTTCCCAGGCCGCGTGTCCGGTGTTCAGCACCTCGGCGGGGACGCCCTCGGCGGCACACAGCCAGGCCAGGCGGTGGCTCAGCTGCGCGAAGGGTGGCATGGGCAGGCACCATACCCGGGCGACCAGCAGGTGCTCGCCGGCGGGCAGGTCGATGTCGTGGCTCTCGTAGTGCCATTGGCCGAGATCGCCGCGCTCCGGCCCGCGCCCTATGCTGCGGCCGTCGAGGAAGGCCTGGTAGCGCTGGTCGGCGCTCAGATGCAGGCGCAGGACCCCGCCCGGCCAGGTGAAACGGCGCCGGAACAGCACCTCCTCGGCAGCGGATGGGCAGTCGACCCAGGATGCCGGCCAGCAGCCGCGGGACCACACCCGCTGGCCATCGAGGGGGAGACGGAAGGGATCGGCCGAGGCTGGGATGTGGCGGCGCATGGATGCTCCTGGCTGCATGCTCGCGCCGTCCTAAGCCGCCGGCAATCCTCCTGAACGCAGGCCGCAGCAGCACGGGGTTGATGCGACCGCCCGCCTTGCGCCGGGGCCAGGGCGGGGATATTCCCGGTCGTGATAACCGCCCGCCTGTTCACCTGGCTGTCCGCATGGACGGCCCACCGTGCCGACCGCGCCAACCCCATGCTGGTCCGGCGGGTGCGCCAGGAGCTGCGCAACAAGGCCTTCATCGGCGCCTACCTGCTGATGCTGCTCATCGCGGTGATCGCGGCGGCGGTCGCCTCTGCTGCCAGCTCCTCGGCTGGCCGCGGCATGTTCGCCGCCATCGCCTCGGCCTGGACTGCGCTGATGTGCATCCAGGCCCTGGCCACCACCCGCGCCATCACCAGCGATCGCGGCGCCTCGTCGTGGGACCTCATCGAGCTGACCGGCATGCCGCCGATGCGCATCATCGTCGGCGTGGTGCAGAGCAACCTGGTCCTGGGCCTGCTCGGGGCCGCCGGCCTGGCCCCCTTCCTGGTCATGAGCTACCTGCTGCGCGGCCTCGACCTGCCGACGGTGGTGTTCGCCCTGGTCACCCTGCCGATGGCCGGGGCGCTGCTCGGCGCGATCGGCGCGGCGGTCGCCTGCATCGGCTCCAACCGCCAGGCCAAGCAGGGCCTGGGACTGCTCATGGCGGTCGGCCTGCTGGCCACCTGGGGCATGCTCACGGGCCTGTGGGGCAGCAGCGAGATGATGCTGTCGCGCTGGCTCGGCGAGGTCCTGCGCGGTGACGCCGAGGCGCTGATGGCGCTGATCGGCATCTTCAACGGCTGGTTCGCCGCGATGGCCGTGGCCCTGGTCCTGGGCGCGGCGATGCTGACCCACCGTGCGCTCGACCGCAGCAGCGGTCCGCGCCTGCTGTGGATCGCGATCTGGCTGAACGGCCTGGCCTGGCTGGCCGGACTGATCATCTACGCCGGATGGCGGCGCGGCTGGGGCAACATCCACGATCTCGACGAGGTCATGGCGGTGGCATCGACGGTGGGCGTGTGCTGGGCGCTGGCCCTGGGCCTGTTCGCGATCAGCGAGGACACCGACATCACCCCGCGCCAGCTGCAGGCCGTCTCCTCCGGCGGACGATTCCGCCAGCTCGCGATGACCGTCCTCGGACCCGGCAGCGGCCGCGGAGCCCGCTGCACCCTGCTGCTCATCGGACTCAGCCTGGTCCTGTGCGCACCGTGGATGCCCGATACCCCGGCCCTCATCGTGGCGTGCCACGGCATGCTGGTGCTGGCCCTGGGCGACATGATCGCCCGCGGCCCCCTGCGGCACTTCTGCTCGCATCCGGCCCCGCGCCGCGTCTGCACCATCGCCGTGCTGGTGACCCTCGGCTTCGTCCCCTCGCTGCTGTCGATCTTCGCCGACGGGGACGCGCAGCGCCTGCTCCTGGCGCTGTCCCCCTTCACCGGCCCGGTCGAGCTGTTCAGCCGCTCGCGGTCGCCCAGCGGCAGCCTCGGCGGCTGGCTGGTCATGGGCCTGGGCGCCGCGTCCTGCGCCTGGCTCGTCCTGCGCGCCATGCGCAGCGGCAGCGGCCAGGCCCGGGTGGTGGCCGGCGCCGACGACGCGAACCCGCGCTCCTGATCAGCCGTCGCGCAGGCTGCCCGGGGTGATCCCGAGGCGACGACGGAAGGTGCGGCAGAAATGCGGTACGTCGAGCCACCCGACCTCGGCGGCCACCTCTCCGACGCTGCGGTTGCGGTCGGTCAGCAGCAGGCGGGCGCGGTCGAGCCGGAGACGGATCTGGTATTCGATCGGCGGAACGCCGAACCAGCGCTTGAACCCCTCGCAGAGGTGCTGTGGACTGAGGCTGAAGCGCCGCGCCAGACCGGTGAGGGTGAGGCGCTGGGCGAAGCGTTCGTCGATGTGGCGGCGGATCTCCGGCCAGGGCGCCGGCGCGGCACCGGCGTCGGGTCTGGCCGCGCGCGCCGCCTCGCGTACGAGGACCTCCAGCTGCAGCAGGGCCAGGCGCGGATCGGGTGCCGGGCGTGCCATCTCGCGGTGCAGCGCGCGCACGCAGGCATCGACCGTCTCCGATGTCAAACCGAATATCGGCATATCCCGTGGAAGCTCGGCCGCTCCTGCCAGGGCCTCCAGGGCTGGCCCCTCGGCATGCACCCAGGAATGCACCCAGGAGGAAGCCCGCCAGCCGTACCAGTGCCCCTGGTCCGGGCTCCAGACGATCAGCACCGGGCCACGCCGCGGCAGCGCCTCGCCCTGTCCTCCACGCAGCAAAACCTGGTCCGGAAAGAACATGAACAGCCAGTCCCCGGTCCCCTTCGGACGATCGATGATGCTTGCGGACATCTCTTCGCGACAGCCGACTCCACGCACCCGCAGGCCGCCGCCGGCGAGACGTCCGGGCGGATACCAGGCCTTGCCGATGAATGGATCGGGATCCCCCATGAGCCGAATATACGACAATACGCACCGAAGCCACGGCAATGCGCCCGATCGCCCCGCGGCGTAGGATGGCCGGCACAGGAGCACCTCCCATGTCGTTCAACGGCCTCGGCCTCCACCTCGGCAACCTCTCACGCCTGTCCAAGGCGCAGACCCGATCGATCTCGTCGGAGAACCCCACCGGCGCCAAGGGCGGTGGCGGCCGTCACGTCGATCCCAGCCATGGCCCCTCGCGCGAACTCGGCACCGGCTGGAAGGTGCGCCCGTGCACCCAGATCAAGCCGGGCGAGACCCTGGTCCTGGCCGATGTCGACGGGCCGGGGGCGATCCAGCAGATCTGGATGACCCCGACCGGCAACTACCGCTTCACCATCATCCGCTTCTATTGGGACGGCGAGGAGACGCCGTCGGTCGAGGTGCCGATCGGCGACTTCTTCGCCAGCGCCTACACCAACTACAACACCTTCCGCCCGATCGACTCGCTGCCGGTATGCGTCAATCCCGGCAATGCATTCAACTGCTACTGGGAGATGCCGTTCCGCAAGCACTGCCGCATCACCATGGAGAACATCGGCATCGAGGCGATGACGATCTTCTACCAGATCAACTACACCCTGACCGACATCCCCGAGGATGCTGCCTATTTCCACGCCCAGTTCCGCCGCACCAACCCGCTGCCCTACAAGGACGTCTACACCATCCTCGACGGCGTGCGCGGCCAGGGCCACTACGTCGGCACCTACATGGCCTGGCAGATGAACAACAACGGCTGGTGGGGCGAGGGTGAGATCAAGTTCTATCTGGATGGGGACATCCCGGCAGGGAAGAGCGTACGCGATTCGGTCGCCGAATACGGCGGCGGCTGCTATCCCACCATCTGCGGCACCGGCACCGAGGACTACTTCTGCGGCAGCTACAACTTCGAGGACAAGACGACGAAGACCTACCGTGAATACACCACCGCGTACGCCGGAGTGCCGCACGTCGTTCGTCCGGACGGCTGCTACAACGCCAACACGCGCTTCAGCCTGTATCGCTGGCACATCATGGACCCGGTGCGCTTCCAGCAGGACCTGGCGGTGACCATCCAGTCGCTGGGCTGGCGCAGCGGCGGCCGCTACCTGCCCAACATGGACGACATGGCCTCGGTGGCGTTCTGGTACCAGAGCGAGCCGCATGGACGCTTCCCGGCCCTGCCCGCGCGCGACCAGCTCGAGATCATCTGAGGTTCAGGCACCGGCACGCTGGGCCCTGCGCCAGCGTGCCGGTGGCATGCCGAAGCTGCGCGCGAAGAGACGGTTGAACCAATGCTGGCTGATGAAGCCGCAGCGCCGCGCGATGACCCCCACCGCCTCATCGCCATCCACGAGCAGGCGCCGCGCGCGGGCCAGCCGCCGCTCGCGCAGCAGATCGCCCAGCGCCTTGCCGTAGATCTCGGCGACGACATGCGCCGCCCGCGAGGGCGACAGCGCGAGCTCGCGTCCGATCTCGGCCGGGCACAGCTCCTCGTGCATGCGCTGTTCGATCAGGCGGTCGATGCGGCCGCGCCGGCCATCCTGCGGCACCGGCTGCGCATCGAGCAGCGCCAGCAGGCCGTGGCCGATCGCGGTGAGGACGCTGCCGACCGCGAGCAGGCGCTGCGGATCGGGATCGGGCAGCTGGCGCCAGGCGCGGGCGATCCCCGAAGCTAGCCCGGACGGCGGCTCGACGCCGGATCTGGTGGCCCCTGCGAAGACGGTCAGCAGGTGGTTGCCGCCACGCTGCACCGGGGCCACCGCCTCGCTGCACCCCTTCCAGCATGTATGGACAAACGGCAGGCAACCAGCCTCGCGTGCACGGGCATTGATGGCGACCTGGCAATGGGCCAGGCAGCGCTGACCGTGGATCACCGGCTGGTTGCGCTGCAGGGCGCAGTACCAATGGCGATGGCTGTTTTTCTGCCCAAGTTCGCCGGCAAAGACATGACCGCGATCGTGGACCGAGATGGTCAGACCGGTCAGGCGCTCCGCGTCAGCGAGCAGACCCTGCACACGCTGTCCCAAGGGATCGGGATCCACGGCGCCATCATAGCCGTTACAGGCAAAAAGATAGCTGCCGCCGGATCTGGCCCGCGACCCGCCCGCGGGCATGATCCGCTGCATGAGCACCCTCCCGCTGCCCGCCCTCGAAATCCCCTGCACCGACCATGACGTCGTCGTCCTCGGCGGCGGACCGGCCGGCTGCACCGCCGCCGCAGCGGCGGCCCGACGCGGTGCCCGCACGCTGCTGATCGAGGGCACCGGCTGCCTCGGCGGCATGGGCACCTCCGGCCTGGTGCCGGCCTGGTGCCCGTTCAGCGACCATCAGCAGGTCATCTACCGCGGCCTGGCCTGGACCGTCTTCGACCGGGCCCGCCAGGGCATGCGCCATCTGCCCAAGGAGCGGGTGGACTGGGTGCCGATCGATCCCGAACGGCTGAAGCGGACCTACGACGACATCGTCAGCGAGGCCGGAGCCACCGTCCTGTTCCACACCCAGTTCGCCCGGGTGGTGGCCGTCGACGGCCGCGTCGAGGCCCTCATCATATGCAACAAGGCCGGCCTCAGCGCGGTGCGCGCCCAGGTCTTCGTCGACTGCTCCGGCGACGCCGACCTGGCGGCGGCGGCGGGGGCGCGCTTCCACAAGGGCAATGCCGATGGCAAGCGGCTGATGCCGGCCACCCACTGCTTCCAGCTCGCCAATGTCGATGATGACGCCTACCGCCACGGTCCGCAGCTGGCGGCGAGCTACACCGACAGCCCGATCTACGCCATCGTCAACTCCGGCCGCTACCCCCTCATCCCCGATACCCACTGCTGCAACAACAAGATCGGCCCTGGCGTGGTCGGCTTCAACGCCGGCCACATCTGGGACTACGACAACACCGATCCGATCAGCGTCTCCAAGGCGCTGATGCAGGGCCGCAAGATGGCGGCGCAATACCGTGACGCCCTCGCCGAGTTCCATCCCTCCGCCTTCGGCAACGCCGTGCTCACCCAGACCGGCTCGCTGATGGGCACGCGCGAGACCCGCCGCATCGTCGGCGACTACGAGCTGACCCTCGACGACTACCTGGCCCGCCGCTCGTTCGCCGACGAGATCTGCCGCAACTCCTACTTCATCGACGTGCACCATGCCAAGGACGAGATCGCCAAGGACCCGGTGAAGGCAAACGAGTGGGAGAAGCGCGCCCATCGCTACGGCCCGGGCGAGAGCCACGGCATCCCCTACCGCTGCCTGACCCCGGCTGGACTGCGCAACGTCCTGGTCGCTGGCCGCTCGATCAGCTGCGAGCAGATCGTGCAGGGCTCGGTGCGCGTCATGCCGGTATGCCTGGCCATGGGCGAGGCCGCCGGCGCGGCGGCGGGCGCCGCCCTGACCGTCGGTGGCGACGTGCACGCGGTCGACACCGCCGCGCTGCGCGAGCATCTGCGCGGCCATGGCGCCTGGCTGCCCTGAACGGCTGGAACTCGCTCCGCGACCGGCGATGCTGGCGGCGTGGACAGCGACGCTGAACGCGCCATCGCCGCCTTCGAACGCCTGCACCGGCTGACCGTCACCGTGCACGATCTGCGCGGCGACCTGTGGCCGCAGGTGGACCCGGCACGCCTGGTGCACCGTTCGCCGCTGTGCCGGGCGGTGAAGGCGGCGCCGCAGGGCGAGCATCGCTGCAAGGCCTTCGAGATGGACGCCCTGCGTGCCGAGCTGGCACGGCGCGGCAGCGGCCGCTGCCACGTCTGCCATGCCGGGCTGGTCGAGTGGGTGGCGCCGGTGCGCTCGGACAGCGGCCTCGACTGGGTACTGTTCGCCGGGGTGCGCCGAGCGGGACAGGGACTGGGCGGCGCGTTCCGCGATCCCCAGCCGCAGACCAGGCCCGCCTGGCCGGCGGGGAAGGCGATGCCAGCCCCGGTCGACGACTCCGAGGCTGGCGACATCCTCATCGGGCATGGCCAAGGCGCGCAAGGTGGACGTGATCCGCGGCTACGGCCACTTCCTCGACCCGCACCACCTCGAGGTCGAGGAGACCACCGGCGCGAGC
>JAFLCQ010000131.1 GCA_017302815.1 Planctomycetota bacterium
CGCCGGGGCTGGCGCCACCGCGGGCGCCGGCCAGCGGTGGGCCAGCAGCGAGCCGGCCCACATCGTGCACATGACGCCACCGAGGAAGCACGGTACGCCCAGCAGCGGCCTGGTCGCCACCAGGGTGCGGTCATGGGTCACCACCAGCAGCAGCAGCACGAGGAAGACGTCCAGCATCGACCACTTGCCCAGCGCCTCGGCGATGCGGACGCCACGCCCCAGTCCAGGTGAAGGCTCCTCCACCGTCCACGCCCGCCACAGCACGGCGAGCTTGGCGAAGGGGAAGACGATCGAAAAGGCGACCACCAGCACGGCCAGCACGACCATGCCGTAGTCGATCAGCATCTTCACCGAGGGAATGAGACCGTACACCGCCGTGCTGAGCAGGGTGCGCATCTCGACGAAGGGGAAGACGATCGCCGCCAGGTGCAGCAGGGTGCCCAGGACCAGCAGCGTCCCGGCCAGCCGGCCGCGGGCGGCCGGGGCGGCCGCGGCGGTCATGCCGTCTCCGAGCCCGACCACCGGCGCAGACGCGGCATGATCTCGGCGGTCAGCAGGATCTTGGCGCAGGCCGCCACCGGTACGGCCAGGAGCATGCCATAGAGCCCGGCCAGGCTGCCGCCGGCGAGGACGGCCAGCATGATGATGACCGGATGCAGCTCGGTGGCCTTGCCCTGGATGAGGGGATTGAGGACGTAGTCCTCCAGCGACTGCGCGACGAAGTTGACCAGCCAGGGCAGCACCAGCACCATCCACCAGGTGATGGCATGGGTACCGTCCGCGGCGGTGGCGATGTACCAGCCCCCCTCTTCGGGATGCGCGATCAGGCTGAGCGCCAGCAGGATCCAGGCGGCGGGCAGGCCGATGGCCGCGAGATAGGGGACGATCGAGCACGCGCCCACCGCCAGGCCCAGGACCAGTCCATAGGGCACGCCGACGATGGTCCAGCCGATGGCGTAGACGCAGCCGACGATGGCGGCGACCGTGATGCGGCCGCGGATGAACGAGCTGACCGTCGCGTCCATGCGGCCGATGAGTGGCAGCAGGCGGTCACGGGCGCGCAGCGGGATCAGCGAACGGCCGAATTCCAGCAGCTCGGGCCAGCGCAGCATGCAGGCCACGGCGGTGATGGCGGTGAGGACGACGAAGAGGATGACGGTGAAGATGCCGCCGACCACGGTCGCGAAGCCGGCGGCCACGGCCTTGACCGCGGCGACCGCACGGCTGGCGAGGTCGCTGCCGCCGGCAGGCTCGGACGGCTGGCGGGCCAGCTCCTCGCGCACGAGTTCGCGCACGCGGACCTCGTCCAGCGCCACAGGCGCGGCGGCCGGGGTGGTGTCCTCATGCTGCCGGCGGCGCTCCTCGACCGCAGCCTTGGCACGGGCGAAGCCCAGGCCGGCGAGGACGGGATCGATATCCGCCACCCGGTCGCGCAGCCAGGCCGGACGCTCGGGCGCTGTCACCCAGGCGCGGGCGCTGGCGAGATAGGTGTCGTGGTTCTTGGCCAGCGAGGACACCTGCCGCACCAGCGGCGGCACCACCAGCGCCAGTAGGCCGCCGCCCAGCAGCACGGCGGCCGCGGCCAGGGACACCACCGCCCTGGCCCTGGTCATGCGCGGGACGCGGCGGCAGAGGAAGGCGATCACCGGTTCGAAGAGGTAGGCCAGGCCGATGCCGACCAGTAGCGGGGCGGTGATGAAGCTGAGCCTGGCACCCAGCAGCAGCACGCCCACCAGGGCGACGATGACGACAACGTCGCGCACGACCTGGAACTCCCAGATCCGGCGCTCGTGCAGCGGCTTGTCCCCGTCGGCCATGGCGAGTCAGTTCTCCAGCGGACCCTGGCCGGTGGTCTCCAGCACGGTGCGCCAGAGCTCGCCGGTGGGCTCGACCTGCTTGCGGCCCTGCACCGCCAGCGGGATGGGAACGTGGGTCAGCTGGCCGTTCCAGCTGCCGACGATCATGTCGGTGCGGCCGCTCATCGCCGCATGCACGGCGGCATGGCCAAGCGAGGTGCAGAACACCTGGTCGGCGGCGTTGGCCGGGGCGGCGCGGATGATGTAGCTGGGATCGATATACTTAATCGCGTGCTCGATGCCCTTGGCCTTGAGGTGGGCGCCGATGCGCGCCTTGAGGAAGGGACCGATGTCCTGGTGCAGCTTGTTGCCGGAGGCGTCGCGCTGCTCGTCGGCCTTGGGCATGAGGTGCTGGCCGGCCCCCTCCGCCACCACGATCACGGCGTGGTTGCGGCGCGGCAGACGCTCCTCCAGGGCGGCGAGCAGGCCGTTGGGGCCGTCGAGCTCGAAAGGGACCTCGGGGACGAGGCAGTAGTTCACGTCGGCGGCGGCGATGGAGGCGGCGGCGGCGATGAAGCCGGAGTCGCGGCCCATCAGGCGCACCAGGCCGATGCCGTTGATCGCGCTCTCGGCCTCGGTGTTGGCGGCGGCGATGGCCTCGCGCGCGATCGACACCGCGGTCTCGAAGCCGAAGGTCTTCTGCACCCAGCTGATGTCGTTGTCGATGGTCTTGGGGATGCCGACCACGCCGATCTGCAGTCCACGCTTGGCGACCTCCTCGTGGATGGCGTGCGTGCCGCGCTGGGTGCCGTCGCCGCCGATGCAGAACAGCATGTCGATCGAATAGGCCTGGAGCGTGTCGACGATGGCGCGCACATCCGGGTTGATGCGGGCGCTGCCCAGCACCGAACCGCCGGTGCGGGCGATCGACTTCATGTGGTCGCGGTCCAGCGGGCGGATGCCGGTGCTGCGGCCGGGCATCAGGCCGGCGTAGCCGTTGGGCACGCCGAGGATGCGCTTCACCCCGTAGTGGTGGTGGAGGCTCATGAACACCGAGCTGATGACCGCGTTGAGGCCCGGGCACAGGCCGCCGCTGGTGAGGATGGCTGCGGTGCACACCTGCGGATCGAAGGCGAGGCGCTGGCGCGGGCCGGCGCGCTCGAAGGAGCAGGTGCGATCGCCGTCGGCCGAGACGTCGACGAGGATGCGCGCATCGTCCGGGGTGTAGACGATGCTCGGCCCCTGACCGCGGCCGGCGTGCTGGTGGGTCGATGGCAGGGTGGCCGGACGGACGCGCTTCACCTGGAATGCGGCGGGATCCATGGCTCAGCTCTTCCGCTTCTTCTCGCCATCCAGCAGCTTGCGCGCCTCGGCGAGCTCGGCCTTCTTGGCCGCGTCCACCTCGGGGTAGTCGAGGTTCAGCGATTCCAGGGCGTCGATGATCGCCGCCGCGACGACCACGCGGCTGAACCACTTGTGGTCGGCCGGCACGACGTACCACGGCGCGTGCTTGCTGGCGGTGGCGCGGATGAGGTCCTGGTAGGCGGCCTGGTACTCGTCCCAGTGCTGGCGCTCCTTGGCGTCGCTGGAGCTGAACTTCCAGTTGCGGTCGGGATCGTCGAGGCGCTTCATGAAGCGCGCCTTCTGCTCGTCCTTGCTGACGTTGAGGAAGAACTTGCGCACGATGGTGCCGTTGCGCGACAGGTGCTTCTCAAAGTCGTTGATCGACTCGTAGCGCCCCTCCCAGATGTCCTTGTCGACCAGCTTGCGCGGCATGCGCTGCTTCTCGAGGAACTCCGGATGCACCCGCACCACCAGCACCTCCTCGTAGTAGCTGCGGTTGAAGATGCCGATGCGGCCGCGCTCGGGCAGGCACCTGGTGGTGCGCCAGAGGAAGTCGTGGTCCAGTTCCTCGGCCGAGGGGCTCTTGAAGGAGTAGACCTGGCAGCCCTGCGGGTTGATGCCCGACATGACGTGCTTGATGGTGCCGTCCTTGCCGGCGGCATCCATGGCCTGGAAGATCAGCAGCAGCGACCAGCGGTCGTCGGCGTAGAGCTTGTCCTGCAGCTTCGCCAGCTTCTCGACGCCTTCGGCGAGGATTCGCTCGGCCTGCTCCTTGTCATTGAACTTCAGGGTGTCGGCCGGATCCCAGTCCTTGAGGCGGAAGTCCTTGCCCTTGGTGACCTTGAACTTGTCGGCGAAATCTGATGCGCGGGACATACGGCCTCCTGGGATGGGACGGTAGCCTTCCCGCGAGGCGATCGGAAGTCAACCGGCGCGGGCGGGGGGAGGAGACTCCTTGCCGGGCGGCACCAGGATGTTCTGCGACGGCTGGGAGTTGAAATGTGGCGACATGATCTGCACGCCGAATTCGTTGAAGGCGTCCTGGATGCGGGCGTGCAGATCCGACAGCACCTGCAGACGGTCCTCGACGCGCTCGATGCGGCAGCGCAGCTGATACTCCGGATAGAAGTCGGAGAGCGCGGTCTGGATCACCGACGGCGGAGCTGAACGGTCGATGCCGGGCGTACGCGAGGCGGCAAGCTCCAGCAGCGCATGCACCTGCCGCCACGGCGTGTCGTAACCGATCGTTACCGCGGTCGCGATGACCGGACCGGCCTTGGGATCGAAACGCGAGAAGTTGCTGACCGAGGTGCCGGTCAGGATGGCGTTGGGCAGGGTCACCTCATGGCCGGTCGGGGTGCGCACCTTGGTCGACAGGAAGCCGAGTTCGGTGACCTGGCCGCTGACGTCGCCGACCTTCACCATGTCCCCCGGCTTCATCATGCGCGAATACACCACCACCAGGCCGCTCATCATCTGGTTCACCATGCCGGCGGACCCGAGGGTCAGCAGCAGTCCGGCGAAGACGCTGACGCCCTTGAAGGCGTCGCTGCTGGAGCCCGGGATGTAGGGGTAGGCGACGGTGAGGGCGAAGAGCCACAGCACGATGTCGGCGATGCGCCGGGTGGCTTTGGCGGTCTCCGGCTCCATCCAGGTGACCTGCAGCGTCCCATCCTCGACACCGGCGAAGAAGGAGTTCACCGCCCGCGCCGCGATGCGGGTCAGGACGATGATGACCGCGACCATGCCAAGGCCGGGCAGCGACCGGAGGATCCCGCCGAGCACGAAGTGGCCGAAGGCCAGGAGGTGGTTGCCCAGCACGTCGGCCAGGGGCTGGGAGTAGGGGAACTGCGCCAGGACGAAGGCCAGCCAGGCATAGACGGCGAAGCCGAGGACGACCAGGACGCAGGCCTGCAAGCCGAGGCGCAGGGCCCCGCGCAGCGCCGGCACGGGATCGATGCCGGCCATGCGCGGCAGCGATGGAGCCAGGGCGTCGATGCGCTGGCGCAGGCCGCGGCGGGTGCGCAGGACCAGCCAGCAGGCGATCGCCAGCAGGACGCTGGCGCCAGCCGACCAGGCCAGCCCCACCGCCAGCACCTGCGGCCGGCGCTGGGCGAGACGGGCGTCGAACAGGCGACGCAGGTTGCCAGCAACCTGTTTCGCCGCCGTTTCGGGTTCAAGGCCCGGCGCGACGTCGCCGTCGGCCAGGGCCATGACCAGCTCCGATCCGACGTAGATCAGGTTCCCGCCGATGCCATCGACGGTGGCGCGATGGATGACGACGGGCTGCTCCAGCTGCAGCTCGCTCAGGGCATCGACGCGGCGGCGGATGCGCTCGACGCGCTGGGCCGGTTCCAAGCCATCAACGACCAGGCGCAGTTCGGCGACCGGGCGGTTCCACAGCACCACCTGCGTCGGTTCGACCGGTTCGAAATCCTGCGCCAGCTGGGCCTCGACAGCCCACCCCGACGCCACGAGAGCAAGCAGGATCAGCCAGCGGAGCATGGTGGCCTCAGTTGCCGGCGATGGCGCGCAGCAGGTCGAAGGCCAGATCGACCTCCTTCTGCTTCAGCTGCCCGTCGTTGTCGCGATCGCAAATCGCGAACAGCTTCCGCTTGCCCTCGATCACCTCGATGATGGCTGCCTCGGCCTCGTTGCGCTCGATGCGGCGGTCGCCGTCGGCGTCGACGCGGGCGCCGAACTGCGACAGCACGGCGGTGATGCGGCCGACGATCGCCTTGCGCTCGGCCTCCGAGAGCTTGCCGTCGCCATCCTTGTCGTTGGCGGCGATGGCCAGGGCGCGGGTCTGCTGCCACAGGGTGGACATGCGGGCCTTGCCCTCGGCGGCCTCATAGCGGCTGACCTTGCCGCTGTCGTCGCGATCCAGGGACTCGACGATCCCGGCCCGCGTCTCCTTGATGGCGCGTTCGAGCTGCGAGCGGCCGGCCTTCCATTCACCGGCCTCCACCTTGCCGTCCCCGTTCCCGTCCAGCTCACCGAAGCTGTAGGGATCTTTCGCAGCCTGCCACCAGTCATCGTCGGTATGGTTGTCGCCGGTCGAGATGGACACCGCGGCCGGCAGGACGCTGGCGCAGGCGAGGAGGATGGAGGCGATGCGGAACATGGTGGCTCCTGGGATTCAATCGGCGTCTTTGAGGGCGGCCTTGCGGTCGGGCCGCCCGGCGATCACCCAGCGCAGGTAGGCGTCGAGGAAGGGCTGCAGCTCGCCGTCGAGGACGGCCTGGATCTGGCCGGTTTCATGGCCGGTGCGCAGGTCCTTCACCATCTGGTAGGGCATCATCACGTAGCTGCGGATCTGGTAGCCCCAACCGATGGTGCCGCGCTCGCCGCCGAGGGCCTTCAGCTCGTCGAGGCGCTCGGCATCCTTCAGCTGCTGCAGGCGGGCGGCCAGCATCTTCATCGCCGCGGCCTTGTTCTGCACCTGGCTGCGCTCGGCTTGGCAGGCGACCACCACGCCGGTCGGGATGTGGGTCAGGCGCACCGCCGAGTCGGTCTTGTTGACGTGCTGGCCGCCGGCGCCGCCGGCGCGGTAGGTGTCGACGCGCAGGTCCTTCTCGTCGATCGCGACGTCGCCGACATCGTCCAGCTCGGGCGTCACCTCGACGGCGGTGAAGCTGGTCTGGCGGCGGGCGTTGGCGTCGAAGGGGCTGATGCGCACCAGGCGGTGGGTGCCCATCTCGCACTTCATGTAGCCGTAGGCATTCTCGCCGCTGATGCGCAGGGTGCAGCCCTTGATGCCAGCGCCTTCGCCGGGCATCATGTCGAGGACCTCCATCTTCCAGCCGACCGCGTTGCAGTGCGCGGTGTACATGCGGAAGAGCATCTCGCCCCAGTCCTGGCTTTCCGTGCCGCCGGCACCGGGAGTGATGCGCAGGAAGATGTTGCAGCCGTCGTATTTGCCGCCCAGCGCCAGCTTCAGTTCGAGGCCCTCGTAAGCCTTGGCGAGGCGGAGGTGCTCGGCGTCGATCTGGGCGATGGTCGCCTGGTCGTTCTCGGCCTCGGCCAGCTCCAGCAGCTCGAGGTTGTCCTTCACCGCCTGGCGCATCTCCAGGCAGGGCTGGGCCACCGACTTGGTCGTCTTCAGCTCCTGCACCTGGGCCTGGGCCCGGGCCTGGTCGTTCCAGAAGTCGCCCTCGCTCATGCGCGCCTCGAGGCGGGCGATGAGCTGGAGCTTGGCATCGAGGCTCACCACGCCGGCGAAGTGCTCGACCTTCTTCTGGAGTTCGATGTAGCGGTCGCGGAGTTCGCCCATGGGGGGCGGAAGCATCCGGAGTCCGCACGCCGGGCAAGCGGATTGGCGCCGGGCGGCGCGGCCCTACCCTGCCGGCCATGGATACGCAGACGGGCGAGCTGGCGGTGGTGAAGCGGGTGCTGGCCCGCGGCTGGCGCTACCGCTGGATCATCATCGCCGCCATCCTGTGCACCGCCGCCCTGGGCGGCCTCCTCGGCTGGCTGTTCCTGCAGATCCAGCCCCTGGTCGAGCTGCTGGGCCGGGCCGAGAAGGCCGCCGGGATGTCAGCCGAGGAGCGCGCCCGCATCGTCGCCGACTTCACCTCCCTCGGCCTCGCCTTCCTGCCCTGGGTGGTGCCGGCCGCCGCCGCCGCCTTCGGCGCCTGGTGGTTCGGCCAGCTGGCGGCGAACCTGACCATGCGCGACCTGCGCAACGAGGTCCTGGGCCACCTCGTGCGCACCGACCTCGCCTACCACCAGCAGCTGGCGCGCGGCGAGATGCTGACCCGGCTGACCACCGACCTGCTCAACACCCTGCGCCTGCAGCAGCTGGCCTACGGCAAGGTGCTGCTGAAACCGTTGGAGGCGGTCGGCCTGACCGTGGCCCTGCTGTGGATCAGCCCCATCCTCGCCGGCATCGTGGGCGTCGTCCTGCTGCCCGCGCTGCTCATCCTGTGGCCGCTGCTGCAGCGCACCCGACGCCGCTCGCTCCAGGCCCGCGACAGCATGGAGCGCAACTTCGGCGTGCTGGAGCAGATCACCGCCGGCATCAAGGTGATCAAGGCGATGGGTTCGGCCGAGCGCGAGGTCGAGCGCTATGCCGGATCCAACGCCGAGCTGGTGAAGGCCAACATGAAGCTGGCCAAGACCCGCGCCCAGAGCGACGCGGTGACCAATGCCGCCATCTTCGCCCTCGCCGGCATCGGTCTGATGGCCTGCGGCCTGCTCTTCGACCGCAGCCTGATCAAGCCAGGCGCCCTGCTCTCCTTCCTCGGCATCATGGGCCGGCTGATCAATGTCGTGCGCGACGCCCAGCGCGGCTGGGGCGACCTGCAGGAGCAGATCCCTTCGGCGCAGCGCGTCTTCCAGCTGCTGGACCGGCCCAGCGCCCTGCCCGAGCCTGCCGGCGCCCCCGACTGCCCGGCGCCGCGCACGGGCATCAGCCTGCACGGCGTGCATTTCCGCTACGCTGCCGACGCCGCCGATGTGCTGCGCGGCATCGACCTGGAGATCCCGGTCGGCCGCACCGTCGCCCTGGTCGGCGCCTCCGGTGGCGGCAAGAGCACCCTCATCGACCTCATTCCGCGCTTCCACGACCCCACCGCCGGCAGCGTGCGCTGGGACGGGGTGGACATCCGCGGCTACCGCATCGGCTCGATCGCCGGCCATGTCGCCATCGTCGGCCAGGAGCCCTTCCTCTTCGACGACACCGTGCTGGCCAACATCGCCTACGGCCGCCCCGGCGCGACGTCGGCCGACATCGAGGCGGCCGCCCGCCGCGCCAACCTGCTGCAAACGCTGGAAAACACGCCCGCGTTCGTGCACGCCGGGCC
>JAFLCQ010000132.1 GCA_017302815.1 Planctomycetota bacterium
CAGGGCCGCGAGCTCGGTCTCGCCTATCCGCTGCGGCCCTTCGCCGGCATCGCCAGCGGCCTCTATGTCGACCAGCGCGCCAACCGCGCCTGGCTCAACCGCCGCGCCAAGGGCCTGCGTGTCCTCAACCTCTTCGCCTATACCGGCGTATTCTCGCTGTCACTGCTGGCGGCCGGCGCCGCCGAGGCGGTGGACGTCGACCTCAGCCAGCCGGCGCTGGCGCGGGCCGAGGAGGCGGCGCGCCAGAACGGGTTGTCCGGCCACCGCACCGTGCGCCAGGATGCGCGCGGCTTCTGCGCCGCCGACAGCGCGCTGCACGACCGCGTCATCATCGACCCGCCGACCTCGGCGCAGGGTGGCCAGGGCTGGGTCGCACGTCGCGACTATCCCGAACTGCTGCGCCTGGCCTGGGCGCGGGTCGCTCCCGGTGGACTGCTATTCGCCACCAGCAACGCCATCGGCAAGCCCTTCCCGCTGCGCGAGGCCCTGGCCGCGGCCTGCCCCGGCGGCAAGCCGGTGCAGGCGCCGGATCTCGGCCCGGACATCCCGCAGCGCAACGGCTTCCCGGAAGGACGCCCCTTCCGCGCCGCGGGCATGGCGAAGCCGGCCTGACCGCGACGGACCGGCCGCTGGCATTCCGCCTGCGATCGCCAGCCTAGCCTTGCCGCAGCCATGCTCGAACTCCCTCCCGAGAACCTGATCGTCATCGCCCTGGTCAGCAGCCACCATCTCGCGGTGACGGTGGCGGCCCTGGATCCGCGCGCCGGCGAGGAGCCGCGCCGGCACAAGGAGTTCCCGGTGCGCTGGGCCGACTTCGACCACGCCGCCAGGGTCGAGGCGCTGCGCGACGCGTTGGAGCAGACCTGCCGTCCGATGGGTCTCGAACCGCGTTCGCTGTTCATCGCCTGCAGCGACCCCTCGCTGTCCGCCACCGCCGTCACCGGCTGGTCGGCGCTGGGCGAGGACGTGCAGATCTCCGAGCACGAGCGCTCCTTCGCCCTCGGCCGCGCCCGCACCCACGCCACCGCCGACGACCGCGAGCAGCTCGACGTCGTGCCCACGCACTGGACGGTGCGCTCGCGCGACGGCCAGGTCGACTGCGAGGATCCGGTCGGGCAGATCGGCAACCACCTCACCTGCCACGCCCTGCGCGTCACCGCCAGGCGCGGCATGCTGCAGGAGTTCCGCGCCATCGCCGACGACCTGGGCCTGCATCTGGAAGGCCTCATCCCGCAGCCGATCGCCCTCTACCGCGGCATCGCCGGACGCATGAACAAGGGCGGCACGCAGCTGGTCATCGATCTCGGTGCGCGCCACACCACCCTGATCGTGCGCCGGAAGGGCCGCCTACTGCATCTGGAGACGCACCCCTTCGGCGGCGACACGGTCACCGACCGCATCGCCGTGGCCCTGGGCGTGGACGGCCTGCGCGCCGACGACATCAAGAAGCAGATCGACGTCGACAAGGTCCCTGGCAGCGAGCAGGACGGCCAGCAGTCGATCTTCGGCGAGCTGCAGGAGCGCCAGCGCCAGTTGTCGATCGCCGCCCGTGCCGCCGCCGACTGCCTCGGCGGCTTCTTCCGCGACCGCGCGCGCCAGCTGCGCGACGAGGGCGACCTGCTGTCCCAGCGCGGCCAGGTGCATCTGGTCGGCCGCGGCGCCGCCATCGGCGGGCTGGTCGGCTTCCTTTCCGACGTCTTCCGCCTGGAGGTCGTCCTGGGCACCGGCTCGAAGGGTGCCGATCCCGGCGCCGAGCTCGACGGACTGCTGGTGGCGGGAGTGGTGAAGTGCGCCGCCGACCGGCGCATCGAGCATCTGGTCGAGCAGGCCAGCTCGATCCGCGGCGCCGCCGGCGGGGTGTGGGCCTGGCTGATGCAGCCCCTGGCCTGAAGGCTCAATCGCGCGTACGCGATCGACGCAGGCCGGCGAGAGCCGCGACCAGCAGACCCATCCCTGCCAGACCGCCAGCGCCGCAGCCGCCTGCGGACGAGGATGCGTCCTGGTCCGATCCGCCTCCACCGGCTGTTCCCGCCGGCGGAGGCGACGGACCGCCACCGGCGCGGCGGCCGATGACGGTGGCATCGGACCCGCGCGGATAGGCCCCCATATCCTGCCCGTAGCGCCCGGCGCCGCGGCAGGGCGAGCCGGCCTGCAGGCGGAAATCGCCGGCGGCGGCATCGACGAACTGCGGATCGTCGGCGATGGAATGCGCTTCGAATGGCGGGTGGGCCGCGCTCCAGGCGGCGATCGTCTGCGCCCGGACATGCGCGTCGACAAAACGCAGCGAGGTATCGCCGGCCGGGACGCGCAGGCAGTTCCAGTCCATGGTGTAGTATGCGGGATCGACCGCCACGCTGCCGTACTTGTCGAGATTCACGAATCGCCCGGCGGTGTCGGCTCCCGCGGGGATGTTCTTCGCCGTGACGCCGAGGAAGATGTTGCTGTGGTAGCTCTGCCGCCTGGTGAACGCATCATCCCACCCGGTGATGAGGTGCGAGCACTCATAGAAGGTGTTGTTGTACAGCTTGATGTCATCGCGCAGGTTGCCGTAGGTGCCCAGGCCGCCGACCTGGAAGCCGATCTCCGCGCCGACCACGATGTTCTCGGTGATGGTGACGTCGGAGCAGCCGCTCTGGGCCGCGAAGTAGAATGCGATGCGTCCGCCGGTGATGCGGTTGCGCCGCACCAGCATGTTGTCGGGCTTGTCCTTCCCGCCCACCGCCTGCTGGCAGTTGACGAACTCATTGTTCTCGATGATCCAGCCGTTGGTGTCGTAGAGACGCAGAGCCGGTGACAGGCAGTCGGTGAACAGGTTGTCGCGGAAGATGCAACCCACCGACTGCCCCGCCCCACCAGTCTGCATGCAGCGCACTGCGGAAGTGTTCTCGGCGCCATTCTCGGCGGGCATGTCGCTGAAGGTGCAGCCCAGGAACTGGCAGTGGTTGGTCCCTTCCATGTAGACCATGCAGGCCCCCACGGCTGTCGAGCCGGTAGTGAAGTGCAGATCCTGGAAGATGAGATGGCTGCGGAACTGCAGACTGAGGCAGCGACCGGTCCCGCCATCGATCAGCACGCTGTCGCCGCTGTTGGCGCGATAGGTGATCGGGGTTCCGGCGCTACCCGAGTTGGCGAATGCGATCTGCTCCGCGAGGAGGTAGGTGCCGGCGTGGATCACCACCGTGTCGCCCGCTGCCGCCCGGCCCGCAGCGTGCCCGATGCTGCGCCAGGGCGCCGTCGATGCGCCGGATGCACCGTCGCTGCCGCTGAGGGCGACGTGGTACTCCTGCGCCCCGGCCAGACCGTGCAGCACGAGCAGCAGGCAGCACAGCGCCGCCTGGCGCAGGCTTCTGGCCGGGATGCCGCGAACGTCATGGTGCGCGTGGATGGGTGCGGTCATAGCTACCTCCGGTGTTGCTGGCGACGACTCCGCAATAGCGCCTCTATCCGCAATTGGTGCACCTGTGGTGCACTGGTATTACAACCTGTATCATTCGGTCCCACATCAAGCCACACATGAGGTTTTCAAATTATTGTGGCACAACTGGATGCATAATTATATTTTCTCCACGCAATCGGTGCTCCTTCTGCGCACCATCCGGGAGCCGTATGAGCAAGGTCGACATCATCGCCAAGGCGATCCTCAAGCGCATCAGGACCAACGCCTACGCCGACAAGATTCCGGGCGAACGCGCCTTGGCCGAGGAGTTCGACGTCGACTTCAAGACCGCCAACCGTGCGGTCAGCGCCCTGGTGGAGCAGGGCTCGCTGGTCCGTCGCCGCGGCCTGGGCACCTTCATCGCCCCGGTCGGCCAGCGCCGTGAGCTCAGCATCGGCTTGTGCTTCTTCAAGATGACCGACCCCGGCCGCGATCCGGTGTTCACCCGCTTCTTCGCCGGGATGAACCGCGCCATCCGCGCCCAGGGCATGCGCTTCGACGTCACCGCGCTGGCCGATGTGGCCGCACCGGGTCTGCCGGCCGCCGAGCAGGCGCAACGCTTCCGGAACCAGGTCCTCGCCTCGGATCCGGACGGTCTCATCTACCTCGGCAACATCGATCCCGGACTGATCGACCAACTGCGCGCAGAGCGCCCCACCATCGTCGTCGACCAGACGCCGGAGCAGCTGGGATTCGACAGCGTGACGCGCGATGTCCGTGGCGGCACCGCCGATGCGGTGCGCCACCTGCACAGCCGCGGGCATCGCCACATCGCCCTGGCGACCTACCACCAGGATGCGCACGCCTACGATCTCGCTGAGAAGGAGCTGGGCTACACCAGCGCCGTCAACACGCTCGGCCTCACCGCGCGGATCGTGCGCCTGGTCCATCCCAACGAGCCGGCCTTCATGCAGGCCATCTTCGCCGGCGAACCACGTCCGACCGCCGTGGTGTGCAGCGAAAGCACCTTGGCGATGCAGCTGATCAATCTCGCCCCGAACCTCGGCCTGAGCCTGCCGCGCGACCTCGCGATCACCTCCTTCGACGATAGCGACCTCGGCCTGCACACCCGCCCCACCCTGTCGAGCATCGTCGCGTTTGGCGACGAGCTGGCGACCCGTGCGGTGCAGCGCCTGCTCGATCGCCTCGACGGCAAGGCCGTCGGCAGGATCGCCGATGTCCTCCCATGTCCGTTCATCGAACGGGCTTCGAGCACGTGGGACATCCCAAGCTGAACCAGCCCGGAGCCCGTCATATGCAGCGATCATGGCGCTCCGCTCCTTCTCACCACCGGGACCTGGACCATGTTCGCGCCGTGACCCCCCTGCTCCGCCTCCTCGTCCTCTGCTGCATGCTCTGGTCGATCGGCCACGCCGGCGACGCCATCCCGGTGCCGACCACCCATCCGCGCATCTTCCTCACCAAGGCCGAGCTGCCGGCCCTGGCGGCGCGCTGCGCCGGACCCGCGGCGAAGGACTACGCCGCACTGAAGGAAGCCGCCGACAACGCGGTGCGCGCCGGCGCCATCCGCTGGATCGCCAACAAATGGGCGACACCGCAGGATCTGCTGTCCTGCGCCATGACCTACCTCATCGAGCGCCAGGCCGGGAGGCCGTGCAAGCCCTACGCCGACCTGATCATCACGACCTGGGGCGATGGCCGGATGATCGCCAACCAGGGCGGCAGCTCCTTCGGCTACCACGCCATCGCTTACGACTGGATCCATGACGCCCTCGACCCGACCCAGCGCAGGATCTACGGCGACGCCCTGGGCGGCTGGCTGACCTGGTTCTCCGGCGAGGCGGCGATCACGCTGAAGTCCGGCTACTGGGAATACAACCAGACCTGGGGGCCCAGCCACCTCAACGTCATGCACAGCCGCGATGCGATCACCCAGAAGCTGCTGATCGCGCTGGCCATCCATGGCGCCGGAAGCGCGCACCAGCACGAAGCCGAGCGCTTCCTCGCGTCGTGGGCGTCCCGCATCCCCGCCGAGTGCATCCCGGCCTTCGACGCCATGGGCGGTTCGTGGGCGGAAAGCCACGGTCACGGTGCCTACGGGCCGATCACCGTCATCCCCTACGCCTTCGAGGCCTGGCGGACGGCGACCGGCCAGAACCTGTTCAGCGCCGGCAAGCCATGGGGCTTCCTGCCCGAGATGTCGCGCTGGTTGACCTGCCTCCGCGTCCCGCACGTCGACCGCCACGCCTTCA
Source organism: Planctomycetota bacterium (assembly GCA_017302815.1). Taxonomy (GTDB): domain Bacteria; phylum Planctomycetota; class UBA11346; order UBA11346; family UBA11346; genus UBA11346. The sequence continues at coordinate 5,650 of JAFLCQ010000132.1, forward strand.
TCGACGACGGCGGCGGAGACCGCTTCGCCGGCTTCGCCGCCAGCGCGCCGCTGGTGGCGCGCGCCCTGCGCGACCCGCTGGCGCAGTGGCAGGCGCAGCAGGCCTACGACGACGGGCGGTACGATGACGGACCGTGGGCCAGGCTGCTGATCGACCCGACCCTGCGCCCGCGTTCGCCGGCCGAGCTGAAACTGCCGCTCGGCTACCTGCTGGCCGGCGCCGGCCACGTCTTCATGCGCTCGGCCTGGAACGATCCCAACGCGACCTGGGCCTTCTTCGGTGCCGGACCGCACCTCGCCGGGCATCAGCACGACGATGAAGGCCACTTCCTGATCGCGCGCCGGGGCGGCCTGGTCGGCAAGGGCGGAGGCAAGGGCGGAGGCAACGACGCGGACAACTACTGGGGCGGCAGCCTGGCCTTCAACATCATCACCATCTTCGATCCGGCCGAAAAGCCGCGCCGGGCGGCAAAGAACGAGAACGACGGCGGACTGCTGCGCCATGTCTACGAGGACCGGCGCATTGAACGCGGCCATATGACCGCCTTCCGCGACCACGCGGCCTACACCTACGCCGCCGCTGACCTGACCGCCGGCTACGCCCCGGAGAAGGCGCGCGCGGTGTCGCGCCAGTTCCTCTATCTGCGCGGCCGTCCCGGCATCGACGAGTTCTTCATCGTCCTCGACCGCGTGGTCTCGACCAAGGCATCCTTCGCCAAGCATTTCATGCTCCACGTCCCCGCCGAGCCAGCCATCAGCGGCGCCGCCGAGATCGTGGTGCCCGGCCATGTCAGCCGCCACGGCGGCGATGGCATCATCGCCAGCTGGCTGAGCCGTCCGGACGACTTCGGCCCCGATACCAAGATCCTGTCGAACGGGCGCAGCCGCATGTTCCTGCGCTCCATGCTGCCGAAGCCCGCGCAGATCACCAAGCGCGGTGGAGCCGGTCACCGCAACTGGGGCCACCCGCTGGAACCCAGCGCGCAGTACGACCACGCCGGCCCGGGACGCGACGAGGCCCCGCTGTGCGATTGGCGCCTGGAGTTCGCGGCGCCCCTGGAAGCGGAGACCATCTTCCTGCATGTCTTCCAGGTCGCCGACGAGGCGGTGCAGGAGATGGCGCCGGTGAAGCTGAACCAGGGCGGCGGCACGCTGCAGCTGGAGATCGGCGCCGCGCCGAGGCTGTGGAAAGTGGCGCTGGCGGCGCGCGGCGAACCTGGCGGCAGCGTCAGCGGGCCCGGTCTGCCCAACGCGTCGCGCCTGCCCACCACGCTGGAGACGCAGGAGCAGTATCGCCTGTGGCAGGACGCGGTGAAGCCGACCAAGCCGCGCTGATGCGCATGGTCGAGCAGGTGAACGGAGGTGGACGGCTGCCTATCTCCGTTCCTCCATGTGCATCCTCTACTGCCTGGTACGACGCGCGCGCACCGCGCCGGCCAGCTCGTCCAGCATCGGCACCGTCTCGTCCCACGACGCGCAGGCGTCGGTGATCGACTGGCCGTAGACCAGGTTGCAGGCGCCGCCATGCGCGGGGACGTTCTGGCGGCCGGCGACGAGGTGGCTCTCGATCATCGCGCCGACGATGCCGCGCTGTCCGGACGCCACCTGCTCGGCGATGGCGCGCGCGGCCAGCGCCTGCTTGCGGTGGTCCTTGCTGCTGTTGCCGTGGCTGCAGTCGACCATCACCCGCTTCGGCATGCCGGCCGCCTCGAGCGCGGTGCAGGCCTTGGCGACGCTGGCCGCGTCGTAGTTCACTCCGCCGGCGGCGCCGCGCAGGATGACGTGGGTGTCGGGATTGCCGCGGGTGGCGACGATGGCGGCCACGCCCTGCTTGGTCACCGACAGGAAACGGTGCGGATGCGCGGCGCTGCGCATGGCGTCGATGGCGATCTGGAGGTTGCCGTCGGTGCCGTTCTTGAACCCGACCGGCACGGACAGGCCGCTGGCCAGTTCGCGGTGCACCTGGCTCTCGGTGGTGCGGGCGCCGATGGCGCCCCAGGCGACCACGTCGGCGATGAACTGCGGGGTGATCGGATCGAGGAACTCGCAACCGGCGGGCAGGCCGATCTCGGCCACGTCGCACAGCAGGCGTCGGGCGATGCGCAGGCCCTTGTTGATATGGAACGAATTGTCGAGGTCGGGATCGTTGATCAGACCCTTCCAGCCCACCGTCGTGCGCGGCTTCTCGAAGTAGACCCGCATCAGCACCACGAGATCGCCGGCCAGGCGGTCGGCGACCGGCTTCAGCCGGCGGGCGTAGTCGAGAGCCGCAACCGGATCATGGATCGAGCACGGCCCGACCACCACCACCAGACGATCGTCCTCGCCGCGCAGGGCGCGCACCGCAGCGGTGCGACCGGCCGCCACCGTCTCGGAGGCGCGCTCGGACAGCGGCACCTCCTCCATGAGGATGGCGGGCGGCAGCAGCGGGGCGAGGCCCTCGATGCGCAGGTCATCGGTACGATGCAGCATGGGCGCGGCAGGATGGGCCGGGGATGGGCGGGGCAACTCCATTGCCACGGAGTCTGCCGGCATGCATTGCCCCGGGCTGTGGGCCGTGGGCTTGTGGTGGGTGGGCGCTCGCGTCCGGACACTGCCGTCCGATACGATGCGCGATCGCACCCCAGCCCCAAGCCCACGGCCCATAGCCCGGTGGCAGCCTCCCTCACCTGACGCGGCTGTAACCGAGCTCCTCGACCTTGGGCATCACCGCAGCCTCCTTGCCGTCGAGGACGTAGACCTGGACGCGGACGCTGCCGTCGCGGGCATGTTCGAGCACCACGTTGTGCACTCCGGACATCGACTTCATCTTCTGCTTGTCCTCGGCCGCCTCGACATCGGTCGCGGCAGGCTTCTCGTAGGTGATGGCGATGGTGCGCGGAGGCCCGCCGCAGGCGGCGCAGAGGGCGAGCGAGCAGCAGATGGAGGCGAAGGCGGCGAGGCGGTTCATGAGGATCTCCGGTGCCGCAGCATGCAGGCCGTCCATGCACCGGTCAAAGGGCCGTCGCGGCTGCGGCAGCTGCCTCTTGAGCGGCCACCCTCGCCTGCATCCTCCCCCGCCGTCAGGGGACGACTGGCGCTCACGGCCCACCGGCCGGACGCGGGCAACCGCGAGGGAGCCCCTGATGCATCCGCCGCGCGCCTGGGCATCCGTACGAACCCCACCCCCGGGAGCCGCCCGATGTCCACCA
>JAFLCQ010000133.1 GCA_017302815.1 Planctomycetota bacterium
GTCCAGGCGGTGCACGAAGCTCTCCGGCAGGCTGCGGCTGCGCCCTGCCAGCCGCGCCGCCCCGTCGGCCCACCAGCGGTCCTTGGCCGCCAGCAGCGGCGGCGTGGCCAGCGCCAGGACGGCGGCGAGGCCCAGTCCCAGCGGCAGGGCGCGCCAGCCGAGGCGGGTGTGGGCCAGGGCGATGCTCAGCATCAGCGCTCCGCCTGCGGCCAGGACCGCGGTCGACACCGGAGCGGTCACCAGGGCGGGGCCGGCGAGGATGAAGAGGCCGTTGTGGGCCTGGTGCACCAGCACGCAGGCGCCCAGATCCCGGCGCTGCAGCCGCAGCCAGCCCAGCAGCACCCCGATCGGCGCCGCGACCAGGCAGGAGACCGGCGAGCCGTGCGCGACCGCGAAGGCCAGGCTGGTGCAGGACAGCGCGGCCCACGGCCCGATGCGGTCGGCGAGCCAGGGCAGCAGGCGGCCGCGGAAGAAGAGCTCTTCGGCGACCGGCGCCAGCACGCAGAGGACGAGGATGCGCAATCCCAGCTGCCCCGGGTCCGAACCGACCGGGACCGGCAGCAGGACCTCCTCCGCTCCCGGGGCGGTGAAGCGTGCCAGGTATGCCAGCACGGCGAGATGCAGCAGCGGTTCCAGCAACAGCAGCAGGCCGAGGCCGAGGGCGACCGCGTCGGCGCGGTGCTGGGTCGGCCATAGCCGCGGCCGCTCCGGGGTCTGGGCCGCAGCCGGGGCTCCCGGGAGGCAGGCTGCTCCGGCCACCAGCAGGGCGCAGGCGATCAGCGGCAGGGTCCACCATGCCGGCATCACGCCGCGCACCCACGCCCCCCATGGCAGCCATGACGGCGGGGCGGCTGCGGCCACCGCCACCGCTCCCAGCAGGCACCCGATCGCGGCGCGCAAGCGCATGCCCGGCAATGGAATGCCGGGGGTCCAGGGGGGAAGGGGGAGGCGGCCCGTCGACGGTTGCCTGCGCCCTCCACCCGTTAACCTCCGCCCTCCCCATCCTGGAGGGGTCCATGGCGACCATCCTGCCCGCACAGGGCCTGACCTTCGACGATCTGCTCCTCGTCCCGCGCCAGAGCGACGTGGTGCCGAAGGATACCGACGTCTCGACCCGGCTGACCAAGCGCATCCGCCTGAACATCCCGGTGCTGTCCTCGGCCATGGACACGGTGACCGAGCACCGCCTCGCCATCGCCCTGGCGCAGATGGGCGGCATGGGCGTGATCCACAAGAACCTCTCCGCCGCCGACCAGGCCCTTGAAGTCGAGAAGGTGAAGCGCAGCGAGAACGGCGTCATCACCGATCCCAAGACCCTGCCTGTCACCGCCCACGTGAAGGATGCCCAGGAGGTGATGGCGAAGCACCACATCTCCGGCATCCCGATCATCGATGGCGACAAGGTGGTCGGCATCGTCACCAGCCGCGACCTGAAGTACCACCGCAAGCCGGAGACCCCGATCCGCGAGGTGATGAGCGCGAACCTCGTCACCGCCAAGCCGGGCGTGTCGCTGGAGCGGGCGAAGGAGATCCTCTTCCGCGCCAAGGTCGAGAAGCTGATCCTCGCCGACGCCAAGGGCCGTCTGGTCGGCCTGATCACGATGAAGGACCTGAAGCGCCAGGAGCAGTTCCCGCACGCGTCGAAGGACGCCCGCGGCCGCCTGCGCGTCGGCGCCGCCACCGGCGTGCACGACCACGCCCGCATCAACGCCCTGGTCGAGGCCGGCGCCGACGTCATCGTCGTCGACTCGGCGCACGGCCATTCGAAGAACGTCATGGACACGGTGCGCTGGATCAAGAAGCACCACGACATCGACGTCATCGCCGGCAACGTCGCCACCACCGAGGGCGCGCGCGACCTGATCAAGGCCGGCGCCGACGCGGTGAAGGTCGGCATCGGTCCGGGCTCGATCTGCACCACCCGCATCGTCGCGGGCGTGGGCGTGCCGCAGATCACCGCGGTGATGAACGCGATGAAGGCCGCCAAGCGCGCCGGCATCCCGGTCATCGCCGACGGCGGCATCAAGTACTCCGGCGACCTCGCCAAGGCCCTCGCGGTCGGCGCCGAGGTGGTGATGCTGGGTTCGATCCTCGCCGGCTGCGACGAGAGCCCGGGCGAGGCGATCATCTACCAGGGCCGCCAGTTCAAGTCCTACCGCGGCATGGGCTCGATCGGCGCCATGCAGAAGGGCAGCGCCGACCGCTACGGCCAGGACAGCGCCACCGAGGCCACCAAGCTGGTTGCCGAGGGCATCGAGGGCATGGTCCCATCGAAGGGCCCCCTGGGCACCGTCGTCCACCAGATGGTTGGCGGCCTCAAGGCCGCCCTGGGCTACTGCGGGGCCCGCGGCATCCCCGAGTTCCAGAAGAAGGCGATCCTCTGCCGCATGACCAGCGCCGGTCTGCGCGAGAGCCACCCGCACGACGTGACGATCACCAAGGAAGCGCCGAACTACCGGCCCGAGTAAATGGCACAGCACGAAACCATCGTCATCCTCGACTTCGGGTCGCAGGTCACCCAGCTCATCGCCCGCCGCGTCCGCGAGGCGAACGTCTACTGCGAGATCATCTCGTGCCACGCCGGCCTCGACGTGGTGAAGGCGAAGAAGCCGAAGGGCATCATCCTCTCCGGCGGTCCCGCCTCGGTGTACGTCCCCGGCGCGCCGCAGGTCGATCCCGCCCTGTACAAGCTGGGCGTGCCGGTCCTCGGCATCTGCTACGGCATCCAGGTCACGGCGCACAACACCGGCGGCAAGGTGGTGAAGGCCGACCATCGCGAGTTCGGCCGCACCGAGATCACCTGCGACGTCACCAGCCCGCTCTTCGCCGGCCTGCCCGGCGAGCAGACGGTGTGGATGAGCCACGGCGACCGCATCGACGCCATCCCCGGCGCCACCGTCATCGCGCGTTCGGCCAGCTGCCCGATGGCGGCGGTGCACGCGCCCGGCCTCAACTTCTGGGGCGTGCAGTTCCACCCCGAGGTCACCCACAGCGACCACGGCACCGCGATCATCCGCAACTTCCTGGTGCGCATCTGCGGCTGCGCCCGCGACTGGACGATGGGCTCGTTCATCGACGAGGAGATCGCGCGCATCCGCGCCCAGGTGGGTGGCGACCATGTCATCCTCGGGCTGTCGGGCGGCGTCGACTCCTCGGTCGCCGCCGTGCTGCTGCACCGCGCCATCGGCAAGCAGCTGACCTGCATCTTCGTCAACAACGGCGTCCTGCGTAAGGACGAGGCCGAGGGCGTGCGCAAGCTGTTCGCCGACCACATCGGCATCAACCTCGACTACGTCGACGCCACCGACCGCTTCCTCGATGCGCTCAAGGGCGTCTCCGAGCCCGAGAAGAAGCGCAAGATCATCGGCAAGCTCTTCGTCGACGTGTTCAAGGACGAGGCCGCGCGCATCAAGTCGCAGAGCGGCGGCAATGTGAAGTTCCTCGCCCAGGGCACGCTCTACCCCGACGTCATCGAGTCGGTCAGCGTGCACGGCGGCCCGGCCAGCGTGATCAAGAGCCACCACAACGTCGGCGGCCTGCCCGCCGACCTCGGGCTGGGTCTGGTCGAGCCGTTCCGCTTCCTGTTCAAGGACGAGGTGCGTTCGATCGGCACCGCCCTGGGCCTGTCGGACGCCGTGGTGTGGCGCCAGCCCTTCCCCGGCCCCGGCCTGGCGGTGCGCATCCTCGGCGAGGTCACTGCCGAGAAGGTGCGCGTCCTGCAGGGCGCCGACGCCATCGTCCGCGACGAGATCGCCAAGGCCGGTCTGGAGCGCGAGCTGTGGCAGGCCTTCGCCGTCCTGCTGCCGGTGAAGTCGGTCGGCGTGATGGGCGACGAGCGCACCTACCAGGACTGCTGCGCCGTGCGCTGCGTCACCTCGACCGACGGCATGACCGCCGACTGGGCGCAGCTGCCGCACGACGTGCTGGGCCGCATCAGCAACCGCATCATCAACGAGGTGCGCGGCATCAACCGCGTGGTCTACGACATCACCTCGAAGCCGCCGGGCACCATCGAATGGGAGTAAACGCGTAAACCGGCCGTCTGGCCGGTTTAGGACGCCCTGTTAGGGCGTCCGGCGCGTTTACTCGGTTTGGCTGGGCAGGGGGAGCACGGGCAATCCGCGTAGCGGATCATCACGCCCCGTTGGGGCGTGATGCCGTGCGACGGCGAGGGCTCCGCCCGAGCCTGGAGGCCCAAACCGCCGGACGACGCGGTCGGAGCCCCGCTCCGACCATTGCGCATTCAAGAGCCCATGCCGGCTCTGCGTGCTCTCCGGCGCGTTTACTCGGTTTGGCTGGGCAGGGGGAGCACGGGCAATCCGCGTAGCGGATCATCATGCCCCGTTGGGACGTGATGCCGTGCGACGGCGAGGGCTCCGCCCCGAGCCTGTAGGCCCAAACCGCCGGACGACGCGGTCGGAGCAGCGCTCCGACCGGCGTGTGGTCACTCCCGCCGGGCCCGTCCTCTGCGTACGCCAAGTGCACTTGCGGACAGCAGTGCGGCTAGCACCAGTCCACTTCCTGCGCCGACGCCGCAGTTCGGGTCCGTATCTGAGGCGACATTGTCCTCATCCTCGGCAACTGGAGCAGGAATGACCAGCGATTGCCTGGACATCGACGCTAGGCCCAAGGCGTTGGTGACGACTAACTCGACGGTGTGGCGTCCAGGGGAGGCGAAGGTTGTCTCGAACGTGGCATCTGACGATGCCGCTACGCCATCGATACTCCAGGCGACGCTGGAAATGGTGGCCGCACCACCAGATGATGAGGCGGAGGAGAAGCGCATGCGGCGGACGCCTGTGCTGGTGGCCGAGAAGCAGGCGACCGGCGCAGCGGGGTCGATGGACAGGGTGTGGAGTCCGATGATGCCCAGACGCCGGGTGTTCGCGCGGTACAGAACGAATTCACCGTAAGTCATCGCCAAAGAGCGATGGTACAGCGTGCCTGCGTTCACGGGGTGGGTGACATGACGTCTGAAGTCCACGCGATTAAACATGGTGATGCCATTCTCGGTGCTTCCAGCAACGAGATGGCCTCCTGGGATCTGTGCCAGGGCTTGCGCCCATCCAGGACTGCCGAAGGCGGCTTCTGTCGTGTCGCCGGTATGCATGTCGATGATGGTGACGGTGGCGTTTCCGCCACCAGCGACATAGAATTGATGATCGACTTCGTTGACGGCGAAGTCATTGCAGAGGGTATTGCTTTGTGGGTAGGTGCCGGAGTCGGAGACTGATCCGTCATCGTTGATTTCCCACGATCGTATGGACCGTGACGGGTTGGTTTCGAGAGAGTAGGCCCTGTTGCCGGTGCCTCCGATAGTGAGCAATGGAGTATGGACATCGGGCAGTGCGGCGGTCTCTGTTCCGGTGTTGGCATCGAATACGCCGGCTTTGTGACCGGGCCAGAGATCATATGCGGCGATAATATGGCCGTTTGCTGACACCTGGAAATCTGTCGGGTACACTCTGAGTGGGATCTCAGTCTCCAGGGTCAGATTGGCAGCGTTGTAGCGCTGTATGCGCTGCAGTGAGGGTAGGGAAACGAACAGTTTATCCCCGTCTGGTGAGAGAGCGAGCGAGGAAGATTCGAAGGACGAGGCGAGATATCTAGTTCCGGAATTGTTGACCGGCAGGACTTGGCGGTTGATGGTGCCGGTTGTTGTGTCGATGGCCAAGATCCTCGGTGACGAAGCGTCAAGCAAGTATACAGTGCTGGTGGCCGGATCGCCTCGGATGGCGCCGATGTTGAAGCTGACATCGGATTCGCAGGCGGAGCGCGCATTGAAGGTGGGGCCGGAGAAGCGTGCAACGAGCGTGACATCGTGTGTGGGAACAACTAGGGTGGTCGCCAGGGATGCGATGTCGGACACCGGAGTTCCGCTCCAACCAAGGAAGGAGAGATTGCGGGTAGGTGGGATGGCCTCGACAGTGACCACAGTACCGGCTGCGTAGGTTCCACTACCGGTGCCATGGATCACCGCAAGGCGATAGGTCGGGGGTGTGGCATCAGTGACGGTGACGATTGTTCGCGTAGACGCAGTTGCTCCATTGGCGGTTGTGATGGTCAACATGATGTCGTGTGTGCCGGCAGCGGTGAATGTATGCGTGAAGACGGCATCGTTTGAGACATCGCTATTGTCGATGGACCACCGCACATCGGTGATCGAGGATGCCCCTCCAGTTGATAGGACTGATGAGAATTGACGCTGAAGGTTCCCTGGAACGGTTACTGATAGCGCTGCTTGGGGGGCGCCGGGCAGGACTGAGAGATGTGATAAGCCAATGATGCCAAGTCGCTGGTTGTTGGTGCGATATATGATGTGGCCATTGGCGGCTACGGCCAGGCAGCGCGGAGGAAGCACGTTGTTGCCGACGATGAAGGTGAACATGCGGCCATGGTCGTCGCGACGGTACAAAGATATCCAGTACCGTGTGGCGGCTGCGAATCGGTCGCTGTCGCGCGCTGTGGCAATGCAGATATTGTCCGTGCCGTAGCCATTGCTGAGGAACGAGCGGGAGGCTTCTGCGATTTTCGCAATGCCGATTCCCTGGGGATCGGCTTGAGAATAATAGACAACCCCATCTGTGTCATTGGCTGCGAAGTCAGTGCCGATGTTGCCGAATACCGATGTGCTGGCCCTAAGGGTGAAGTGGCCATCTGGGTCGATGTCATAGGTGGCGACACCCTCGTAGCCGTTGGATATCACCCCGCTTGCATGAACGCTGGTCCCGTTGTCGCCAAGTTGGAGTAGGGGAATATCGGCGTGCTGGACGCTTGAGACGACCGATCCGTCGGTCGCCAGGACTGTGCTGAACTCCCATAATACGGCCCCCTCGTGCGCGACACAGATGATCCCATCAGTTGTGACGACGAAGGACCCTGGTGTGAACGCGAGCGGAGTCTGCGCCTCGAATGTCAGGTCGGTGGTGTTGTAACGCTGGATGCACTGCTCACTGGGCAGCGAGATGTAGAGATGCTGGCTGTCGGTCGACAGAGCCAGGTAGGCCCCAACGACGGCCTCGGCCGGCAATGGGTCGCCTGAGCCATCCTGCAGACCAGCCTGCACCCGCACCGTTCCGGTGCTGGTGTCGATGGCGTACAGCTTTGGAGTTGTGGCATCGATGAGGTAGACGGAGGTTCCTGACGGATCTCCAATCATCTCGCCGACCTCGAATCCGACCGGGACCTCGCAGGTGTCGAGGCAGAACAGGGCGCTGGCCAGCACGGCGAGGAAGCAGGTGCGGAGGAGGGACATGCGGAATTCCGGTCGATGAGGACTGGTGTCGTCTAGTATGGCGGATAGCCAGTCTTGGTGGTGTAGCCGGGAAACAACTCCATGAACTGTCCGGCGGCGCATGGCTTCCGTGGACTGCTCGGGCTCTGGGCGGGGTTGCTTCACAAGCAGGCTGTGTGCCTTTCTGCACACGGCATCTGGAATCAGCTGATGGCGGTCTTGGTCGCCGGCAACGGCACCACCGAGGAGATGTCGCATCGATACAGTTCGGACGCCGCGCGTCGATACAGCAGCACGGCCCGGAGTGCTGTTCTCATGACGAACCGGAATGCTGCTCCTGTCGGTTGCGTCCTAATGCCTATGATGGCCACGTGCACCGGCTGTTGCTCCTCCTGCTCCTCGCCCACCTCGTGCCGGCCGCCGAAGGCAACCCCATGCTCGCATCCCTGCGCGATCTCGTCATCCCCGATGCCACCATCACCCGGCTCGAACGCCAGGAATCCGACACCCTCGAACTCGCCAACGAAGCGCCCCGGCGCGGCCTGCCCCCGCGTACGGTTGTGCGCCTCGAGTTGCGCCCGGCGCAGGGTTCGCGCATCGTCGTCGAGGTCTGGCTGCCCGATCCCGAGCGCTGGAACGGCCGCTTCCTCGGCCTGGGCAACGGCGGCGCCGCGGGCCACATCAACCCCGGCGCGCTCGCCGATGCATGCCGGGGGGGCCACGCCGTCGCCCACACCGACATGGGCACCTTCCCCGACTCCTCGTCCGGCAACGGCAACCCCGAGGTCTGGCGCGACTTCGGCCATCGCGCCACCCACCTCATGACCACCGCCGGCAAGGCGCTGGTGCGCGCCGCCTACGGGCGCGATCCGTCCTTCTCCTACTTCGTCGGCGGATCGACCGGCGGGCAGCAGGCGATGCAGGAGGCGCAGCGCCATCCCGACGATTACGACGGCATCGTCGCCCGCGTGCCGGCGCATTGCCGGGCTCCACTGCACGCCTACTTCCTGTGGAACCACCAGATCCTCGCCCGCCGCCCGTTCACCCCGGCGCAGCAGCAGGCGGTGGTCGCGGCCGCGAACGAGCACATGGCCCCGCGCGAGATCGCCGCCACCGCCGGGCGCATGGTCTCCGATCCGCGCGCCACCCCGGCGGACATCGCCGCCGTGATCGCTCTGGCGCGGCAGCGGGATCCATCCCTGACCGACGCCCATGCCGAGGCCCTGCGCAAGCTCTTCGACGGGCCGCGCCATGCGCTGACCGGCGAGCGCATCTTCGACGGCGTGCCGCTGGGCAGCTCGTGGGACAACGCGACCGGCAACCTCTACCTCTTCCACTGGGTCTTCGGACCGCGGCAGAACCTGCTGCAGCTCGATTTCGCCGCCGACATCGAGCGCTACCTGGCGGCGCTCGGGCCCGACCTCAACGCCGAGGACGATGATCTGTCGCGCTTCCGGGCCCGGGGCGGTCGCCTGCTGGTGGTCTCCGGAACGGCCGATGCGTGCGTGCCCTACCACGCCACCCTCGACTGGTACGAGCGCCTGTGCGAGCGCGCCGGCTCGCCGCAGGCGGCGGCGGAGTTCTGCCGCTTCTACCTCGTGCCCGGCATGGGCCACGGCGCCGACGGCCC
>JAFLCQ010000134.1 GCA_017302815.1 Planctomycetota bacterium
TGCTGCCGCAGTCGCAGCTCCTTGCCGTTCTCGCTGGCGTCGTTGGGGTAGAGCACCATGGTGATGTTTTCGGCGGCGTTCTTGGCAGACACCGACTCGGGGTAGGAGCCGGCGTTGAATTCGCCATTCCACCGTCGCCAGCGGCGCCACCTGGTCGAGGCGCACCGGGTCGGCGCACCATTCCAGGCGGACGCCGCCCTGGATGCCGACGTTCATCAGCCGCGGCGACCAGTCCCAGCCGGCCTGGTTCTGCGGCTTGCGCAGCCAGTGGCGCTTGGTCGTCACGTCGTAGGCATTCAGGAACCCGGCGCTCGGCTTGTCGGCGGCGCCGTGCAGGCCGCTCTCGATGTGCACCGCCAGGATGTTGTCGCCCGCGCGCAGATGCTTCGCCACCTCGACCCGGCAGGGGCGGAAGCTGTTGCCGTGGCGCGCCACCTCGGCGCCGTTCAGCACCACCACCGCATCATGGTCCAGGCCCTCCAGCACCAGCCAGGCGCGACCGGCGCGCGCGGCATCGGGGGCGGTGAAGGTGCGGCGGTAGGACCAGCGCGCCTGCTCGACCCAGCGGCCGGCGAGATGCCCCAGGCCCAGGTTGCGGTCGGGCAGGACGCCGGCGCGCTCGAGGTCGAGATGCACCTCGCCGGGCACCTGGGCAGGGAAGGAGAACGCCTGGTCGGCGCCGGGTCGCGCCACCGCATCCTGGCGCACGCCGCGCTGGGCGTCGCTCCAGTGCAGTTCCCAGGTGCCGTCGAGGGGGAGGATATCCAACATGGCTTGTCTCCGGGCGCCATCATGGAATTTCGGATCCCGTATTTCCATGCCTAGATGCGACCGCTGCCTATCCGTTCCCGCCACACCGCCGGAGCGGCCCCGAAGCGGCGGGCGAAGGCCCGGCTGAAGTGGAAGGGGTTGGCAAAGCCGAGATCGTCGCTGACCGCGCGCACCGGCCTGTCGGTCGAACGCAGCAGTTCGGCGGCGCGATCGAGACGCCAGCCGCTGTGCGCCCGCGCCGGCCCGCAGCCCAGCTCGGCGCGGCAACGGCGCTCGAAGGTGCGCGGGCTGAGGCCCAGACGCGCTGCGAGCTGCGCCACCGGCAGGCGGCCGGGCGGCAGGGCGGCGAAGGCGGCATGCAGCCTGGCCGCAAAGCCGTCCGAGCCGGGCGCGAACGCAGGCGCCAGCGACCCGGCTGGCAGGGCGCCGGCGCAGAGCCACAGCAACGCCGCCAACTCGGCGTCGAGACGGGCCCCGGCCACGCCGTCGCAGACCTGGCGGTGCATGCGCTGGACCGCCGTCATCGCGTCCGGGCCGGTATCGGCGACCTGGCGCTCCGCGGCGACGCCGTCGGCGAACAGCCCGCCGGCCAGTGAGAACCAGACCGCGAAGTAGGCGGTACCGGCCGCCAGATGGTCGGCGTGGCGATCGCCGGGCTTTGCCACCACCACCTGTCCGGGACGCAGGGCCAGTTCGACGCCATTGAGGGTGCAGCGGTAGATGCCGCGGACGACGACGATCGCCTCGTGCTCGGCATGGCGGTGCTCGTCCCAGCCGCTGGCGCGCTCGGCGACCACCTCGCTGATGGCGCGGAAGGCGGGATGCACCGCCGCTCCCGGCGGCCTGGACACGGTGCGGCTGCGCGGCAGCGGCAGGGCCATGCTGACAGCCTAGCGGCCCGGTCAGACCCGGTAACGTCAATCGCGTGCTGGCGCATTCCGCGGATCGTGCTCTTGCGCTGGACGGGCGCAGGGCAGGAATCCGCAACATGCCCTCCTCCACAGCTTCCGCCCTGCCCGCCGACCATCCCCTGCGCCAGGCGCGCTGGCTGTGGCCGGGCGGCTTCACCTATCTGGTGAACAGCTTCGCCCAGTTCCGCAAGGACTTCACCCTCGACGCGGCGCCGAAGAAGGCGCCGTTCTGCATCACCGCCGACCAGCACTACCGCCTGTGGGTGAACGGGAGCTACGTCACCCGCGGCCCGGCGCGCGGCTACCAGGAGAGCTGGCCCTTCGACGAGATCGACCTCGCCCCATACCTGCGCTCCGGCGCCAACTGGATCGCGGTCGAGGTCTACAATCCGGGCGTCTCCACCTTCCGCTACCTGCACCGCACCGCCGCCGGCCTGCTGTGCGCCGGCCGCTGGGGCACGGTGCTGCTGCTGAGCGACTCCTCATGGCAGGCCCGTCGCGGCCCGGCCCATCGCGAGTCCACCGCGCGCCTGTCGCTGCAGCTCGACTTCCAGGAGCACGTCGACGCCGCCGCAGACGATCGCGCCTGGATCACCAGTCCGACCCCGCCGACCGGTTGGGGCAACGATCGCAAGCACTACCTCGGTGACGGCAAGGAATGCGTCGCCTTCAGCCGCCCGCCGTGGGATGCAGTGGAACCGCGCGGCATCCCGCAGCTGGCCGAGGCCGAACTGGCGCCGGCCGGCATCGTCTCGCGCGCCGCTGGCGTCGCTCCCGAGGGCTGGCGCGACTGGCAGAACGTGGCGTGGCCCTTCGTCGCCGACGCCAAGGCGGCGGCGTGGACCCCGGCCGGCGATGCGCAACAGCGCGACGGCTGGCTGGAGGTGGCGATGCCCGCCACCGGACCCAGCGGCTGGGCCGCCGCCACGGTGCGGGTCGGACGCTACGTCCACGCCAGCACGCGGATCGAGGTCGATGGCGCCGCCGGCGGCGAGGCCGTCGATCTGCTCTACCACGAGGGCCTGGTCGGCCTGCGCGGCGAGCAGCACACGGTCGGCGATGCGTGCATCATCGCCCTCGGCAGCCGCTTCCTGCCGGCGGCCGGCAGCAGCGCGCACGACTTCTTCCATCTCCTGGGCTTCGGTGTCATCACCATCGTGGTGCGCGGGGCGCTGCGGCCGCTGAACGTGCGCCTGCGCCTGCGCACCGCCGGCTACCCCTTCGCGATGCGCGGCGTCTTCGCGTCGTCAGACGTGATCCTGAACGACATCCACGCCGCCTGCCGCATCACGCAGCAGGTCTGCGCCGCCGACGCCTACGTCGACACCCCCTGGCGCGAGCAGGCGCAGTGGTGGGGCGACGCCCGCGTGCAGGCGGCCAACACCTTCCATCTTGATGGCGATGCCCAGCTGCTGGCGCGCGGCATCCGCTCGATCGCGGCCCAGCCCGGCCCCTCCGGCCTGACCTACGGCCACGCTCCGACCATCGCCTACAACTGCATCCTGCCCGACTTCGCGCTGACCTGGCTGCTGACCATCCGCGACCACTGGTGGCAGACCGGCGAGACCGCGCTGGTGCGCGAGATGTGGCCGCGGGTGCAGCAGGTGCTGGGCTACTTTGACACCGCCGAGGCCCGCCACCGCAGCGGCCTGCTGGCCTACGATCGGCGCTTCTGGCTGTTCGAGGACTGGAGCACGTTGTGGAAGGGAGAGGTGCCGACCTTCCTCAATCTGTGGTACCTGCACGCCCTGCGCGAGCTGACCGCGTGCTGCGCCGCCGCGCGCATGAAGGCCGAGGCCGCGGACCTGGCCCGCCGTGCCGACCGCCATGAGACCCTGGTCCTGAAGCACCTCTACGACCGCAAACGCGGGGTATGGCTGGCCGGCACCGATGCCGAGCCGGGCAAGGAATCGGTGCACGACCAGGTGCTGGGCATCCTGCTCGGCCTGCGACCCGAAGGGCACGACAGCCTGGTGCAGCGCTTCCTGCTGCCCTACCTGCGCGGCGCGGAGCTGCCCGGCCCCGTGCCGTCGGCGTTCTGGTCGCATTACGTGCTGCAGGCGGCGGGCGACCGCGGCCACGGCGCCGACTGCATCGCCTTCATCCGCCGCCGCTGGCAGCCGATGCTGGCCACCGGCACGACCTGGGAGGGCTTCGACTGGAACGAGGCCCACGGCGGCACCGCCAGCCATGCCTGGACTGCGCACCCGGCGGTGCATCTGCCGCGCATCCTCTGCGGCGTGCGACAGCTCGCCCCGGCCTGGTCGAAGATCGCCATCGCGCCGCAGCCGGTCGACGGCGTCGACCGCGCCGAGACCCTGATCCCGACCCCGCGCGGCGACGTGCGCGTCGCCTGGGAACGCCGCGACGGACGCGTCCATATGTCTGCTGCCATACCCAAGGGCATCGCGGCAAACGTGTGCCTGGGCGGCGAGTCGCATATCCTGAAGGCTGGCGGGCGGGTGAAGCTGGCGATCTGAGTCAAGGCCCGCGAGCGGGCCGGCTGGCGCGCCCTGTGCGCGTGCTAGCATGCCCGGTCGCACCAGGGAGACATCGTGAGCCGACCCAACCTGCCGCTCATCAACCTCAGCCACGGCGCCTGGAAGGCCGAGGTCTTCGATCCGCGGCCGGGTCCCGACATGCTGGGCGCCCGCTTCATCCATGGCGGCTGGGTGCGCAGCCTGATCCGCGACGGGCGCGAGCTGTGCGGCAAGGTCGACCTGGGCTGGCACCGCTATGACGGCTTTGGCCTGCCCGAAACCTTCGAGAGCGGGCTGGCCTGGCACCTGGCCGGCGACGGCGAGGAGTTCCTGCGCCCGGGCTGCGGTCGCATCATCAAGCGCGGCGGCGAGGCCGGCGAGGAGCATGCCGACGCGCAGCTGAGCACCGTCCTCGACTGGGAGGTCGAGAGCGGCCCCGACTGGGCGGAATTCCGCACCGAGGACAGCCTGCGCCTGCCCGGCCGCAACCGCATCGCCTATCGCCTGGTCCGACGGGTGGAGCTGAGCACGGACGGTTTGCAGTCGACCACCACCTTCGCGCTGCAGGCGCCGATGCAGCGCTATCTGCCGCTGGCGTGGTACGCGCATCCGTTCTTCGCCCAGCGCAGCCTGCAGGGCACCGCCTACGCTCTGCCCTCCGCCGCACGCCTGATGGCGGCGCCGAAGCCCTTTCCGGGCATGCGCAAGTTGGGCACCGCGGTGCAGGGCGACGATGGGCTGTGGCGCCCCGAACCACCGGTCGCCCGCGCGGTGTTCGCCGGCCTGTGGGGCAGCCGCGAGCCGAGCCGCGTGCACCTCGACGGCGGCGGCGTGCTGGAGGTGGCGGTCGACGCCCCCCTCGACCACATCGTGCTGTGGGCGGGCGAGAACGGCTCCAGCATCGAGCCGAAGATCGCCAGGACCTGGGTGCATGGCGAAGAGACGACGTGGGGGATCGGGTATAGGTGGGTGGGGTGATCGGGGTGGAGGGATGACAGACGCCAGACGCCAGACGCCAGACGCCAGACGCCAGACGCCAGACGCCAGACGCCAGACGCCAGACGCCAGACGCCAGATGCCAGATGCCAGATGCCAGATGCAGGGTTGGCCGTAGCGCCGCCGGTTCCCTTCCGCGCCACAGCTTACGCACGTGCTCGGCGTCAAGGCTACCCGCGCTTCGCGCGGCGCTGACGCGGCCTTGACACCTGCGCGCATGCGTGCGCCGCGGCCCGAAAGGGAACCTCGCTATGCCGCGCTGCATCCACCTCCACGCCTTCCAACACGCTCGCGCCACCATCCGACTCGTCACCCAGGCGACAGATGGCGTCCGCGCCGACGGCGACCTCGTCTCGCAACTGCGCCGCGCCGCCATCTCCGTCGCCGCCAACATCGCTGAAGGCGCAGCCCGGACGCCGCGCGACTTTCTCCGCTTCCTGCGCATCGCCGACGGATCCAACGAGGAAGTCCAGGCCCTCGTCCTCATCGCTCAGGACGCAGGTGCCATCCCAACCGAAACCACCACGCGCATCCTCGATCAGGCGGCCGAAACCGGCCGCCTGATCGGCGGACTCATCCGACGCCATGCAGGCGGCGGATGATGAATGCCGGCGGCTGGCGGCTGGCGGCTGGCGGCTGGCATCTGGCTGCTGGCTGCTGGCATCTGGCGCCTGGCGTCTGGCGTCATCCCCCGCCACGCAGGCGGCGGATGAACGCCGTCAGCTGCCGACCGGTGCTGCCGTTAAGGGTCTGCGCCGTGGCTACCGCGACGCCCAGGCCAGCACAGATGCGCAGCTGGACCGCGATTTCATCGTTGGATGCACGAGCGATGGTCAGGAAGCGGGCGAAGTCGGCATCGCTGCCGCGACCGGCGCCTTCGCCGATATTGCTACAGACGGACACCGCGGCCCGGCGCAGCTGCGACTGCAGATCGCCGAAGCGGACGTCCAGGCCGGCCACGGCGGTCAGTTGCGCGTAGGCGGATTCGAGGACGCGGATGTTGTGGATCGTAGCCATGCTGAGGCTCCTTGTGCAGCCTGCCGCACCCCACGCGCGCAGGGGTCAAGGCCGCGCGTCATCGCGCGCCGCGCGAAGCGCGGGCAGCCTTGACGCCGAGCACGAGGGGTACGGTAGGCGGAGCAAGGAGCCGGACGTGGCCACGAGCGCCAGCAGCCAGCAGCCAGCAGCCAGCAGCCAGCAGCCAGCAGCCAGCAGCCAGCAGCCAGCAGCCAGCAGCCAGCAGCCAGCAGCCAGCAGCCAGATTCAGATGCCAGACGCCCGCTGCTCTCCCCCTCCCCCCTTACTGCACCGGCGCCTTCTTCCCCTCCACCATCGCCGCCTTCCACGCCCCCATCCGCTTATAGAACGCCTCATGCTTCCCCTGGTGGCCGTACTCCGGCATCACCACCAGCTCGACCGGGCCCTTCATGCTGTTGATCGCCGCGAACACGCCGTCCGGGCGTGAGGTGGTGTCGATCAGCCCCATGCCCACCAGCGCCGGGCAGCGCACGCGCGATGCGAAGTTCATGCCGTCGAAGTAGCGCGCGGTCTCGTGCACCTTGGCCTTGTCCTTGCCACCCCCGGCGTTGATCCAGTTCGGCCAGCCGGCGGCGCGCCCGGCGTCGGCGGCGGTGTTGTCGCAGCCGGCGGGGACGTTGACCATCAGGGCGGTGATCAGCTCCGGACGCAGGCCGGCGGCGACCAGCGACTGCAGGCCGCCCTGGCTGTTGCCGGCGACCACCAGGGTTGTGCCGTCCCAGTCCGGACGCGAGGCGAGGTAGTCGGCGCCGCGGGCGCAGGACAGGAACATGCGCAGGAAGTAGCTCTGCTCGCGGTCGTCGTTGCCGATCGCGGTGTAGCCCTTCAGCGGACCGTCGGCCTGCTGCTTGTAGAATGCGTCCTGCTCATCGATGGGCAGATCGTGGGCGTTGAGGTTCAGCACCAGCCAGCCGCCAGCAGCGTCGCCGGTGACGAAGTTCTTGGGCAGCTTGTAGACGCCGGCCCACTGCACGATCAGCAGGGCCGGGAAACGCCCCTCCTTCTTCGGCTTCGCCACCTGTCCACGGATCTTCGTGCCGCGGATGTTGTCCATGGTGATCTGCCAGTAGTCGACGCCGTCGCGCTCAGACGGGGCCTCGGTCAGCACCGGATTGGCGGGGACGGCGGCGAGTTCCGCCAGCTTGTCCTTCCAGAAAGCGTCGAAGTCGTCGGGCACCGGCAGCGAAGGGGTGATCTGGCGCGGCGCGACCGCGACGCCAGCCAGGGCCTTCACGTCCTTCTGCCCCGCCTCCTTCGCCTTGGCCGTCACTTCGACCAGGATCGTGCCCGGCGCATCCAGGCTGGCGGTGATGGTGCCCGCACCTGCCGTCAGATCGAGGGTGCCCTGAGCGATCGCCTGCGCCCCGCCCTTCTTCAGCACATAGGTCACCGCGTTCATCGGCACACTGCCCTCGCCGGTGGCCTTCACGGTCCACGAGATGGGCGCGTTGGGCTCGTAGATGGCGATCGCCTGCGACGGGATGATGCTGAAGCCCTGTTCAGCGGCGGCGAGGACACCACCCAGGACGAGGAGGGGCAGGATGCGCGTGCAGGACATGGCGGGCTCCGAACCGGCACGCTGGCCAGCCACAGGCCGTCCGCAACCATGCTCAGGCCGGCGGTGGAGCGAATCCTCTGCCGGCGCAACACCTGGGCAGGCCAGGCGTATCATTCCTAAGCCCATGTCCCGACTGGTTCAGCTCGCGATCCTGCTGCCCGGCCTGCTATCAGCGGCCGACTGGACGGTGCCAGCGGCCGCTCGTCGCTACACCCTGGTCCGCGACAGCGGCCAGCCCGAGGCCCCGGTTGGTCGCGTCCTGGTCTGGCCGCAGTCCGCCGACGAACGCTCCGCCATCGTGGTCAGCGCCGGCGGCCGCCCGGTCGGCACCCGCCTGGTCTGGCAATCAGCTGGCGAGGCCATGGAGGTGTGGTTCGATGCCGCGGCTGCCGGCAACGGGGCGCGGCTCTACGTCGGCACGGCTCTCGCCCCGGCGCCCTGGGAGGCTCCCGCCGGTCTGCAGCTGGAAGTGCGTCCCCGCCCTGCCGACCTGCCCGCCGACACCGCAGCGCAGATCCTGGCGCAGTGGGACAAAGCCGGAGCGTCCCAGGGTCGCGGCTGGGCCGAGCGCATCTTCCACGGCGGCAATCCCTTCGGGCCCAGCGAGGAGATTCTCGTCCGCTACACGGGATGGATCGATCCCCCCGCACCGGGCGCCTGGAGCATCGCCACCATCAGCGACGACGGTTCGGTGCTGCTCATCGACGGCAAGGAGATCGCCGCCTGGCCGGGATGGCACGGCGCCGACGAAGGCACCCGCGGCCAGCACCACGGCACGGTGCAGCTGACGTCTGGCCGCCACCGCATCGACTACCGCGTGGTGCAGGGCGGCGGCGGTTTCTGTGCCGCCATCGCCTGGCGGAAACCGGGAGCGAAGGCCGGCGAGTGGGAGATGGTGCCAGCGAGCGCCTTCGCCGGCACCGCCTCGTGGCAGGCGCAGCGCCCCGAGACGCCACGCGGCCCCGACTGGTCGGCGTCGTGGCGCATCGTCGAGCACGCCGCCCCCGGCACCGACGCCTACGACCCCTGCATGATGCGCATGCGCCTGGAGGTGGACGCTCCCACCGGCACCTGCACCTGGCAGCCCGAGGACGGCGGCCGCTACGAGGCCCGCGTCGCCGAGCATTGGTGGCTGCGCCCCGGCCAGCGCCGAGACCAGCCCGCCGATCAGCAGCGC
>JAFLCQ010000135.1 GCA_017302815.1 Planctomycetota bacterium
CCCGACGGCGACCTCGGCGAATGGACGCGGCAGGTGTGGAGCCCGCTCGGCGAGCCCTGCCAGGCGCGCTTCGCTACCGGTCCCGCCGATCGGCGGCCGTCTCCCGAGGCGTGCCGGATGCGCTGGAGCGTCCGCGCCGGCGCGGATGGCATGCACCTCGCCCTCGACGTGCAGGGCGAGATAGCCAAGGACCGCTTCACCGTCTTCCTCGACCCCCGGCCGGCCGTCGAGCTCGGCACGGTCGGGCGCTACTACTGGCTGAGCGGCGTGCTGAAACCGGACGGCGTCCTCGCCCTCTCGCCCGGCGAGACCTCGCCGCGCGGGCTGAAGCCGGTTGGGCGCTGGGCGGCGGCCGACGGGCGCACCCGCCTCGAATGCACCGTGCCGTATGCCCTGTTCGAACAGCAGGGGTGGCCGGCCTCGGGCGACCTCGGCCTGTCGCTGTGGTGGGTCCATCAGGGCGGGGACGGCCAGACCACGCACCTCCTGTGGTCGGAGGACGGCCACCCCTGGAACCCGCGCTGGTACGGCGTCGTCCGCCTGCAGGAGACCCCCGATCCCGCCGCCCTGCCCTGGATGGTCCGCGTGCGCTAGGCGGCGGGCGCACGGCGGAAGGGTCGCCCGCCGCGTCCCTTCCGCCCGGTTCCTATTCGCAGCGCAGCTCGCCCCACAGCGCCGGTTGCAGCATCGCCTCGTCCGGCACATCGTTGGTGTTGTTCGCCGCCTTGTTCGACCAGTAGTTGCGTGAGGTGCACTCCTGGCCGGCGCTGTCGGACAGCAGGATGCCGAAGTCGCCGCGCAGGACCCTGCCGGAGAGACTGTCGATGCCGAGGAGCGCGAGCGGGACCGCCGCGGTGACGGCGTAGCCGCCGGGGATGGGCTTCATCGCCAGCTCTATGTCGATCGCGCGCGCGCGATCGAAGTGCACGCTGCGCACCGGCGAGCTCAGCTCGGCCGCTTCGCCCGGCGCCGCTCCCGGCACGATCGGCTGGTACAGCATCGCCAGCGGCCTGCCGGCCTTCAGCGTCAGCAGCAGGCGCAGATCGCCCGCCACCGGCTTGGCGTCGGCGGCCGCGGTGGTCCGCAGCATCAGGTCGACGCAATCGCCGGTGATGAACATCAGGCGCTCGTCCTGCCCGGCGTTCTTCAACGGCGTCCCGTCCTTGACCTGCCACGCGAGGTAGAGGTTCCTGGCATCGTACATGGCCTTGGCCGAGCCGACCTGCCCCGCGCCGCCGGCGATCTCCACCGCATCGCGCTGCATGTCCCAGCGCGACACATCGCCGTCGATCGCTGGAGCCTGGTTCGTGGCGCGGATGGTGCAGACCTTGGACTGCATGCGCTGCGCCGCGCGCTTCACCCGCAGCTCGTCGGCGGCAGCCAGGTCGGCCGGCCGCACCTCGACCGCGGTCGCGAAGCGACGCAGGCTGTCCAGGCCGGAGAGGTCGTAGACGATGGCGGCGGTTCCACCCCCGACCACGCGATCCTTGCCGTCCGGTGTGCGGCAGAACCAGCCGCCGAAGCTCTCGCCTCCGGCGGTCATGGCATCGCAGGGCATCCCCGGGACGGCCTGGGACGGCACATCGAACCAGCCACGGCAATCATTCCACAGCGACTGCACCCACAGCCCGTCCTCGGTGAAGATGAAGTTCTGCCCCAGGTTGCCATTGAGGTAGAAGACCTCGCCGACGTCCTTCAGCTCGGTCGATCCATAGAAGCTGCTGGGACCGATGAGCAGCCCCGGTCGAGGCGCCGGCGCATGGTGCGATCCATGCACCGAGACGTAGTCGTTCGGATAGGTCCACAGCACGTTGCCGCCGCGATCGACGGCGGTGAGCGGGCTCTGGTTGAGGTAGCGTCGACCATCGCGTCCGACGTAGAGCATGCCTCCGCCGGTGATGCCGCACGACGGCTTCGAACGCTGGGCGTCGGCGAGGCGGTAGAGCGGCGTGCCGCCGCTGCTGAAACCCGCCGGCGCCATCGCCAGCAGTTCGCCCTGCGTCGGTATGACCACCTGCAGGTCGGAGCCCATGGCCTGGCCCCAATAGTAGCCGCCGAGACGGCCTGCAGCGGTCTCGATCTCCTCGCGTTGCGCCGAACCGTCATCGTTGCGGTCGGTCCAGCAGAACGAACGCCCGAAATGCCCCTGCCACAGCGGCGTGGTGAACTTGGCGTTCCACTCCTTGTGGTAGGGTTCGTCGATCGCCTTGCCCAGGCCGACGTTGCCGAACTCGGCGCAGTGGCGCCAACCGCCGTCGGGCCGGCGCACCAGGATCTTGACCATGGCGGAATCGCGGGCCGTCCCGCGCATCTGCACGTAGGTCCGGCCCCCGATGCGGGCGAAGCGGCTGACCCATTCGCCGCCGGTCCCGAGCGCGTCGGCGATGGTGAAATGGGGGCGCCACGTCTTCCGCTGTGCATCCCAGCGGTATTCGCAGCGTTCGCTGAATGCCGAGGCCGCGTCATCAGGATCGATCTGTCCGCCGGCGGCATAGGCGGTGGTGCCGATGAGG
This sequence comes from Planctomycetota bacterium, assembly GCA_017302815.1. Lineage (GTDB taxonomy): Bacteria > Planctomycetota > UBA11346 > UBA11346 > UBA11346 > UBA11346. The sequence goes on from JAFLCQ010000135.1 coordinate 2,514, forward strand.
TCGAAGGCGAGGCTGCCATCCGGATTCCACACGCTGGTGCGCTTGGGCTGCTGCTGGCTCTCGGTGACCCACAGCCGTCCCTTGGCGTCGATGGCGATCTGCGATGGGTCGAGCATGCCCGACTCATCGAAGAAGCCTGTCGCCGGGCGTCCTCCTGGCTTGCCGATGCTGGAGAGCCGCCGTCCGTCCGCAGCGAACACCGCCACCGCCATGGCCTTGCCCCGCTGGCTGACATGGATGCGGCCATTGCCATCGACGGCGATGCCGCGTGGATCGTCGAGCCCCTGCGCCAGCACGGTCGGGGTTCCGCCGGCCGTGTCGGCCAGCAGCAGGCGTTCGCCGGCGGCCAGCAGCAGCTTGCCGTCAGCGCGGAAGGCCAGGGCGGCCAGACCTTCGGGAAGATCGCGCAGGCGGCCGAGCTCATCGCCGGTCCCGGCGTCGAGCAGCAGCACCTGGCGTTCGCCCGCCAGGATCACCGCCAGGCGGTTGCCGTGCACGGCGATGGCGCGCATCTGGGCGAAGCCGTCCGCAGCGCGCACCGGCAGGTCGAGCACCTCCTTGCCATCCGCGCCCGTGCGCTTCCACGGCGCATAGGCGCCGGTGGCCAGATCGCAGCGCCATACCGTGAATGACTGGTCCTTGCCGTCGACATTGGCGATCCACAGCAGCTTGCCGTCGGTGGCGAGGCTGACCCTGCCGCCGCCGAACGAGCGGCGGTTGGCCAGTCCCCACTGCCTGCGCCCCTGCAGGTCGACGCCGATCAGGTGCGGGCCGGCCTCGCCCATGGCGCAGGCGATGGCTCCGCGATCCCCGGGGCCGAAGGCCACCGCCTCGGGAGGCGTGTGGTCGCCGTAGTAGCCGCCCTTGCCATCGGCGGTGTTCCACGGCGGATCGCCTGGGCTGGCGAAGCTGCCGGCATAGGTCAGGTGCAGGCCGTCGTGATGCAGGCCCTTCACGGCATAGCGGCCGGGCGGCACCAGATTGCCGGCGTCATCGAGGCAGTCCCACAGGTCGACATGCGCTCCGGCCTTGCGCTCGCCCGCGGACAGCAGATTGCGCACCCGGCGGCCCTGCGCGTCGTCGATCGCCAGGGTGACGCGCTGGTCCTTCTCCAGCGTGTAGCCGATGCGCACCGGACCTTCAGGACGGTCCGCCTCGGTGGTGCGCTCCCATGTCGGTGTGGGCAGCTCCAGGCGACCCTTCGCCTCGATCCACACCGGGCCCCAGGCGTCCTTCGCGGTCCAGAAGAACTCGCGGCTGGAATGCCCCTCGGCCAGATTGTCGGCGTAGCGGTGCACCGGCCAATCCGCCTCGCCCCACAGCAGTTCGATGCCGCAGGCGAAGCGTGACCGCGGCCGGGTGCCGTCCATGGTGACCAGCCGCCACGGCAGCTTCAGCTCCTGCACGTAGCCTTTGCCGTCGGTATCGCGCTTGAATGCCATCTCGGCACCCTGCTCCAGCTTCCAGCCGGAGGTGCGGGCGAGGAGCGCGCTACCGCCGCCGAACGGCTCGGACAGGCTCTTTCCCCAGTCGAGGTTGAGGCATGGCTCCTGGCGGCCGGCGAAATACCAGGCGGTGACATGGGTGATGCGGTCGGTCTTCATGCGCAGCTGGACGCTGTCTCCCGCCCATCCCTTGTCGGCCTGGAACTGCGGGTCGTGGCGGTTGCCCAGCGGGATGGGATCCTTCCAGCGGATCGCCACGTAGACGGCGTCGGCATCGTGCATCATCGCCACCCGGCCGGAGTAGACGTCGCGCAGCGACTCCACGTCGTAGCACACCAGCGTGCTGCCACTGAGATCCCAGTCGGACAGGTCGCCGTCGATCGTCACCTGACCCGGCGCCGGCACGGCATGGATGCCGTGGTTGTCGGTCTGGGCGGCTCCCAGGCCGCATGCCAGGATGAGCAGGGTCGCGCTGAGCGGGAGTGGGCGGATCATCGGTGCCTCCGGGATCAGAATGGCGATGGGCGATGGCCATGACGTGACGGAAGCACCGCGTTTCAGTCCGCGAGTAAAGCGTCGCGGCGATGCGTCGTTCCCCGCGCCCGCATGGCGCGCCTGCGAGGGCGTCAGCGGTCGATGTCGATCGGCCCCCAGCGCTTCGGGCTCAGCCGAGCCTCGCTCGGCACGTCGTTGACCAGGCCGGTCTGCTTGTCGTGCCAGTAGATGCGCGAGGCGCGGTTGGTGCCCGAGGGATCGGAGTAGATCACCCCGACGATGCCCTGGATCTCGGCGCCGCGCACCCCGGTCAGGCCGATGTCCGCCAGCGGCACGCGCAGCAGGGCGGTGTAGGAGTTGAAGCCGGTCGCGACCTTCAGCTCGGCCTGGTCGAGGCGGCGCACCACCGGGAAGGGGGTGGCGTTGGTCAGGTTGTTCTGCACCGCGTAGGTCACCGGGTTGTCCGGCGTGTCGGCCTTGGCCTGCCAGTAGACGACGGTGTTCTTCCCGGCGACGCTGGCACCGAGGATGCGTACCGGGCCGCGGCCGGGGATGTCGAGCTGCACGTCGACCGCGTCGCCGCCGATGAAGGCGTGGGTGAACTGGCCTTCGCCGTTCTTCCACGGGCTGGGGTCGGCGACCTGCCACATCACCACCAGGTCCTTGCCGGTCACGCCCAGTGCGGCGCGCCACCAGTTCGCCGGGTTGCCCGGCTCGCTGACCTTCACGTCGACCGCGCCGTCGATCAGCGGCTTGGCCAGCGGCTGCATCACCGGCGCCGGCTCGGCGGGGACGCCGCGGATCCCGGCGATGCGCAGGCGGGCGGGCTCGACCCCGGCCTCGCGCTGGCGCTCCTGGGCGATGGCGACGCCCTGGCGGATCAGCGCCTCGTCGAGCTTCAGGCTGCGCGTCTCGCGTACGCAGGTCTCCAGGCCGGTCACCTCCATGATCCGGTAGCTGGCGCCGCCGAGCTGGACCATCACCTTGCCGGTGGACTGGTCGCGCCAGAGGAAGCCGCCGAAGCTCTCGCCGCCGGTGAGGGTCTCGTCGAGCACGACGTTGCCCTTGATGTCCTGGCAGATCGAGGAGATGTACAGGCCGTCCATGCTGATGATGAACCACTCGCCGCGGTCGCCGCCCAGGGCGGTGATCGAACCGGCGCCAGGGACCTTCTCGACCACGCCGTTGGCGCGGAAGGGGGCGATCAGCAGGCCGCGCCGCGCCGCCGGCGCGTCATGGCGGCCGTAGGGGTTGGGATAGCTGCCGCTGCGCCCGTCGGCGGTCAGCCAGGTGATGCCGGTCGAGATGGTGCCGGCGTCGTCGATCACCGGCGTCCCGCCCGAGCCCTGGCGGTCGGGGTTGGTCGGCATCGGCAGCTTCGCGGCCTTGGCGACGTCGTAGAGCGGTACGCCCTTGGGCCCGAAGCCGGTGGGCTTGAGGAAGGTGCCGTTGGTGCCCAGCAGCGCGAGGTCGGGGCGGACCCAGCCGTTGGCCCAGTACATGTGCCGCCAGTCGATCGGCGCGACCTCGTCGGCCGACTCCTGGCCGTCGCCGTTGCGGTCGATCCAGGCGCGTCCCGGCTCGTCGGTCTTGGCGCCCTTTGGCCGGGTGTTCGGGGTGATGCGCACGCAGGGGACGAAGACCTGCTTCTCGTCGCGACGGAAGATGGTCAGGTCCTTCGGCTTGTTGTAGCCGGGGGCGGCGCAGGCGTAGTCGCGGCCATCGACGCGGTAGACCAGGCCGCGCTCGTCGGCGAGGGCGGGATGGAAGAGCAGCGGCTGCTCGGCGGTCTTGCGGCGCCAGGGATCCGGCTTCGGGTCGAGCCTGAACTCGATGCCGTGGGCGATGAAGCGGGTGCCGTCGTCGACGATCGGGAAGGCGGCCATGGCGCCGTAGTCGGCCTGGCCCCAGAACTGGTCGAGCAGGCGTCCCTCCGCGTCCCACAACCCGACCCGCTTGCAGCTCTGCACGCCCTCGGGGATCCAGATCCGGCCTTTGTGGTCGAAGCCTGCGCCCATCGGGCGGATCAGGTCGGTCGTCACGAAGGTGCCGGCCGGGCGCGCCGCGCCCTGGTAGGCGCGGCCGAAGCGGCGGAGTTCCGTGCCGTCCTTGGCGCAGAGCACGACCTGGTTGGTGCCATGGTCGCTGATCAGGAAGCGCTCGCCGGTGGCGTCGACCGCGAGGCGCTGCGGATCCTGCAGCCCGGCGACGGTGGCGATCGCCGCCCCGGCGGCGCCCTCGGCGTCGAGGGTGACGATCGCGCCGTCGCGGCGCAGGGCGAGCAGCCGTTCGCCCTGCTCGGCCAATGCGACCAGCTCGCCGGCGGGCAGCTCCGAGTCGATCGCGCCGGTGCCGCGGGCGATGCGCAGCAGGGTGCGGCCGGGGATCAGCGCCCACAGCTTCTGGTGGGCGTAGGCGAGGGTGGCGGCGTCGGCGATCTTGGCGTCGGGCAGCAGCAGGGCGCTCGGGCTGCGCTCGGCGTCCTCCCACGGAGTCAGCTGGCCGCTCGTGAGGTCGTAGCGGAAGAGCAGGGTCTTGCCCTGCCACGACGAGCGCGACAGGCCGTAGGCGAACCTGTCGTCGATCGCACCGTCGAGGAACTCCTGGCCGTCGCGCCAGAGGATCACCCCGTCGTCGTCGATGCGCTGGATGCCGGAGCCGCCCTCGGTGCCGGTGAAGAAGAGGACGGTGGCGTCGCCGCGCACCGCCACCGAGGTGGGATGGCCGTGGTTCGAACCCCAGAACTGGCTGCCCTTCTCGGTGGTCCACGGCGGGATCGACGAGCTGTAGACGCTGTTGGCGAGCTTCAGCCCGATCGGCGCGTGGTGCAGGATGGTGGCGGTGTAGTCGCCGGGCGGGACCGGGTTGCCCTGGTCGTCGAGGCAGTCCCACAGGTCCTTCACCGATCCCGGATCGCGGGGGAACTGACCGAAGAGGTTGCGCACCCGGCGGCCGCGGGCGTCGTCGATCGCGATGGTCACGTCCGACTTCGCCTTCAGCTCGTAGGCGATCGGCACGCTGCCGCGGGTGTCGTAGTCCTGGAAGCGGCGCAGGCGCTCCTTCTGCAGGGCGCGCTGCTCGTCGCTGACCTTCAGCTTCCCGGCCGGCGCGATCACCGCCTTGCCCCAGCCCTTGCGGGCGCGGAACATGAAGATGCGGTTCACCGTCTCGTCGCGGATGCCGTCGGCGAGGCGGTGGGCCGACGAGGTGCCGTCGCCATTGCCCCACATCGCCTCGATGCCGAAGACGAACTGCTCGCCTGTCGCGAGCGGGGCGCCGGAGGTGCGGCAGTAGCTCCAGGGCCAGAAGGCCTCGATGTTGTAGCCCTTGCCGTCGGCCCACGGCGCGGCGGCGATGGTGCCGCCGGCCTTGTCCATGCTCGCGCCCCAGCGCTCCAGCTGGTCGGGGCGGTCGCGGCCGGTCTCGTCGTAGGGCTCCTTGGATTTGAAGCCGCCGTGCTTGACGATCATGTACGGCCGCTGGTCGGTCGACGACCAGTACATGTTCACGTGCATGATGTGCTCGGCGTCGGTGCGGTCGTCGAAGACCACCCGCGCCTGGTAGCAGTCCGCCCGCCAGCTGACCTGGAAGTCCTTGCCCGAGGCGGCGTTCAGCATCGGGGTCGGATCGTGGTAGCGGCCGAGGACGTAGATGCCCTTGGCGTCCCACATCAGGTGGGTCCACACGCTGTAGCGGTCGGTGATGGTGGGATCGTTGTAGCTCCACACCCCGGCCGAGAGGTCCCAGTCGCCGTCCTGGCCGTCGACCACCACCGGACCCGGGGCGGGGACGACCTGGATGACGTCGTTGAACGACATGGTGCGGTCGTCGGCGGCGATGAGGGCCGGGACCAGGATGCAGGCGAGAGGCAGGATGCGGGTCATGCGGACTCCGGGTGCATGGGCGGAACGCCGGCTACTGCCGGATGTGAGCATGGCGATCGGCGCCGATACGCTTGCAGAGTGGATCATGGTCGCCGCCGCTCCGGCGCACGCTGCCGCTACGGCTCGATATCACGCTCCCCTGTATCAAGATGCACGCGTCGGCGTCACGTCGCGGATGCCGCCCGTACACTGTCGGGGCGGGCCCCCGGAGGTAGGCATGTTCGGACGGCTGGTCGCATTCGCCCTGATCCCCCTGGCCCTGGCGCTGCCGGCCGCGGAGCCCGCCGACTACCAGGCGGTGGCGTCGGCGGCGCAGCCGTCCTGCTCCTACGCCCTGGACGAGGATGCCGCCGGCATCGCGGTATCGATCCGGATCGATGGCCTTCCGGCCGCATCCGGACCGCCGCAGATCGAGGTCGGCATCGCCGCCGCCAGGATCGTGCGGCGCGAGGTGAGCGCCGTCTCCGGTCCAGGCGGGTGCACCGCCCGGGTGCTGATCCCCTGGCGCGACCTGAGCGTTGACGGGACCCCGGCGGCGGAGATCCGGCTC
>JAFLCQ010000136.1 GCA_017302815.1 Planctomycetota bacterium
GGAGGGCGATGAGGTGGTGTGCATGCACGACCCGCGCCGACGCCGCTACCTCAAGGTGGTGGTGCGCTCGGACCGGGTGGTGGGTGCGATCTGCCTCGGCGAGCTCGGTCCCTGGCCGCAGCTCCTCGACCTCTGTCAGTCGGGCGTCGAGCTGGATGAGCTGCGCGCACGCCTGCTGGCGCCGGGCGGCGGCTCCGGCGGGGTGGCGGGGAAGCTGGTGTGCTCGTGCCTGCAGGTCGGCGCCGACACCATCGCCGCCGCCGCCCGCGAGTATGGCGGCGACGTCGGCAGGGTCTGCGCCGCCACCAGGGCCGGCACTGGCTGCGGATCATGCAGGCCAGAGGTGGCGCGGATCTGCTCGGGATCGACCGCGGCTGCCACTCCGTAGCATTCCGAGCATGGCCGAGCTAGACAGCAGCGCAGCGGGGGAGTTCACCCGCCGCTACACCCTCGCACTGGGCCTGGTTGCGTTGCTGACTATCGCAGCACAGGTGCTGGTGCAGATGGCCCTGCATCGCGCGCGTGCCGATGCCGAGGTTGTGAATCTCGCCGGTCGCCAACGGATGCTATCGCAGCGGCTGACACTGTCAGCACTGGCCTGGCGCGACACATCGGGTGCCAATGCCGATGCGCATCTACAGCAGATGCGCACCGTCCTCGCGGAGTGGATCGTCGCCCACCGCAGACTGTCGGCTGGTGATGACCTCCCCAACGCAGGTCAGGCCAACAGCCCACAGGTGGCAAGGGCATTCGCCGACCTGCACGCCCCCTTCTCCGCCATGGCCGATGCAGCGCAGGCCCTGCCTGGCGACCTGGCGGCTGTAGAACGGCTGCTGCAGGCGCAAGACAGCTTCCTCGTAGGCATGGAGCGCATCGTGACGGCCTACAGCGAAGAGGCGGCCCTACGCGTCCAGCGCCTGGTCGCTCTTGAACTGGGCCTGTGCGCGCTGCTGCTGGTGGTGCTGGCGCTGGAGGCGCTGCTGGTGTTCAGACCGGCCGTCGCCCGTCTGCGTCAAGCCATCGCCGACCGCGAACGCCTGCGCGAGCAGGAGATGCGCAACCGCGAGCTGGAGGTCGCCGCCGACACCGCCCGCGGCATCGGGCAGGACCTGCACGACGGCCTGGGGCAGACCCTCACCGCCCTCAGCTTCCAGGCGAAGACCATGGAACGCGCATCCGCCGGCACCCCCGGCGCCGAGACCGCCACCGCCCTCTCAGCCGGCATGGCCGAGGCGATCGCCCAGTGCCGGGCGCAGGCGCGGCGGCTGGCGCCGGTCGCCATCCAGGCCGCCGGACTGGAGGCCGCCCTGCGCGAGCTGGCCGACGCCACGGCGATCGCCGCCGGCGTCGACTGCCGCCTCGAATGGACCGCTCCAGGACCACCGGCGGCCGCCGGCACCGACGTCTTCCGCATCTGCCAGGAGGCCGTGACCAACGCCCTCCGCCACGGCAAGGCCCGCTGCATCGTCATCCGCTGCGGACCGCGCACCCTGGCCGTGGTCGACGATGGCCGCGGCGGCGGCACCGGGACCGAGGGCGTGGGCACCCGCTCGATGCGTACGCGTGCCGCCCGTCTTGGCGCGCAGCTGGAAAGCTCGCCCCAGCCCGAGGGCGGCTGGGCCGTACGCGTCGTGCTGCCTTAGGACGCAGCACAGCCACCCCCTGGCAGCCGTGGCACGGCGGCCCATGCTAACGGCTCAGCCATGGCACTCGACACGCGACCGCGCATCCTCCTCGCCGACGACCACCAGCTGGTCCGCATGGGACTGCGCCAGATGCTGATCGCGGACGGCGGCTTCGTGGTGGTGGCGGAGACCGACTCGGGCACGCAGCTGGAGGCCCTGGTCCGCGAGCACGACCCCGATGTGCTGGTCCTCGACCTGCAGCTCCGCGACGGCTCGGCCCTCGAACGCATCCCCGCCCTGCTCGCCGCCGCCCCGCATCTCGCCATCCTGGTCCTGTCCATGCACGACCAGCGGGTCTACGCCGAGCGCTGCATCAAGCTCGGCGCGAAGGGCTACCTGATGAAGGAGGAGGCGGCGGCCCTGGTCGTCGACGCCATACGCCAGGTCGTCTCCGGGGGCACCTTCACCAGCCCGAGCCTGGGCGCCGGGTCGCCGCGGGGCGGACCGCCAATCGAGCAACTGTCCGACCGCGAGCTGCAGGTCTTCGAACTGACTGGCGACGGCCTTCCCACCCGCGCCGTGGCCGCGCGTCTGGGCCTGTCCGAGAAGACGGTCGAGGCGCACAAGGCCAACATCAAGAAGAAGCTGGGCATCGAGCACGGCACCGAGCTCGCCCGCCTGGCGATGGCCTGGCGCGAGACCGGCGGAGCCACCCCGAAGGCCTGAGCGCCACCGGAGGTAGTTGCGTGCTCGCCCGGGCCGGCACCCTCGGCGTCGACATGAGCATCGCCTACGCCACCGCGACCCCGACCGCCGATGAGCTGATCGATCTCTACGCCGCCTGCACCCTGGGCGGACGTCGGCCCATGCAGCAGGACGGCGCCGCCAAGACCATGCTCGATGCGTCCAACATCCACGAGGAGGCGCGCGAGGCTGGCCGACTGGTCGGCTTCGCCCGCGCCTGGACCGATCGCGTGCACGTCACCTACCTCGCCGATCTGGCGGTGCGCGAGACGCACCAGAAGCACGGCATCGGCCGCGCGCTGATCCGGCGCGTGCAGGCGGCGGCGCCGCAGGCGCTGATGGTGCTGATCGCCGCACCGCAGGCGCACGAGTACTACGGGCGCATCGGCTTCGCCCAGCACCGCTCGTGCTGGATCCTCAGGCCGGGAATGACGGTCTGAGCCAGGCCACCGGCCCCAGACCCAACACGTCGACCCCAGCTGCAGCCGCGCAGTCCATCATCCGCCGCAGCCAGAGCCGACCGCCCTCGCCGCCGTGGCGCTCCGCGAACTCGGGATGGCGGCCATGCGCCAGCGCCAGATGCAGCTCGGCGCCTGGCATGATCACCCGTGCCGATGCCGCGATCGCCGCGATCGCCGGCACGTTGTCCGCCAGCGAGCGCTGATCGACGCTGTGCACGTAGGGGTCCATGGGGATGTCGACCACATCCCAGCCCGAGCCGTCCGGACGTTGACGGTTGAACTCGGTGAACTGCGAGGCGTTGCCGCCGCCGACCGCGAGGGCGGGCAGCCGCGCGCGCAGCTCGTGCACCCAGGCGGTGGGAGTGGTGCTGCGGTCGCCCGGCACCGCCACCACGCTGGCCAGGGGGAGGCCGCCGAGATCGGGCCACGACGCCGGCGGCCCGTGCAGGACGACGTCCACCGGCAGCGGCGACCGGCGCAGCGGCACCAGATCGGTTCCCGCCGCGACCACCGCGCGTAGGCGCTCGATGCCGCAGGCGTGCAGCAGGCCCGCATCCAGATCGGGGGCGAAGTCGGCCGCCAGCACCATGCCCGTCCCGGCGGCGGACACCTCGATGCGCTGCTCGACCACGTCGCCGACGGCCAGCGCCACCGGACGCGGCCGCGCCAGCGGGGTGCTGTAGGTCTTGAACGAGGCGTCGCCCCAGTTGCGCTGGTCCTCGGTCTCGAAGACGTCGCCGGAGAAGCGCACCGTCGCCTCGCGCCCGGGGAGCAGGCGCACGGTCAGGGCGGCGACATCGTGGAAGGGCTGATGCGGAGCGATGAGGACGGGGAACATCCCCTCGCTGCTGCCGCCGGCGGCGTGATCGATCCGCACCGGGCTGCCGGCCAGACCCTGGTCATGCAGCACGCACAGGCCGATGCGCTGGCGGCTGAAGGCTGCTACCGCGACACCACGATAGGAGATGGCGATGCGGCCATCGCTGCCACCCGCTATGCGCAGAGTGCTGTCGAAGGCGACGTCCGCTCCGCGATGTTCGCGCCGGTAGGAGACGCTGAAGGAGTCCTCGCAGGTCTCGACCTGCAGATCGGTCAGCCGGCCTCCGACGGTGCGCCAGTTCTCGTCGCGCACCGCGGCGTAGATGCGGCTGATGACGATGCGCCCGTCGAGGCGCAGGTCGCGCAGGTCGCCATCGTCGAGGTCGAGGCTCCACGGGCCGGCGCGCAGGGGCATGATCTGGGTCATGGCGGGATCATGCGGCGGAGGTTGGCGATGCCACGCTCTGCCGACGTGCCGACGTCCGCCGATTCCGGCCTCAGCCCACCGCGTCGAGCACCAGCACCCAGTCGCAGCCGGTGCCGGCGGTCGGCGGGGTGAACACCGGGAAGCCCTGGCGCCGCAGCTCGCCGATGGCGGTGCTGAAGCCGCTTCGCGGATCCAGCCATGCGGCGCGCAGCGTGGCGCCGGCCAGGCGCTCGGCCGCGACCGCGATCGGCCGCCCCGAGGCGCTGTAGAGGTAGGCGTAGCTGCCGTCGTCGGCGCGGGCTGCCTGGATGTGATCGGCACCGGCGCCGGCATCGCCGGCGATCAGTTGCTGGTCGGGGACCAGCTTCAGCAGCGGGCGCGACAGCAGCAGGCGGCGGGCGTGGCGCATCTGGTTGGCGCCGGGGAAGTGCAAGGCCTCCCACCAGGCCGTGCGCGGATCGGCGAAGCGCCGCTGGCGCACCGGATCGTGGAAGCCCCAGATGTCGTGGCAGCCGTAGGTATGGCCGAAGCCGCCGGCCAGCAGCCCCCACCAGCACAGTTTGCGCACGTCCCAGGCCTCGAACCAGCCCTGGTCGGGGCGATGCCGCACCGGATGGTTCTCGTAGCAGGGCTCGGCCTCCATGTAGGGCTTGGCCGGCTGCAGGCTGGCGTCATGCGCCAGCATCGCCCAGTTCGCGAGGTCCTTCTCGCCGTGGCCGCTCTGGATCATGTTGAAGTCGAGCCACTCCTCCTGGTGCACGTACTGGCTGGAGGCGTGATGGCCGTTGGGATGCAGGGTCATCAGATGGGTGCCGCCATCGCCACGCTGCAGGCCCGCGGCCATGGCACGCAGGATGGCGCGATGCGCGTCGGTCTTCACCTCGCGATCGCCGCCCAGGATCCACACCAGATCGGCGTCGCGGTAGCGGCGGCCAAGCCACTCGCCGAACACTTCGGCATTCTGCGGAGTGAATATCTCCGGACCGATGCCCCAGGCCTTGTTCCACTTGTCACCCCAAGTCGGCACGAAGGCGACGGTTATGCCCAGTGCGTTGGCGCGAGCGACTATCCAGTCGACGTGCTGGAAGTAGGCCTCGACCGGCCGGGTGGGGTCATTGCCCTCCAGCGGCAGATGGCCGTAGGGGTTGGGCCGGGTCAGGCCCTCGAATTCGGCCAGAGCGACCGCCTGCACCACGGTGAAGCCCTGAGTTGCGCGGGTGCGCAGGTAGAATTCCGCCTCCTCGCGGTCGAGGAGATGGAAGAGCTCCCAGGCGGTGTCGCCGAGCCAGAAGAACGGCGAACCGTCGGCACGGACGAGATGGCGGCGGGTGGGGGCGACGACGAGGGCAGCGCTCATGGGGTTTCTCCGACGGTTCCGGAAAGGCGGCTCACGGTGGGGATGCGTGCGCGGACGGCCGCGGGAATGCACGGATCCTATGCCGGATCTCCGGGCGTCGTTTGGCATATCGGTACATATATATAGCATTTCGCGACATGGCCCCGCAGCGTACCATCGCCTTGGTCTACAGCTTTTCGCTGGGCTACTGCCGCGCGACGCTGCGCGGCATCAGTGCCGCGGCGGCCGCGCATCCCGGATGGCGGCTGGTCCCGGTCGCGCCCGAGCGCGCCAGGGCGGACCTGCGGCGTCTGCGTCCCGACGCCATCCTCGCCCATCTCTTCGACCGCGACCTGGCGCGTGCCGTCCTGCGCATGGACGTACCGGTGGTCAGCACCTGCGGCCTGTGGGGCCGCATCGAGGTGCCGCGCGTCCTCGCCGACGATCTGGCGGTCGGCCGGCTCGCCGCTGAGCACCTGCTGGAACGCGGGCCGCGCTCGTTCGTCGCCGTCGGCCATCGCGGCCAGGAGGCCTCGCTGCGCCGCATTGCGGGCCTACGCGCCGCCCTGGCCGAGCGCGGGCTGGACGCTGCCACCTGGTGGGTGCCGCCGACCCGCGCATTCGATCCCCACGCCATAGCCCCCATGGTCGATGCGCGCTGTGTCGCCTTCCTCGCCAGCCTGCCGCGCCCGCTGGGCGTCGCCTGCGCCAACGACATCATCGCCCGACAGCTGCTGGATCTGCTGCACGCCGCCGGCATCGCGGTGCCCGAGGACATGGCCGTGCTGGGCGTCGACGACGATGATCTGCTGTGCCGTCTGGCCCAGCCGGCGCTGTCGAGCGTGCGTCTGGATGCCGAGGGCATCGGCCGCCGCGCCGCCGAGCTGCTGGCCGACTGGTTGGAGCATGGCCGGCGGCCGCCGGTGGAGACCCTGCTGCCACCGCGCCAGGTGGTGGCGCGACATTCGACCGCGCTGGAGGCGGGCATCGATCCGGCTCTGGCGACCGCGCTGGAGGCCGGGCCGCAGCATATCAACCGGCTGGCGGCGCTGGCCCAGATCAGCCGGCGCACCCTGGAACGTCGGGCACGGCGGCAGCTGGGCCGCGGCATCGCCGCGGAGTTGCGGCGCCGGCGGCTGGAACAGGCCAAGCTGCTGCTGCAGGAGGGTGGGCCGGCGATCGGCGAAGTGGCTCGCCGCTGCGGCTTCCGCGATCAGGCCGAACTGTCGCGGACCTTCCGGCGCGAGACCGGGATGACGCCGACGGCCTGGCGGGCAGGCTAGGCCGGCTTGGCGGGAGGCGTTGAACCTGAAGCGGCTTCAGGCGGCGGCTGACCAGGCGCCGGCGCGGGCGCCGGCTTCGCGCGCACCAGCGCCTGCGGGACCCAACGGTCGCGGTCCTGCTTGCGCATGGCGCGTGTCCGCGTCTGTCCTCGAACTCGCCACTGCATGATCGGTTTCCTGGGGGAGCCCGAGGGGGCGGGAGGCGGCGGAGCACGGGGGACAATGGCCTCAGCCATCCCGTGCGCAGCCGCCGGAGCCCCCTCGAAGGGATGGGGGGCGGGAGGCGGCGGAGCACGGGGGACAATGGCCTCAGCCATCCCGTGCGCAGCCGCCGGAGCCCCCTCGAAGCTAATAGGTTTTCGTGTCGATGAAGCCTTCGAGCTTCCGCGACCGGATCGGGTGCTGCAGCTTCTTGATCGCCTTGGCTTCGATCTGACGCACGCGTTCGCGCGTGACGTTGAAGCGGCGGCCGACCTCTTCGAGGGTGTAGGTGTAGCCGTCGCCGATGCCGTAGCGCAGGCAGATGATCTCGCGCTCGCGGTCGGTGAGGGTGTCCAGCACCTCGGTGATCTTCTCCTTCAGCAGCTCGTTGCTGGAGATGTTCGCCGGGTTCTCGGCGCTCTTGTCTTCCAGGAAGTCGCCGAAGTAGCAGTCGTCGCTGTCGCCGATCGGACGGTCCAGCGAGATCGGGTGCTTGGAGACGCGGATGACGCGCTTGCACTCGGTTACGCTGATGCCGGCGCGCTCGGCCACCTCTTCGATGGTCGGCTCGCGGCCGGTGTCCTGCAGGATGTCCTTCTGGATCTTCCTGAGCTTGCCCATCGTCTCGATCATGTGGACCGGGATGCGGATGGTGCGGGCCTGGTCGGCGATGGCGCGGGTGATGCCCTGGCGGATCCACCAGGTCGCGTAGGTCGAGAACTTGTAGCCGCGCTTGTACTCGTACTTCTCGACCGCCTTCATCAGGCCGGCGTTGCCTTCCTGGATGAGGTCGAGGAAGGACAGGCCGCGGTTGCGGTACTTCTTGGCGATCGAGACCACCAGGCGCAGGTTGCCGCAGCTCAGCTTCTGCTTCGCCTCCTCGTAGAGGCGGAAGCGGCGCGAGACGGCGGTGCAGCGCTCGATGAAGCGGTCGATCGGCTCGCCGATCTGCTTCTCGATCTCCGACAGCTCGCCTTCCTTGTCCTTGGCCTGCGACTTGCGGCGCTTGGTCTGCTCGATCTCGCGCTTCAGGCGCAGCAGGCGGCGGCGCATGTCGAGCATGTCGTCCTTGACCGTGATCACGGTCTTGGCGTCCAGCTCCATCTCCTCAAGCAGGCGGTAGGCGCGGGTCAGGCGGTTGCGCAGCACGCGCTCGATGCGGATCTGCTCGGCGGCGCTGCGCGAGGCGTCCTTCAGCAGCACGCCGTCGGACAGCGACTGGGCGTGCGCGGTGATGCGGTGCAGGGTGGAGAGGTGGTTGGCGGCGCGGTCGATGCGCTCGTCGCGGGCCGGGCTGCTGCCGTGCGACTTGGCGTTCTTCTCCTGCTGCTCCCAGATCTCCTTCTGCTCTTCGACCCACTGGATGCCGCGCTTCACCGCGTCCAGGGTGGTCATCACCTTGCGACGGAAGCCGTCGCGGTAGATCTCGATGCGCCGCGCCAGCTCGATCTCCTGGTCGCGGTTCAGCAGCGGGATCTCGCCCATCTGCGACAGGTACATGCGCACCGGATCGTCGATCTTCTCGCCGATCTCGGCCTCGCTCTCCTCGGCCGACTGGTAGCTCTCGAAGGCGCCGGTCTGCGGCTCCTCGTCACCGCCCTCGCCGCCGTCGCCGCCGTCGCCGTCGCTAGTGTCCTCGACCAGTTCGAGGCCGCGCTTCTCCAGCTCCTCCAGGATCTGGTCGAGCTTGGCCGGGTCGTTGACCGCCTCCTCCTGGATGGCGTTCAGCTGGTCGTAGGTGACCTTGCCCTTCTTGGCCTGCTTCACCAGCAGACCGACGATGTCGGCCACGGCCAGCGCCGGCTGCGGCGCGCCCGGGGTCGGGGCGTCGGCCTCGGCCACGGCGGCGGACTCGGGCTGGGGGGGTGCGGCGGGCGTCTTGGCCATGTGGTAGCTGTCTCGAAGGGGCTAATATTGTATC
>JAFLCQ010000137.1 GCA_017302815.1 Planctomycetota bacterium
GATGGTGGCCGATGTCGCCGTGGTCGGCGGCGGGACCGGCGGCGCCGTGGCCGCCATCGCCAGCGCCCGGAGCGGCGCCCGGACGCTGGTCATCGAAGCCCTGCCCGGCCTGGGCGGCATCGGCACCCTGGGCGGCATCCATGGCTACTACTTCGGCGTTCCTGGCGGGCTGCAGGACGAGATCGACCGGCGCGTGCTGGAGCTGCAGCCGCTGCTCGGCGGTCGCGAGCAGATCGCCGGCTTCCACCCCTGGGCCAAGCTGTTCGTCCTGGACGAGATGCTGCACGAGGCCGGCGGGCAGGTCCTGGGCGGAACCGCGGTGGCCGCGCTGCAGTGCGACAGCGGCCTGATCCGCTCGGCGCTGTGCGCCGGTCCGGCCGGCGTAGGCCGGATCGAGGCCACCGTGTGGATCGATGGCACCGCGGACGGGAACCTGGCGCATCTGGCCGGGGCCTCCTCCGCCAAGGGCCGCATGGCGGACGGCATGCTGCACACCTACACCCAGAGCTCGGGCCGCTGCCGCCTGGACCAGCGCGATCCGGTGCGGCCACGCGCCTGCATCGAGATGGTGAACTTCGACTCCGGCTTCGTCGATCCCACCGATCCGCTCGACCTGGCCCGCGCCCGCCGCGTCGGCGTGCTGCAGTATCGCGGCGCAGCCCGCGAGGCTTGGGGCCGGCCGACCTACATCGCCCCCGCCATCGGCCTGCGCGAGGGGCGGCAGATCACCACCGACCACTGCATCGGCCTTGAGGACCTGATCGAGCGGCGGAAGTCGGCGGACGCCATCGCCCTGCATGGCAGCCACCTCGATGCCCACGCCAACGACCTGCACAACGAGGATGACCGCCTGATGTTCTGGCTGTGGGGCTGCCGGCAGTGGGGACGCCATCACACCGTGGTGGAGATCCCGTTCGGCGCCCTGCTGCCGACCGGCCTCGGCAACTGCGTCATCGCCAGCCGCTGCCTGGGCGTCAGCCACGAGGCGCATTTCTCCCTGCGCATGCAGCGCGACATGCAGCGCATCGGCGAGGCGGCCGGCATCGCCGCCGCCCTCGCGGTGGGCCATGGCGGCCGCTTGCGGGCGGTGCCGATCGCCCAGTTGCAGGCGCGGCTCGCCGCCGGCGGGGCCTTCCAGCTCCCCGAGGATGCGGTGCCGGCGCTGTTCGGGGCGCAATCCCCGGGCCGGGCCTTCCAGGACGAGGTGTCCATCCCGGTCAGCGACGCCGAACTGGCCGAGGTGGCGGCGGATCTGGCGGCCGAGGAGGCCGCCTATGACGCCCGACTCCGCGACGCCGGCTACGATCGCGGGCGCCATGTCGGCATGGCGATGTGGCGGCTGTTCCGGGCCGGACCACCGGCGGTGCGGCACATCCTGCCCTACCTGGAGCAGGGCGCGGTTCCGAGCTGGCGCGCCGCCGTCGTGCTCGCCGCCCTTGGCCGTCCCGAGGCCATCCCCCGGCTGCGTGCCGCCCTGCGCGATCGCGAGGATGGATTCGACGGCGAGCCGCCGGATCGCCGGCCGGAGATCCAGCGCTGGCATCTGGTCCACAACTGGGCCGCCGCCGCGGCCCTGCTCCGCCTCTGCGGCGATGCCAGCGTCTTCGGCGATATCGCCGCGCTGGCAGGCGATGCCGACCTGCCCTTCGATGTCGCGGTGGCGGCGGTACGCACGGTGGCGCGCATCTGCCAGCGCGCCCGGCCGGATGCAGCAGGACGCGCCGCCGCCCTGGCCGCCCTGTCGGCGATCCAGGCCCGCTTTCCCGGACCCGTCCTCCTGCCGCCCTGCCGGCAGGCCAGCCAGGCGCCGGCGGCAGTGATCGCGGCACTGCCGGAAGCACGGCGCCGGACCATCGAGGACCACGCCTGGCAGCTGACCATCGCCCTGGCCGAGGCGCATCGCGCCCTGGGCCTCGAAGCTCCGCCAGAATTCGTAGCCTTGGCCGTTGATCCGCGCGCGCATGTGCGGCGGGCATGGGCCTGCAATGCGCCGCGACAGGCGGCCGCCTGCCGCGGCTGATTGCCCTCCGGCGCTGGCGGCTCGGTTGGGCCGGGATAGGATCGTCCGGAGCATGGACCCGCAGGCCATCGAGTGTGCGCTGTCCGCGTTCGAACGGGCCACCGGCCTGACCATCACGGTGCATGCGCCCAGCGCTTCGCTGACGCTGCCGCGACGGGTGCTGCACCAGCTGCCCATCTGCCTCCTGGTCAAGACGCACCACCAGACCGCATGCACCGCCTTCGACGCCAGCGCCTGCACCCGCGGCCGGCCGCCTGATGCGGTGACGATCAAGGTCTGCCATGCGGGCCTGGTCGAGTGGGTCGTCTCGGTGTCGATCGGCGGCGCCTCCTGGCGGCTGTTCGCCGGCCAGCGCCGGGCCGCTCCGGATCTGAGACCACATGCCATCTCGCCGCCGATGGCGGGGCCGTGGAGCAGCGGGGTCATGCGGTTGGAGCCGGTCGACCAGGCCACCGCGGACTGGATCGCCGAGCTGCTGGCGCAATGCGCCGCGCGCATCGCCGCTCTCGATAGCGTCCAGCATCACCAGCCCAGCAATCGCAGCGCGAAGATCCGCCGCTACATCCGCATCCATCATCCCCAGGGCGTGTCGCTGGCTGGACTGGCCAGGGAGCTGGGCATCAGCCCGGCACGCGCAGGTCACGCGGTGCGCGAGGCCTGCGGCATGAGCTTCCAGGAACTGCTGACCCGCCAGCGCCTGGACAGCGCCCACGACATGCTGCAAGGCACCGATCTGCCGATCGAGCAGATCGCACGGCTCAGCGGCTTCGCCGACCCCTCGCGCTTCTACCGCGTGTTCAGCAGGGTCCATGGCATGCCGCCGGCAGCCTGGCGGCGCAGCCGGCAGGCACGACAACCCTGAGCATTCCGTCTGCGGCGGCACCAGCGACACGGGGACAAGCCGCTCGCCGGCCGTCCGGAAACGACGCGGCCCGGGGCATCCGCCCCGGGCCGCTCGTCAGCCGTGCTGGTCAACGATCAGTGGATCGCGCCGGCCACGGGCTTGTCGTCATCCTTCAGATCCGTGATCATCGCCTCGACGGTCAGCATGAGACCGGCGATCGACGCCGAGTTCTGCAGGGCCGCGCGGGTGACCTTGGCCGGGTCGACGATGCCGGCCTTGACCATGTCCTGGTATTCCTTGGTGCGGGCGTTGAAGCCGTAGTTGTCGTTCTTGTTCGACAGGATCTCGGCCACGATCACCGCGCCGTTCTGGCCGGCGTTCTCGGCGATCTGCTTGGCCGGGGCCTCCATCGCGCGCAGCACGATCTCAGCGCCGAGCTTCTGGTCGGTGTCCAGCTTCTTGGCCACCGCCTCGACCGCGGCCTTGGCGCGCAGCAGGGCGACGCCGCCGCCGGCGACGATGCCTTCCTCGACCGCCGCGCGGGTGGCGTGGAGGGCGTCCTCGATGCGGGCCTTCTTCTCCTTCATCTCCGGCTCGGTGGCCGCGCCGACCTTGATGACGGCGACGCCGCCGGAGAGCTTGGCCAGGCGCTCCTGGAGCTTCTCGCGGTCGTAGTCCGAGGTGGTGTCCTCGATCTGCTGCTTGATGGAGGCGATGCGGCCCTGGATGTCGGCCTTCTTGCCGGCGCCCTCGATGATCGTGGTCGCCTCCTTCTCGACCTTCACCGTCTTGGCGGTGCCGAGGTCGGTCAGTTCGACGTTCTCCAGCTTCTCGCCGAGGTCCTCGGCGATGAACTTGGCGCCGGTGAGGATGGCGATGTCCTTCAGCATCTCCTTGCGGCGGTCGCCGAAGCCCGGCGCCTTGACGGCGCAGACCTTCAGCACGCCACGCAGCTTGTTCACCACCAGGGCGGCCAGGGCCTCGCCCTCGACCTCCTCGGCGATGACCAGCAGCTCGCGGCCGCCCTGGGCGACCTTCTCGAGCAGGGGCAGGAACTCGCGCAGGTTCGAGATCTTCTTCTCGTAGACCAGGATCGCGGGCTTCTCCATCTCGACGACCTGAGCGTCGTTGCCGGCGGCGAAGTAGGGCGAGATGTAGCCCTTGTCGAACTGCATGCCCTCGACGAGGTCGAGCTTGGTCTCGGTGCTCTTGGCCTCTTCGACGGTGATGACGCCATCCTTGCCGACCTTGTCCATCGCCTCGGCCAGGAGCTTGCCGATCTCCTCGTCGTTGTTGGCGGAGATGGTGCCGACCTGGGCGATCTCGGCGTTGTTCTTGATCTTGGTCGACAGCTTGGCGATCGCCTCGACAGCCGCCTCGACGGCCTTGTCGATGCCGCGCTTGACCTCGGTCGGGTTGGCGCCGCTGGAGGTGACCTTCAGGCCCTCGCGGAAGATCGCCTCGGTGAGGACGGTGGCGGTGGTGGTGCCGTCGCCGGCGACCTTGGAGGACTTCTCGGCGACCTCCTTCACCATCTGCGCGCCCATGTTCTCGAAGGGGTCCTTGACCTCGACCTCCTTCGCGACGGTGACGCCGTCCTTGGTGACGTTCGGCGAGCCGAACGACTTCTCGATGACGACGACCTTGCCGGTCGGGCCCATGGTGACCTTGACCGCGTCGTTGAGGGTCTGGATACCGGCGAGGATCTTGCGACGGGCGTCGTCGCCGAACATCAGCTGCTTGGCCATGTGAGTGTTTCCTAGAGTTTGTGTGTTGGTGTGTTCAGTCGGGTCCGGCTCATCCGACCTTGGCGAGGATGTCGCTCTCGCGCAGGATGATCACCTCGACGCCGTCGACGGTGATCTCGGTGCCGCTGTACTTGCCGAACAGGATGACATCGCCGGCGGCGACCGACGGGGTCGAGCGCTGGCCGTTGTCGAGGAGCTTGCCCGGGCCGACGGCCAGGACCTTGCCCTGGGTCGGCTTCTCCTTGGCGTTCTCCGGCAGCAGGATGCCGCCCGCGGTCTTCACCTCGGGCTCGGTGCGGGTGACGACGATGCGATCGTCGAGGGGCTTGATGGTGGTCTTGATCTGGGTCTTGGCAGCCATGGCAGGTTACCTTGTGCTATGTGTGTTGGTTGATTGTGGTGGTGTGGATCGTCGATGTGCCGGGTGGGGTCCGGGGAGGGGCGGCTCGCGCAGGGCCGGGACAATGGCGTCAGCCATCCCGGCCCGGAGCGACCAAGCCCCTCACCGGGCTAGAAGTCGCCAGCACCCTCCATCTCGTCGCCGCCGCCGTGGCCGTGGCCGCCGGGTCCGCCCTTGGCGTCCTTCTTCGGCTCCTTGATCTCGGCGATCATGGCCTCGGTGTTCAGCAGCAGGGTGGCGACCGAGGCGGCGTTGATCAGCGCGCTCTTCGACACCTTGACCGGATCGATGACGCCGCTCTTCACCAGGTCCTCGAAGACGCCGGTCTTGGCGTTGTAGCCGACCGCGCCCTTCTCCTTGGCGGTGCGGTTGGCGATGACCTCGCCCTCCTGGCCGGCGTTCTCGGCGATGGTGACGGTCGGCAGGCGCAGGGCGCGCTTGACGATCTCGGCGCCGACCTTGACGTCGCCCTCCAGGCCCAGCTTGTCGATCGCGGCCGCGGCGCGGATGTAGGCGGTGCCGCCGCCGGCGACGATGCCCTCGTCGACCGCGGCACGGGTGGCGTGCAGCGCGTCGTCGATGCGGTCCTTGCGCTCCTTCATCTCGGCCTCGGTGGCCGCGCCCGGGCGGATCACCGCGACGCCGCCGGCGAGCTTGGCCAGGCGCTCCTGGAGCTTCTCGCGATCGTAGTCGCTCTTGGTCTCCTCGATCTCCTTGCGGATCGACTTGATGCGGCCCTGCACGTCGGCGCGCTTGCCGGCGCCCTCGATGACCGTGGTGTTCTCCTTCTCGATCTTGACCGACTTGGCCGAGCCGAGATCCGAGAGCTCGACGTTCTTGAGGTCGACGCCGAGGTCCTCGAACAGCGCCTTGCCGCCGGTGAGGGTGGCGATGTCCTGCAGCATGGCCTTGCGGCGATCGCCGTAGCCCGGCGCCTTGACTGCGCAGCACTTCAGGACCTTGCGCATGTTGTTGACCACCAGGGTCGCCAGGGCCTCGCCCTCGACGTCCTCGGCGATGATCAGCAGGCTGCGGTTGGCCTTGGCGACCTTCTCCAGCAGCGGGACCAGCTCCTGCACCGACGAGATCTTCTTCTCGTTGATGAGGATGTAGGGGTTCTCCAGCTCGGCGGTGAGCTGGTCCTGGTTGGTGATGAAGTTCGGGCTGACGTAGCCGCGGTCGAACTGCATGCCTTCCACGACATCCACCTCGTCGGTGATGCCCTTGCCCTCTTCGACGGTGATGACGCCGTCCTCGCCGACCTTCTGCATGGCGTCGGCGATCATGGTGCCGATGGCGGCCTCGTTGTTGGCCGAGATGGTGCCGACCTGGGCGATCTTGGCGAAGTCGCCCTTCACCTTGACGGACTGGCCGTCGAGGTTGGCGGTGACCGCGGCGACGGCCTGGTCGATGCCGGCCTTGAGATCGATCGGGTTGATGCCGCTGCTGACCGCCTTCAGGCCCTGGGCGAAGATCGCCTCGGCGAGCACGGTCGCGGTGGTGGTGCCGTCGCCGGCCTGGGTGCCGGTCTTCGACGCGACCTCGCGGACGAGGCGGGCGCCCATGTTCTGGAAGGGGTCGCGGAACTCGATCTGCTCGGCGACGGTCACGCCGTCCTTGGTCACCTGCGGGGTGCCCCAGGACTTGTGGATGACGACATTGCGGCCGGAGGGGCCGAGGGTGCTCTTCACCGTGCGGGCGAGCTTCTCGACGCCCAGGCGGATGTTCTCGCGCACCTCTTCGTTGAAGACGATCTTCTTGGCAGCCATGTGCACTCCTGTGTGGGGATGCGGGTTCGTTGTGGGCCCCCGGTTGCACGCGACGTGCCAACGCCGAGGGGGTGGGGATGGGTCAGGTCGGCCAGGGATATGGGTCCAAACGGGCCGAGAGCCCGTCCGGCGTGTCGGAATGACCTACTTGGCCGGGGTGGCGGGCGCCGGCTTGCTCTCGGCCGGCTTGGCTGCCGGACTGGCGTCGGCCTTCTTCTTGGACGAGTAGTCCTTCGAGCGGTTGTAGTCGGTCTCCCAGAAGCCGGAGCCGGTGAAGATCACGCCGCCGCCGCTGGCGACCAGCTTCTGGATCTTCTTCGACTTGCAGGTCGGGCACTGCGTCAGCGCCGCGTCCTTGATCGACTGGACGACTTCGAAGGTCCCGCACTTGGGGCAGTGGTAATCGTAGGTCGGCATGACCGGGGAGGAGCGAAAGAGGGGCCAATCGAGGCATTGCCCCAGGTCCGGGGTCCGGGGTCCGGGGTCTCCATCCGCCAGCACGACAGTCCATCGCGGTGCCTGCCCGACCCCGGACCCCGGACCCCGGACCCCGGACCCCGAACCAGGGGCAATGCATTGTCCCAGCCCCCCCGCCGCCTAACGTCCCGCGCCGCTATGGAGACGCTCCCCCCGATCGCGCCCGGCTTCGTTCGCATCGAGGTGCGTTTCCGCCTGCCCGGCGCGCCGCCGACCCCCGGCGATGTCGCCCGCGCCACCGGCGTCCATCCCGAGGACCTCGGACCGATCATGGTCGCCGGCCTCAACGCCATCGTCGATGTGCGCAGCCCGCTGGCGCAGCGCGCCCGCAATGGCCTGGACGCCCTGGGCATCACCCGCGTCGCCGATTGGAACTTCCGCTGGCTGCGCATGGCGGTCGGCCGCAACCACGGCCTGACCATCGGCCAGCTGCGCAAGGTGCTGGCCGCCGCCGACGCCCTGCCGCTGGGCAAGTTCAACATCAACAACACCCACACCATGGTCGGCGTGCAGGACCAGAAGGCCGAGGCGGTTTTGGGCCGGCTGACGGATGTGCGCATCAACGGCCAGGCGGTGAAGCCCGAGCTGCTGCCGCACGGCAAGGGCCCGGGCAGCGCGGCGTTCTCGCCGGGCTGATTGCTCCAGGGGCTTCGCCCAATGGCGTAAAGGCAAGCAGGATGCGCCACGTAGCGCCGACTTCAGTCGGCACGGACGGCTGGCCTTAGCCGGCCTCGGGGCAATGAAGGGAAGTCAATTGCCACTCGGCGGACTGACGTCCGCCGTCCGTGCCGGCTGAAGCCGGCGCTACGGTCATTGCCCCGCCTGAATTGTACGCCATTGGGCCTCGCCCCTCCTGTCACGATGGCTTTTTCGCCGCCTCTTCCTGCGCCAGGCGGGTGATGTGGGCGACGAAATCCGGATCCTCGCCCTCCAGCAGCTTCGGCAGGGCCTCGCGGAAGTCGGCGCGCCGGCACCACTCGCGCATGTAGTCCTCCCAGCTCAGCCATAGGCGGCGCTGCTTGGGCGCCAGTTCGTCCTCGTAGACCAGCAGGTAGGCGCGTTCGAACAGCGAGACCAGGATCTCGAAGAGGATCCAGCGGCGCTCGCGCTGCTCGTCGGACAGGCCGGTGGTGATGACCGTCGACATCAGCTTGAGGTCGGCGTTCTCCAGCACCAGCTTGAGAAACTCGGTGTATTCGGCCGACAGCGCCTGGTAGACCTCGTCGTCGCTGTCCTGGCGCTCCTTGCGCTGCTCAGCGACGAAGACCCAGATCGCCAGCGGCAGGCCGACGACGGTGACGACGTAGGAGGCTATCTCCCACCATTCGCGCCAGTCGATGCCGGTGGCCGGGTCGTCCATGCCTGTGGATTGTGCCGGCCGCCGGGACCATTCCAATCCCGCCGTGCACCTGACCGTCGACCTGGACGCCCGCTCCTACCCGATCCACATCGGCCCCGGCCTGATCGACCGCGCCGGGCAGCTGATCGCCCCCCTGCTGGGCGGCGGCCGCGCCCTGGTGGTGGCCGACGCCAACGTCGCCCGCCTGCACGGC
>JAFLCQ010000138.1 GCA_017302815.1 Planctomycetota bacterium
GCGCCGCGAGGCCGGCCGGCGCGCCGCCGAGGCGGCCGAGGCGAAGCGCCGCGACGCCTGGGGCCGCTTCGCTGACCTCGTCGTGCCTGGCGCAGCATTCCGCCTGCGTGAGATCCCGAGCGGCGAACGGAGCATCGGCAGCCCGCCCGAGGAGGCGGACCGCTCGCGCGACGAGACGATGGTCAGCGTGCGCTTCAGCCGCACCTGGTGGATGGCCGACAGCGAGGTCACGCAGGGCCAGTGGAAGTCGGTGATGGGAGTCCTGCCCGAACAGGCCTTCCCCGGCGACGACCTGCCGGTGACCGGCATCTCGCGCCCGCAGGCCGACAGCTTCTGCAGCCGCCTGGAAGCCCTGGTGCCGGATCTGCGCGCGCGCCTGCCCAGCGAGGCGGAGTGGGAATACGCGGCGCACGCCGGCAGCGGCGGCCCCTTCGCCGGCGGCAAGCCGATCGCCACCCAGGCCTGGTTCGCCGCCAACGCCGGCAAGATCACGCATCCGGCGCGGCAGTTCCCGCCCAATCCCTGGGGCATCTACGATCTGCACGGCAACGTCGCGGAGTGGACCGCCGACCTCTATGCCTCCCGCGGCAGCGACGCTCTGGTGGATCCCAAGCCGGTGACGACCGGCGACCGCGGCATCGTCAAGGGCGGCGCCTGGGACGACGACCCCGAGGACTGCCGCATCGCCAGGCGCGAGACGGCCAAGGCCGGATCGAAGCGCATCGGCCTGCGCTTCGTCGCACTGCAGTTGCCGGCCGCCCTGCGCTGATTCACCACGACGCCTCGCAGCGCCAGGAGCCAGCAGAGAGTTCCACCACGACGCTTCCTTCCCGGCAGCGCACCGCTCCGTCACCGTCGTGTCGCAGACGCCTCGGATCCGCCACCGGCACATGCGCCTCGCCGGTGCAGTTGGGTGGAACCACGATGTGCATGCGGAAACGGCCGTCGGCGATCGACCATGAGCAGCTGACATCCCCGCGTGGCGAGCGGAAGGTCGCGGCGGCGTGCCGGCACATGCCGCCCGGCACCGGCCGGAACACCAGGCGCTGGAAGCCGACGTCGTCCTCGGCCTGGTCGATGCCGGCGATGCACGCGTGCATCCACTGCCCCACCGCGCCGAAGGCGTAGTGGTTGTAGCTGTTCATGTTGCCGATGTTCACCGGCCCCCGCTGGGGGTCGTAGGCGTCCCAGCGCTCCCACATGGTGGTCGCGCCGTGGCGCACCGGCGCGAGCCAGCCCGGCGAGCCCTCGGCAGTCAGCACGCGCCAGGCGACATCATCGCGGCCACAGCGCGACAGCGCCGGCAGCAGGCAGGCGGTGCCGAGGAAGCCGGTGTGGAGGTGCCAGCCATGGCGCTCGACCGCGCGCACCAGATGCGCCGCCGCCTCGCCTGGCTCAAGGGTCCCGGCCATCACCGCGCAGGCGTAGGCGGTCTGGGTATCGGCGGCGTGGATGCGCCCGTCGGCAGCGACGTCGCGCGTCCGCCAGGCGGCGCGGATGGCTGCGAAGCGTGCACGGTGGTGCTCGGCGGCCGCGCTCCGGCCGGTGCCTGCCGCCATCTCCGCCATCAGGCGGTGCATCCAGGCATGGTGGATCGGTCCCAGGACGGCGTGCGGCGTCTGCGGCGACGGCGCCACCCAGTCGCCATAGCTCCAATCGGGGTTGAGATCGCCGCCGGCGTCGCGGCTGGCGAGATAGCGCGCCATCGCGTCCCACATCGTCGCGACGATGGCGCCGTCGCCGTAGCAGCGCCACAGCGTCCACGGCAGCACCACGCCGGCGTCGGCCCAGCCGAAGCGGCCGCGCTCGGGCTGCTCGGCGGCGGGGGCGTAGTCGGGGAAGGCGCCGGAGGCATGCTGCCCATCGCACAGGTCCTGCAGCCACTTGCGGTAGAAGGCGGCGCAGTCGGCGTTGTGGATGGCGGTGCGGGCGAAGACCTGGGTGTCGGCGGTCCAGCCCATGCGCTCGTCGCGCTGCGGGCAGTCGGTGGGGATGGAGAGGAAGTTGCCGCGCTGGCCCCAGCGGATGTTGGCATGCAGCCGGTTGAGCAGCGGATCGTCGCAGGCGAAGGTGCCGCGCTCGGGCGTCGGACTGCCCACCACCACCGCCTCCGCCTGATCGGGCGCCAGGCCGCCGGGCAGGCCCGCGATCTCGGCATAGCGGAAGCCGTGCACGGTCAGGGTCGGCGCGAAGTATTCGTCACCACCCGAGCAGACGAAGCGGTCGGTGGCCAGCGCGCTGCGCATGTTCTCCATCCACGCCCGTCCAGCGAGGTCGAGGACCTCGGCATGGCGCACGGTCACCACCGTGCCACGCGGCGCGCGCAGGCGCAGGTGCACATGGCCGACCAGGTTCTGGCCGAAGTCGAGGACGACGATGCCCGGCGCCGGCATGGTCAGCGCGCGCACGGGCAGCCGCATCAACCGGCGCACCGGCGCATCCGGCTGCGCCTGCAGCGCGCCGGCCGGCGCGGGCAGCTCGACCACCTGGCCGGGCGTCCAAGCGGCGGTGCGGTCGATGACCTGTCCATCCAGCAGATCGGCCTGGCGGATCTCGCCGATCCCGACCTGCCAGTCATCGCCGGTCGCCAGCGACAGGACGGATCCGTCGTCGCCATCGGCATGCAGGGCCAGGCGCAGCGCCTTGGCCGTGCCGTACCAGTCGTGCCCGAAGTCCTTGCCGATGTGGCCGCACCACCAGCCGTCGCCCACGGTGGCGGTCAGCTCGTGCCAGCCGGGCGGCAGCAGGGCGGTGGCATCGTAGGTCTGGTAGTGGATGCGCTGGCGGTAGTCGGTCCATCCCGGCGCCAGCTGGGCGTCGGATAGCAGCCGTCCGTCAATGGCGAGCTCGTAGACCCCGCAGGCGGTGGCGTGGATGCGCGCCCGCGTCACCGGCCGCCGCACCAGGAAGCGCCTGCGGAAGACCAGGGCGGGGATGCAGCGGTCCAGCTGGTTGCGCCGGTCGTCAGCCGGCCAGGGGCCGGCACCGAAGGCGCCGACGTCGCTGCCGGGCATCCAGCCGTCGGCCGCCGCGTCAGCCCAGGCGACGGGTCCCGCCGCCGGGCCCCAGCCGGAGTCGCCGACGCCGCGGCAGCGCCAGGCGCCATCGGCGGTGGTGGGCAGGCGCACCTGCGTGCCGTCGTCAAGCTCGGCCTCGAATACCGCGATCCACGCCCCGTCGGCATGGACCGGCAGACGCACGGCGATGTGGTTGTCGCCCGGGCGCAGCCAGGGCCGCACGTCGTAGGTGGTGATGTTGGATGGCGGCAGGTGCTCGCCGGCATCCAGCCGCGTGCCGTTGACCGCCAGGAAGCGCCAGGTCGCGGCGCCCAGCTCGCGGCCGTGGCGTTCGACGAAGGCATGCAGGACGGCGCTGCGCACGGCGACACCCGCCGGAAGCTGCAGCGGCAGGCTCCAGACGGTGAAGGGCTGATCGTGCCTGCACGCCGGGCGTAGCCAGCGACCCGCCGCCAGCGGACGGCGGGCGTCGGCGGGCAGGCCGGCCATGCCGATCCATCGCCCAGGGAATTCCGCGGGATCGAGATAGGCGGTCTCGAAGACGGCGGGATCGCTCCACGGTCCCTCCCGTCCCGCGCCGTCCCACACCCGCACCCGCCAGTGGTAGGCCGTCCGGCTGGTCAGCGGCCGGCCGCCATAGGGGATGTCCAGCTGGCGATCGCCATCCACGCGGCCGGAATCCCAGGCATCCGCCGCACCCGGCACGCTGCCGACCTGCACCTGCCAGGCACCTTGCACGGCGCCACGACCCCCGCCGCGCAGGGCCCAGCCCAGGCGCGGAACCGGCGTGTCGATGCCCAACGGATCGCAGCACTGGCCGCAGGTCAGGTCGCACGGCTGCAGCTCAGGAGCCATGCCAGCGATCGTGGCGCAGGGGCCGTCCGCCTGCCGGCACGGCCGGCGGCATTGTCATGACAATCAGCCGGCGGCGACCCAGCCGTCGGCGATGCGCGCGGTGTTCTCCTCGATCCAATCGGCCAGCACGCGCACCTTGGCGGCGACCCCGCGGCCGAGCGGGGTCAGGCTGTACTCGACGTGCGGCGGCACCACCTCCAGGGCCCGGCGGCTGACCAGGCCGTCGCGCTCCAGCCACTGCAGGGTCTGGGCCAGCATGCGCTCGCTGACCCCGCCGATCATCCGCCGCAGCTCGCTGAAGCGGCAGGTGCGGGATTCCAGGGCGATCAGCACCAGCACGCCCCAGCGGCTGGTGACGTGGCGCAGCACCTCGCGGCTGGGACACGCCGCGGCCATGAGGTCGCCGCGCAGGAGGCGTTGCGAGAGGGATTTCCTGGCGGTCATGCGGCCTCCTGACACTAACATTATTGTGCGTACTTACTTTCCGTAAGCAATGCGCCATGATGACCGGCGAAACCCGCACACGGAGCCATCCATGACCATCGCCATCACCGCCGCCACCGGCCAGCTCGGCCGCCTCGTCGTCGCCGGCCTGCGCCGCACCCTGCCCGCCGAGCGCCTCGCCGCCCTGGTGCGCAATCCCGCCAAGGCCGCCGACCTGGGCGTGCCGGTGCGTCCGGCCGACTACGCCAAGCCCGAGAGCCTGGTCCCGGCCCTGACCGGCGTGTCGACCCTGCTGCTCATCTCCTCGAACGAGATCGGCAGCCGAGCGGTGCAGCACCGCAACGTCCTGACGGCGGCGAAGGCCGCCGGGGTCGGGCACATCGTCTACACCAGCCTGCTGCGCGCCGACACCTCGACCCTGAGCCTGGCCGGCGAGCATCTGGAGACCGAGGTCGCCCTGCGCGGACTGGGCATCCCCTGCACCATCCTGCGCAACGGCTGGTACAGCGAGAACTACACCGGTTCGATCGCTGGCGCGCTGGCCGGCGGCGCCTTCCTCGGCAGCGCCGGCGCCGGACGCATCTCCTCGGCCGCGCGCGCCGACTACGCCGACGCCGCGGTCGCCGTGCTGACCGGCTCCGGCCATGCCGGCCGCACCTACGAGCTGGCAGGCGACCAGTCCTACACCCTGGCCGATCTCGCGCGCGAGATCTCGCGCCAGAGCGGGCGAGACATCCCCTACCGCGATCTGCCTGAGGCCGAGTACGCGCGCATCCTGGCCGGATTCGGCCTGCCCGAGGGCTTCGCCCGCGCCATCGCCGGCTGGGACGTCTCCGCCGGGCAGGGCGCGTTGTTCGACGAGGGGCGCCAGCTGTCACGCCTGATCGGCCGGCCGACCACCCCGATCGCGGCCTCGGTCGCCGCCGCGCTGCGTCCGTGAACGACGACGGCCCGGGGCATCGCCCCGGGCCGTCGCTGGTTATCCGTTCGCTCGCCGCTTACAGCACGACCTCGACGGTGTGGCTGCTGCCGGCGGAGAAGATCGGCACCACGTCGCCGGCAACGGGCTTGCCGTCGACGATCAGCTGCTGCACGCCGAAGCCGCGGCCGCTGACGTTCTTCACCGTCACGGCGTAGCTGGCACCGCGGAAGCTGCGCTTGACCGTGAAGCCGGACCAGCCCTTGGGGATGCACGGCTTGATGCGCAGGCCGGCGTAGTCGGGGCGGATGCCGAGGATGCCCTGGCTGACCACCACGAAGGTCCAGGCGGCGGTGCCGGTCAGCCACGAGTTCTTCGCCTCTCCCGGCGTGTCGGCGTCGCGGCCGGCGATCATCTGGGCGTAGACGTAGGGCTCGGCGCGGTAGGTGTCGTGGCGGTCCTGGTGCGCGGCCGGGCAGATCGAGCGGTAGTACTCCAACGCGCGGTCGCCCTCGCCCTGCTCGCACCACGCCAGGTGGATCCAGGTGTTGTTGTGGCTGAAGATGCCGGCGTTCTCCTTGTAGCCCGGCGGATAGCTGCTGACCTCGCCCAGCTCCAGGTGGTAGGTCTGGTAGGGCGGCTGCTGCAGGACGATGCCGTCACTGGTGTAGAGGTGCTTGTGCACGCTCTCCAGGGCCTGGCGGGCGCGGCCATCCTCGGCGCCGGCGCCGCCCAGGACGCACCAGCCCTGGCTCTCGATGAAGATCTTGCCCTCGTCGCACACCTTCGAGCCCACCGGCTTGCCGGCGGCGTCGTAGGCGCGCACGAACCACTCGCCATCCCAGCCGGCGGTCTCGACCACCTGCTTCATGTCGGCCCAGTTGCCGCGCAGGCGCTGCGCGTCCGTCTGACGGCCCATCCAGTCGTAGAGGCCGGCCAGCTCACGGGCGGCGTAGAGGAAGAGGCCGGCGATCATTACCGACTCCGCCTTGCTGCCCTTGACGTCGCCGGCGGTCTGGAAGCTCTGGTTCGGCTCGGTCGAGAAGCAGTTCAGGTTGAGGCAGTCGTTCCAGTCGGCGTGGCCGATCAGCGGCAGGCCATGCGGGCCGCGCTGCTTCAGGGTGTAGGCGATGCTGGTCTCGAGGTGGTGCAGGAGGGTCTCCTGCGAACCGGCCTTGTCGGCGTAGCCGATCTTCTCATCGAGGATGCCGCGGTCGCCGCTCTCCTTGATGTAGGCGCAGGTCGACAGGATCAGCCACAGGTGGTCATC
The DNA here is from genome assembly GCA_017302815.1 of Planctomycetota bacterium. Classification (GTDB taxonomy): domain Bacteria; phylum Planctomycetota; class UBA11346; order UBA11346; family UBA11346; genus UBA11346. Next base: position 6,506 of record JAFLCQ010000138.1, read on the forward strand.
GTAGAAGTCGCCGCCGATCTCGGCGTTGCCCTTCTTGGTCAGCGGCTGGTACTGGTGGTAGCAGGTGCCATCCGACAGCTGGGTGGCGGCGATGTCGAGGATGCGCTGGCGGGCGCGCTCGGGGATCATGTGCACGAAGCCGAGCAGATCCTGGTTCGAATCGCGGTAGCCCATGCCGCGGCCGATGCCGGTCTCGTAGAGGCTGGCCGAGCGCGACAGGTTGAAGGTGGCCATGCACTGGTACTGGTTCCAGGTGTTGGCCATGCGGTTGACGTCGGCATCGGGGCTGGAGGCCTGGAACTTGCCCAGCAGGCCGTCCCAGTGCTTCTTCAGGGTGGCGATGGCGGCGTCGATGGCGCCGGGGGCGCTGTACTTGGCGATCAGGGCGCGGCCCTTCGCCTTGTTCATCACATGCAGGCTGTCGTACTTGGGCAGGTCGCCGTTGTCGACGTAGGCCAGCATGATGGCGAAGGTCTCGCTGGCGCCCGGCGCCAGTTCGAGGTCGTGCTGGAAGGCGCCGACCGGGTTCCAGCCATGCGCGACCGAGCCGGTGCAGGCGCCGGCGCTGGGCGCCATGGCGTCATGCATGCCCTCGTGCACGCCGATGAAGGCGTCGCGGCTGCTGTCGAAGCCCTGCGGCTTGCGGGTGCTGGCGAACAGCGCGTAGTGGCTGCGGCGCTCGCGGTACTCGGTCTTGTGGTAGATCGCGCCGTCCTCGACCTCGACCTCGCCGATCGAGTAGGTACGCTGGTAGTTGGTCATGTCGTTGAGCGCCTCGAAGAGGCAGAACTCGACGTAGGGGAAGACCTGCACCTTGCGCTTGGCGGTGCCGGTGTTGCGCACCGTGATGCGCCAGATCTCGACGTCCTCGCCCGGCGGGATGAACAGGGTGGTCTCGACCTGGGTCGCGCCCTTGGCGCCGGTGATCGTGCTGTAGCCCATGCCGTGGCGGCACTCGTAGCGGTCCAGCTTGGCGCGCACCGGCTTCCACATCGGCGCCCACAGGCCGCTGTCATCCTTCACGTAGAGGGCGCGGGCGCCGGTGTCGAGCGGGCTGTTGTTGTAGCGGTAGCGGGTGATGCGGCGCAGCTTGGCGTCGCGCCAGAACGTGTAGCCGCCGCCGGTGTTGGTGCACAGGCCGAAGTACTGGTCGGAACCGAGGTAGTTCAGCCAGGGCATCGGGGTGTCGGGGCGGGTGATGACGTACTCGCGGTTGGCGTCGTCGAAGTGGCCGTAGGAGGTGCTCATGCCCGACATCATCGACGACTGCCGCTCGTTCGCCAAATCGCCGGCAGGCTGTGCAGGCCGGACCTGACAGTTTGTCAGGCGGCGCCCGCCGCCTAGCATCCCGCGCATGTCCCGCCGCATCACCCAGGAGGACGTCGCCAAGGCCACCGGCCTGTCGCGTTCGACCGTCGCCAAGGTCCTGAGCCTGGCTCCCGGTCGCGGCGAGCTGTCGGCCGCCACCCGCCAGCGCGTGCTGGACGCCGCGCGCAGCCTCGGCTACCGCGCCGTCGGACAGGGCGTGCTGCTGGTCGGCAGCGACGACAGCGCCTGGCAGGATCCCTTCCTGCCCGCCGCCCTGGCATGCATGTCACCCTTCGGCAGCTGCGCGTCTTCGAGACGGTTGCGCGGCTCGGCAGCTTTACCCGTGCCGCGGAGGAACTCCATCTCTCACAGCCCACCGTCTCCATGCAGGTCAAACAGCTGTCCGAAGCCGTCGAGCAACCGCTTTTCGAACAGATCGGGCGCAAGATCCAGCTCACGGACATCGGCCAGGAGTTGTATCGCACCTGCCGCGACATGTTCGACGTGTGGTCGAGATTCGAGATGTCGGCCGACGACATGCGGGGATTGCGCAAAGGCCGTTTGCGACTGGCATGCGTCAGTACCGCCAAGTACTTCGTGCCGCGGTTGCTCGGTCCCTTCTGCGACCGGTATCCCGGCATCGACGTCCGGTTCGAGATCGCGAATCGAGACGTGATTCTCGAACGGCTCGCAAGACAGGAGGACGACCTGTACATCCTGGGCACCCCGCCTCAGCAGCAGTTCGACATCGAGGTGCACCCCTTCCTGGACAATCCGCTCGTCGCGGTGGCTCCCGCGGGCCATCCTCTGGTCGGACGCAAGCGGGTGCCGCTCCGGGAATTCGCCAAGGAGCGGCTCCTGGTCCGCGAGCGGGGCTCCGGGACCCGCATGGCGCTCGAGCGTCACTTCCGGACGCGAGGCATCGAACTGCAGGCGAAGATGGAGATCGGATCGACCGAAGCCATCAAGCAGGCGGTCATCGCGGGAC
>JAFLCQ010000139.1 GCA_017302815.1 Planctomycetota bacterium
GACCGCGCCCTGGGCCGCCACGCCGACGCCGACGTCTGGCAGACCCGCGCCAGCGCCGCCGCCGAGGCCATCAACCGCCTGCTGTGGGACGATGCGAACGGCGCCTATGTCGACGGGCTGGGCTCGCGCCATTGCGCCCAGCACAGCACCATCTTCCCCCTCGCCTTCGGCCTGGTCCCCGAAGCGCGCCGTGCGCGCGCCATCGCGCACGTGCGGTCGCGCAGCATGGCCTGCAGCGTATACGGCGCGCAGCACCTGCTCGACGCGCTCTACCTCAACCGGCAGGCGGATGCGGCCCTCGACCTGATGACCGCCCGCCACGACCGCGGCTGGCTGCGCATGCTGGAGGCCGGCTCGACCATGACCCTGGAGGCCTGGGACTGGCGCTACAAGAACAACCTCGACTGGAACCACGCCTGGGCGACGGCGCCGCTGAACGTGTGCGCGCGCTGGATCCTGGGCGTGCGCACCGCCGCGCCGGGCGGAGCCCTGCTGAGCATAGCTCCGCAGCCCGGGCGCCTGCGCAGCGCCGAGGGACGGGTGCCGACCATGCGCGGTGCGGTCGAGGTCGCGCTGCGCCAGGTCCCCGGCGTCAGCTGCGAGCTGGAGCTGTGCCTGCCGTGCAACACGACGGCGGAGGTCTCGCTGCCATGGACGGGCGGGGCGGCGCAGGCGTGGCTGGACGGCACGCCGGCCGCGGCGGCTGTGGCCGACGGCCGGATCGCCATCCGACGGCTCGCCTCCGGGCGGCACCACGTCCTGGTGCGGGCGGCGGGCTGATCCCGCCGCCGGTTCAGAACTCGCCGTCCCACTCCTGCAGGACGCGCGTCTTCTCGGCCTCGTTCATCGCGGCGTGCAGATCATCGCACTCGCCGTCGATGTAGCGGTCGAGGTTGTAGGCGGTGCGCTCGATGCGGTGGTCGGTGATGCGGTTCTGCGGGAAGTTGTAGGTGCGGATGCGGTCGCTGCGGTCGCCGCTGCCGACCTGCTCCTTGCGCGCCGCAGCGCGCGAGGCGCGCAGGCGCTCCTGCTCGGCCTCGTAGAGGCGGGCGCGCAGCCACTTCATCGCCTTCTCGCGGTTGGCGAGCTGGCTGCGCTCCTCCTGGCAGGCCACCACCACGCCGGTCGGCCTGTGGGTGATGCGCACGGCGCTCTCGGTCTTGTTGACGTGCTGGCCGCCGGCGCCGCCGGCGCGGTAGGTATCGATCTGGAGATCCTCGGTACGGACCTCGATCTCGGCATCCTCGGCCTCGGGCAGCACCGCGACGGTGGCGGCGCTGGTGTGGATGCGGCCCTGGGCCTCGGTCGCGGGCACGCGCTGCACGCGGTGTCCGCCGCTCTCCCAGCGCAGCAGGCCGTAGGCGCCAAGGCCGTCGGCGGTGGTGCCGGTGACCTGGTAGATCGCCTCCTTCACCCCGCCCATCTCGCCCGGATTCACCGACATCGGCACCATGCGCAGGCCGAGGCGGCCCGTCCACAGGGTGTACATGCGCACGAGGTCGCCGGCGAACAGGCAGGCCTCGTCGCCGCCGGTGCCGCCGCGGATCTCGAGGATGCAGTCGCGATCGCCGCCGCCCGCGCCGCTCGCGATCGCAGCGGTGATCGTCGCCAGCAGTTCGTCGGCGCGGACGCGCTTGGCGCGGATCTCGGCCTCGGCCTCGCCGCGCAGGTCGGGATCCGACAGGAGCGCCTCGGCGCCGGCGATGTCCTCGACGGCCTTGCAGCGCTCCTCCCACGGCTCCATCAGCCGGGTCAGACGGGCGTGTTCGCGCAGCGTGCGCTGATAGTCGGGGCCGCCGATGAACGATGGATCCGAGAGCTGGGCGGCCATGCGCCGCCAGCGCTCGTGCAGGCGCGATAGCGCCGTCTCGATCTCGGCCATGGCTTGCCTCCGGACACGCGAAAACCCGCCGGCACGGCCGGCGGGTTCGCGATGCGACCTGGGGTCAGGTCTACTTCTTCTTCTTGAGCAGGGTCGCGGCCAGACCGGTGGTCTTGCCACCCATCTTGTTGCCGAACTTCTCGACGCGGCCGGCGGTGTCGAGGATGCGCTGCGTGCCCGTGTAGAACGGATGCGAGGCGCTGGACACGTCGACCTTGTAGAGCGGGTAGGTCTTGCCGCCGATGTCGACCGTCTGATCGGTCTTGACCGGGCTGAGGACCAGGAAGGCGGCTCCGGACACGATGTCCTGGAACACGACTTCGCGGACCTTGGGATGGATGTCGTCCTTCATGATCAGCCCTTCTTCTTGCCGGCGGCCTTGCTGGCAGCCTTGTCATCGCCCTTCTCGGCCTTCTCGGCCTTGGCGGGCTTGTCCGACTTCTCGCCCTTGGCGGGCTTCTCGGCCTTCTCAGGCTTGTCCGACTTCTCGGCCTTCGCCTCGCCTTCCTTGGCCTCGCCCTCGGCGGCGCCACCGGCGGCCTTGGCCTCCTTGGCGGCCTTCTTGGCGGCTTCCTGCTCGGCCTTCTTGGCGGCGACGGCGGCCAGGGTCTCGTTCAGAGACGGCGCATTCGGATCGCTGTTGAGGACCTCGAGGTTGACGGTGATCTTCACCGACTTGTGCAGACTGACCTCGATCTGGTAGCGTCCGAGCTTGCGGATGCGATCGACGAGGTGCACCTGCTTGCCATCGACGCTGACGCCGATCTTGGCCAGGGCGGTCACGATCTCCTTGGTGCCGATCGAGCCGAACAGCTCGTCGTCCTGGGCGACGCGGGCGGAGATCTGGATGGTCTGGCCGTTGACCGTCTTGGCCAGGGCCTGGGCCTTGGACTCGCGCTCGGTCTCGTTCTTGGCGGCCTTCTCGCGCAGCACCTCGATCTGACGCTTGGCGGCGCCATCGGCGTGGACGGCAAGGCCATACGGGTAGAGGTGGTTGCGGGCGTAGCCCGGAGCGACGCGGACGATGTCGCCCATGTTGCCGAGCTTGAGGACGTCCTTGATCAGCAGGACTTCAGTGCGCTTTGCCATGGTCGGCTCCTCACTCGCCCACGAAGGGCAGCAGGGCCAGGTACCGCGCGCGCTTGATCGCGAGGGCGACCTGACGCTGGTAGAAGGCGGTGTTTCCGTTGCGCTTGCCGGAGGACAGCTTGCCCTGCGAGCTCACGTAGCGGTTGAGGGTGCCGACGTCGCGGTAGTCGATCTCGAAGATGCCGTCCTTCTCGAAACGGCAGGGCTTCGGAGCCTCGACGCGCTTGGCGCGCTTCGGGCGCTTCTTGAAGTCCTTCTTCTTGTTCTTGCTGGCTGGGCCGAAAAAGGCCATGATGGTTGCCTCTCTACGTGATCAGAATGGGGGTTCGTCGTCGGCGGCCGCCGGGGGAGGCGACGCCGGACGTGAGGGACGGGCCGGTGCAGGGGCGGCATCGCCGCCCTCGCCTGCATCGCCTGCGTCGGCTGGGGCGCCCTCGCTGCGGCCCTTGCCGCCATCGAGGAACTGGACGTTGTCGGCGACCACGCGCAGCTTGCTGCGCTTGGAGCCGTCCTTCTTGTCCTCCCAGGTGTCGAGCTTCAGCCGGCCCTCGACGAAGCAGCCGCGGCCCTTCGTCAGGTACTGGCTGCACAGCTCGGCGGTGCGGCCCCACACTTCGATATCCACGAAGGTGGTCTCCTCCTTCAGGCTGCCATCGCCGGCCTTGAAGCGGCGATTGATCGCCAGGCCGAACTCGGCGACCGCCTTCTCGTTGGCAAGAAAGCGGACCTGCGGGTCACGCGTGAGGTTTCCCGCGAGGAATACGCGGTTGATGTTCGCCACGGCTCAGTACTCGGCCACCGGAGCGGGGTTGGCGGCGGCGGCAGCAGCGGCGGCAGCGGCTGCGGCGGCGACCTCCTTGGCCTTGGCGCGCTGGGTCTTGATCTTCTCAAGGTCCTTGCCCGGGCGAGCGACGACCAGCTGGCGCAGGATCGTGCTGCCGAGGATGGCGCGGCGCTCGATCTTCTCGAGCGAGGCGGGCGGCGCGGCGAAGTAGCCGGTGAAGTAGCAGGCGCTGGTCTCGCCCTTGATCGGGTAGGCCAGCGAGCGCTCTTCCCACTTCTCGAGTTCGAGGAACTTGGCGCCCTCGGCCTCATAGACCTGGCGGATGGCCGCAAGGGTGCCGTCCAGGTCGGCGCGGGCGTCCGCGGCCTTCACCAGGATGGTGGCTTCGTAGGTACGTGTTGCGTCAGGCATGCGCATCTCCATGGACCGCCGGTTCTCGGCGGGAGGCCGGCGTCGCCGGCCCCGGGTGCTGCCCCGGCGGATGCCGGGGCGGGGGGTGGTTCAGGTTGTCACTTCGCCGCGGGAGCGGCGGCCTTGGGCGGCTTGGCGATGGCCAGGGCCACGCGCGACTTGAGGCGCGATGCGGTGTTCTTGTGCACCGTGTTCACGCTGGAGGCCTGGTCGAGGCGCTTGGTGAACTGCACGAACAGCTTCTTGGCCTGCTCGACCTCGCCATCGTGGAGGTGGCGCTCGAGACGCTTGCGGAGCGACTTCAGCTCGGTCAGGCGCGCCTTGTTGGCGACGCGACGCGTCTCGTTCTTGCGCAGGCGCTTGGCGGCGCTGTTGTTGTGGGGCATCGAAGTACGGCCTCAGCGGGGTGACGGTGCGGAAAGAGAAGAGCCGCGGCTGTTCAGCCGCGCAACTTGGAGAGTCTGGCCGCCGCGTCCTTGAACCCGAGATCGGTCGAAACCAGCTTCTCCAGCTCCGCGATGGCTTCCGCGGTCTGCCCGCGGTCCTCGAGAAGCTTGGCCAGCTGGTAGCGTCCGTCCTTGGCCTCGTCCGACAGCTCATCCTCTACAAGAGGGAGGAAGAGTTTGTATTGCTGTATGGCAAGGTCAAGGAGGTTCCGCTTGGAGAAGCAGATGGCCAGACCGCGATGGCTCTGCTTGCGCAGGCGCGAATCGTTGACCGTCTTCTGGAACTCGGCGGCGGCAGCGTCAACCTCGCCGGTCTGCAGCAGGCGGCTGGCGAGGTTGAAGCGGTGCGCCATGTCGGTGGGCTGGCGCTCGACCCGGCGCTTGTACTCCGCGATCTCCATGTCCAGCAGCTGCTTCTTCGCCGCCGCGGCCTCGGGACTGCCGGCGGGCAGGGCCTTGAGCCGCTCCTGTCCTTCGGCGATGTGCAGATCGCCCATCTTCATGGTGATGGTGAAGTCGTGCGCATCGAGGGCCTGCGCCTTCTCGTAGGCCGTCTTCGCGGCGGGCAGCTCGCCGATACGGCGGTGGACATCGCCCTTCTTCGTCCACAGGAACTTGTCTCCAGGGGTCTTCGCCAGGTCCTCGTCGAGGTACTTCAGCACCTCGCGCGCGTCCTCGACGGTGCGGATGTTGCGGTTGAGGACCTCCTGCCGCCGCGCCGCGTCGCTGGAGGCGACCTGGCTGCGGTAGTCGCCGCCCTGCGCCGCCATGCCGCGCATGGTCTGGGCCTGCAGCGCCATCCAGTTCTTCTCGGTGCGGCCGGCCTCGGGATGGCTGGGCATGTTGCGCGCCAACTCGCCCATCGCCTTGATCGCCTTGTTCAGCGACTCGGCATCCTTGTTGCCCGAGGCCTTGAAGCGCTCGTAGTACTGCTGCCCCAGCATCCACAGCACCTTGTCGTTGAACATCCCGGTGCTCTTGAACTCCTCGCCCAGGAAGATGGCGACGTCGACCATGCCCTTCACGGTCGCGGCCAGCTTCACCGCCGCCTCCATCGTCGCGGCCAGGCTCTTGGGATCGCCCTGCTTGCCCAGCTGCTTCGCCGCTCCGGCGAACTGCTTGTGCGGGTCGGTCGACATGACCGGCATCTTGAGGCTGCCGAACAGGCTGGTCTTGCCGCCCGCCTCCTTGGCCTTGCGGCGCGAGACCGGGATCAGCAGCTTGTAGATCTCGACGTTGGTCGGATCGACATCGATGCACTCGCCGAGGATGGTCAGCGCATCATCGCAGGCCCCCTTCTCGAAGAGCTGCTTGGCGCGGGTGAGGTGCTTGGTCAGGTCGGGCATGGATCGTTCCGCCTCGGAATCATGTCGTAAGGACGCATGACGTCTTGCGTGCAGCCCTGCATTCTGAGAATCGGACGCCACCTACAAGGACCCCCCTGCCGGCATGACCGATACCGCCTCACCCGCCTCCTACCCGACGCATCCGGCCCTGGTGTGCTATCCAGCCCCGGTCCTGCGCCGCAAAGCCGAGCCCGTCACCGTCTTCGACGAGGATCTGCGTGCCTTCTGCGCGCGGATGTTCGCCGTGATGGAGGCGGAGAAGGGCGTCGGCCTGGCCGCCCCGCAGGTCGGGGTGTCCCGCCGCATCTTCGTCACCGACCACGCGCGCAAGAAGGACGGCGAGAAGCCCGACCCACGGGTATGGGTGAATCCGGTGATCGAATCGCCCGAGGGCGTGACGACCTACGAGGAGGGCTGCCTCTCGTTCCCGGCGATCTACGCCAAGGTGAAGCGCCACGACCGCTTCACCATCCGCTGGCTGGACGAATACGGGCGCGAACGCAGCGAGCGCCTCGACGTCGGCGCCGGGCAGTTCCTCGGCATCGTGGTGCAGCACGAGCTGGACCACCTCGACGGCATCGTGTTCATCGACCACCTCACCCCGGTGCAGCTGGGCCTGTGCCGCCGGCGCCTGCGCGATCTGGAGGCCGACTACCGCAAGGCCACCGGCAAGACCGGAAGCCCGATCCGCCGATGACCACGGGCAACGGCTTCTCGGTGGCGGAGGACGACCGCCTGCTCGAACTGGGCAGGATCGCAGGCGGCCTCGTGCACGAGCTCAAGAATCCGCTCGGCGTCGTGCTGATGAACGCCGAGCTGCTGCAGGCCCAGATCGCCAAGACGGTCCCCGCCGGAGACGACCAGGCCAAGATGCTGCGCCGCGTGCAGCGCATCGCCGACAGCTCGCGCAGCCTGCAGGCCATCGTGCAGAGCTTCCTGCAGTTCGCCCGCCCCGGACGGCCGGACCCCGACGCCATCGACGTCAACGCCGTGCTGCGCCAGCTCATTGACGAGCAGGCCGAGGCCAACGCCGCCGACCGCGTCAGCATCGCCTTCCGGCCCGACGAGGGGCTCGCGGCGGTGCCGGCCGACCAAGCGCAGCTGGCCTCGATCTTCCGCAACATCCTGGTGAACGCCCGCGAGGCGCTGCGCGGCCGCGACGGCGACCGCCGCATCCTGGTCGCCACCCGCGGATCCCTCAACGCCGTGCGCGTGGTCATCGCCAACAACGGCCCGCCCATCCCCGAGCGCGTCGCCGCCCGCCTGTTCCAGCCCTTCACCTCCGACAAGGAGGGCGGCACCGGCCTGGGACTGGCGATCGTGCGGCAGCTGGTCGAGATGCACCACGGCACCATCCACGTCAGCTCCGACAAGGACGCCGGCGTCAGCTTCACCATCGAACTGCCCACCCCCCTCGGCCCCGCCCGCCCCCGCGTGCCGCTGCCGATGCCCGAGGTCGAGGCCATCGTCAGGGACGATGGCCTCGCGTCCGGCCGTCCGGCCGTCCGGTCGTCCGGTCGTCGTCGCAAGGGCACAGCCAAGACATCCAAGACAACCATGACGACCGACGACCGGACGACCGGACGATCGGACGATCGGACGACTCCCTAATGGCCAACATCCTCGTCATCGACGACAACCAGGGCAATCGCGAGACCTATGCCGAGGTCCTGCAGGACGACGAGCACAGCGTGCTCACCGCCGCCACCGGCGAGGCCGGCCTGGCGAAGCTGGGCGCGGCGCAGATCGACGTCGTGCTGTGCGACCTCAAGCTGCCCAACATCGACGGCCTGGCGACCATGGAGCTGGCCCACGAGCGCCACGGTCCGATCCCCTGGATCCTCATCACCGGCCACGGATCCGAGGAGATCGCGGTCGCTTCGATCAAGCAGGGCGCCTTCAACTACCTGACCAAGCCGGTCGATATCGCCCGCCTGCGCGCCACCGTCGAGAGCGCCGCCCGCCTGGCCTCGGCCAATCGCGAGAACAAGGCCCTGCGCCGCGAGCTCGGCTATGAGGAGGCGCTCGACCGCATCGTCGGTACCAGCCAGCAGATCCGCCAGGTGAAGGCGATGATCCGCCAGGTCGCCCCCACCGACGCGACGGTGCTGATCGAAGGCGAGAGCGGCACCGGCAAGGAGCTGGTCGCCGACGCCGTGCACGCCCTGTCGACCCGCAGCAGCCGGCCCTACGTCAAGCTGAACACGGCGGCGATCCCGCGCGACCTGCTGGAGTCCGAGCTGTTCGGCCACGAGCGCGGCGCCTTCACCGGCGCGGTGCAGCAGAAGAAGGGCAAGTTCGAGATCGCCGACAACGGGACCCTGTTCCTCGACGAGATCGGCGAGATGCCGCTGGACAACCAGGTGAAGCTGCTGCGCGTCCTCCAGGACGGCAGCTTCGCGCGCATCGGCGGCAACCAGGCGATGAAGGCGGATGTGCGCCTGGTCTGCGCCACCAACCGCAACCTCAAGGAGGAGGTGCTGGCCGGCCGCTTCCGCATGGATCTCTACTTCCGCCTCAACGTGGTGAACATCGTGGTGCCGCCGCTGCGCGACCGCCGCGAGGACATCCCGCTGCTGGCGCGTTCGTTCTGCGAACGCCTGAACCGCCGCCATCAGCAGGAGAAGGAGCTGTCGGACGCGGTGCTGCAGCACCTGCGCCGCCAGGACTGGCCGGGCAACGTGCGCGAGCTGGAGAACACCCTCGAAAAGCTCTACGTGCTCAGCCCCGGACGGCAGGTGGTGCTGGATCCGACCGCGCTCGAAGCGGCACAGACCCCGGCGGCGCGCGCCGAGGCCGCCGCCCGGGCCGCGCCGCA
>JAFLCQ010000014.1 GCA_017302815.1 Planctomycetota bacterium
ATCGCCGCCAGCCGGCGATGCACCGCCAGGTCCGGCGCCTGGTGGTAGCTGCCGATCGCGGCCAGGCGCAGGCCGGTGCGGGCGAGGTCCTCGCGCAGGCGCGGCAGCAGCGCTTCCAGCGCGTCGGCGGAGATCACGGCGTGGTTGTTGCCCCAGCAGTTGGGCGGCTTGGCCGCATCGGCGATGTGCGGCTTCACCCCGATCTCGATCCCCTGGTAGCCGGCGGCGGCCAGACGCGGCAGCAGCTCGGGGATCGGCCACCACGGCGTGCAGGCGGTGCAGATGCTGATCATGCCATGGTCGCCAGCTGGGATTCGGCCACCGCGTACTGCGCCGGCGTGCCGGCGAGCAGGCGCAGGCATTCGTCGATCGCCATGGTGCCCATGCGGCGGATCTCGCCGCAGGTGCTGCCGGCCAGGTGCGGGGTGAGGAAGCAGTTGGGCAGGGTCCAGAACGGGCTGTCCTGCACCGGCGGTTCGGGATCGGTGACATCGAGGTGGGCTGTGATGCGGCCGGTCAGCAGCTCGGCGATCAGCGACGGTTCGTGCACCAGGGCGCCGCGGGCGGTGTTGATGAAGCAGGCGCCGTCGCGCATGGCCTGGAAAAAGGGCGCGGCCAGCATGTGGCGGGTCTGCGGGATGTTCGGCGCGTGCAGCGAGACCACGTCGCAGGCGCGCGCCAGCTGCAGCAGGTCGGGCTGGCGGGTGCAGCCGTGGGCGGCGAGGTCGGCGTCCTTGGCGAAGGGGTCGAAGACCTGCACGCGCAGATCCATCATGCGCAGGCGCTGCGCCACCAGCCGGCCGATGGCGCCGAAGCCGATCAGGCCCACCTCGGTGCGGTAGTTGCCGGGGTGCGTCGCCTTGCGCTCCCAGCGCTTCGTCTGCCGCAGCTCGGCCTGGGCCTGGAACCAGTGCTTGTTGGCCAGGGTGATCAGGGCCACCGTCACCTCCGCGACCGGGATGGCGTTGGCGAACATGGCGGTGGTGATGGTGACGCCGCGGGCGTAGCTCTCCGGGGTGGCGAAGCCCTTCACCGAGCCGGCGGCATAGCACACCGCGCGCAGCCGCGGCGCGGCGGCGAGGAAGGCGGCGTCGAGCTTCGGCATCCCCCACGAGCCCAGGAGGTAGTCGGCGCGTGCCAGGACGGCGGCGCGGGCGGCGGCATCGAGGTCGCCCAGCACGGCCACCTCGGCGGCGGCGCGCAGGCGCGCGAGATCCTCGGCGGGGAAGAAGCGCGGATGGTCGGTGGTCGGGTGGGTGATGGCGACGAGGGGCATGCCGCCATCCTAGGCCCTGGATCGCCGGGCCGCCAGGGCGAGACTCGGCAGCGCAGTATGGGAAACGGCAACAACCGCCTGCCGCCGCTGATGCCGGGGCATCCCAGTCCGGTCGCGGCCATGTCGCTGTCAGGCGCCATGCAGGAGCTGTCCGCCGCGCGCATCCGGCCGCTGCGCGGATGGTGGTGGCGCATGACCGAACGGTGGGAGATGCGGCACCGCACCGTCCCCAACGGGATGCTCTACATCCCCATCGATCTCGCCCTGGAGGTCCGCGTCGCCGACGAGCGGCGTCTGCTGCGGCCCGGCATGCTGGCGGTGATGCCGGCCAACGTGCCGCAGGCGGCGCGCTTCCCCGGCCTACCGGTGCGACGCTTCGACCTGCTCTGCCTGCACGTCGATGCGGTCGACCGCCATGGTCGCGACCTGCTGGCGCGCGTGCAGCCCCGCTTCCTGCCGGTGCCGGGCTGGCCCGCCAGCCTGCCGCGCCTGCGTGCGCTGGCCGAGGCCATCCATGCCGGTGGCGCGGACGGCCTGGCCTTCGCGACCATCGCCCTGCGCGCCCTGCTGGCCGATCTCATCGTCGCTGCGGGCGGCCTGGCGCCGGCCGCCGATCCCGATCCGCGCATCGCCCGCTGCCTCGAACTGATCGCCGCCGATCGCGGCGGGCGGCTCGACGTCGCCACCCTGGCGCGCACCGCTGGCCTGGGCGAGCGCCGGCTGCGCGACCTCTTCCGTGCCGCCACCGGGGTCGGTCCGAAGGAATTCCTCATCCGCCGCCGCATCGCCGAGGCGACAAGGATGCTGACCGACCCGGCGGTGCGGGTGAAGGCGGTGGCGCAGGAATTGGGATTTGGCTCCGACCACGAATTCCATGCCTGCTTCCGCCGGGTCACCGGCAGCACCCCGACTGTCTGGCGGCAGGGTGGCGGCGGGGTGGCGGCGGGTGAGCACGGATGATGCAGCCGTTGGCGTTGGGACTACCACTCGATGTTAGTGCGCAGGCCGACATATCCGGCGACAACCGTGGCATCGTAGTCGAATGATCCGGTGTATATGCCTTGATCGGAAGACCAATCGTTCGAGCCGTGCAGTGATGACCAGGTAGCTCCGCCGATGACTCCCAGGTGCCAGGCAGCGGTGCGCCAACGAGGACCGACCTCGATCCGTAACAGAGGGCCCTGGAGATCGGTGTCGATGTCGGTGTTGTCTGCGGGAGATCCACTTCCGTAGGAGAGGGCGAGCGTCTGCGTGCCCGATGCGCAATGCCAACCGCAGCCAAACTGCGCCTGCCATGAGGCACCAGCAAATCCGTTGTCGGCAATCTGCCAACCACCGATCATTTCTAGAGACCAGAGGCTGAGGCGGAGGTCGGCACCGCTAGCCGTTCCGTGTTCCAGCGCCAGACCGACGGAGAACGGTGAGCTGGGGGCAACGCGATGTGACAACGCGGCGCGGATGGATGGATTGGGATCGATCTGGCCAAGCCGCTGCTTGAAGGAGAGTTCCTGTGTGATTCCGGCGATGTGATCTGTGACTGAGCCCTGGGATTCCAGGGTGCCCTGATGGATGCCGGCAGCGATGGTGAAATCTAGGGTCCAGGCCGGCTCTGCCGTGATGGATCGGGAGGATGCCACCGGCCGCGGATCGGCCCTGTTGACGGATTCCTGATCGCCATCGCCCTGCCGCATGGACAATACGCGCGCCCGTTCGATGACGATCTCGGCGAACCCGGTGTCAATACGCAGATTGGGGCCTTCGGCCCCCAATACTCGACCGCTGATGACAACGCCCGAACTGAGCTCGATACAGTCCCACCCGCCACTCCATACAGGGTCGGCATCGCTGGCAGAAATGATTGGGGCAAGTAGGACGGCTACTGCGAATGACGGCACAATGCGAGCTGTGAAGAAGACCATTACATTATTCCATATCCTTCGACGATGTTGGCTTGCGACGGCCTGTACGTAACCCCAACATGGGTGTGCAAACGAGTAACGACACAATGGAGCCGAATCCGCACCCCGAACCACCGCTATCGGATACTGTAACGATAAGGATTGCTTTCACGGTGAAGACGCTGGCACTGGTAGCCGTGCCACCCGCAGTGGTCACGGTGATGACACCGGTTGTGACTCCAGTTGGCACGGTGGCGGTGATTTTAGTGGCGCTATTGACTGTGTAGGTGGCCGCGGTGCCGCTGAACGCCACGGCGGTGGCTCCGGTGAAGCCGGTGCCGGTGATGGTGACGGCCGTGCCGACCGGTCCGCTGGCGGGAGTGAAGGCGGTGATGGTCGGTGCGGCGGAGACGGTGAAGGAAGTGGCGCTGGTGGCGGATCCCCCTGCGGTGGTCACGGTGATGGCGCCGGTGGTGGCTCCGGTCGGAACGAAGGCGGTGATCTGGGTGGAACTGTTGACGGTGTAGGTGGCAGCGATGCCGTGGAACGCCACGCCGGTGGCTCCGGTGAAGTTGGTGCCGGTGATGGTGACGGACGTGCCGACCGGTCCGCTGGTGGGCGTGAATGAGGTGATGGTCGGTGCGACGGAGACGGTGAAGGAAGTGGCGCTGGTGGCAGATCCCCCTGCGGTGGTCACGGTGATGATGCCGGTGGTGGCTCCGGTCGGAACGGAGGCGGTGATCTGGGTGGAGCTGTTGACGGTGTAGGTGGCAGCGATGCCGTTGAATGCCACGGCGGTGGCACCGGTGAAGTTGGTGCCGGTGATGGTGACGGACGTGCCGCCTGGCCCGCTGGTGGGGGTAAACGAGGTGACTACCGGTGCGACTGTGCCGGAGGTGTATTCGTAGATGCCCAGGTCTGGAGCCGATCCTTGCGACCGGATCGTGCCGGCGTAATCGCGCCGCGCCGTCGTGCCGGCATGGCCCCGGTCGATCGCCGGACTGGTCGATTGGAGCTTGAGATAGTCCGCGTTGCTTGCGTCCACGCTGACGAACAGGGGGTTCGTAGCTACATGAGTGCCGGTACCATCGTCGCAGAGCGACGGTGTCTTGGGGAAGTAGACGAGATTGTTGCTGGATACGCCCTGCGAACCGATGTCCCAGCCGGTCTGCAGGGTGCCGGTGAAGGTGGCGCAATAGATGATATTGTTTCGCACGGCCCCATTTATCGTGCCAGTGTAGGCTATGGGATGATAGTTGGTGTCGGAATTCCCGTTCTTGATGAAGACGTTGTTGTACGCCTCGATCATATCGGGTGCCGGTTCGACCCCGCGCTGGGCAACCTCGAAGGCCTCGGCGTTTCCGTTCTGGCTGCTGCTGTCGATGATGTTGTTGCGGAATGTTGTCGATGTGGCGGCAACATGGACCAGCCATGTGTCGTTGGGTGTTCCGATAAAGGTGCTCCGCTCCACGAGGACATCGCGGATGCGTTCGTCATACGAGCTATTCTGCGGAGAAATGACCAGGCCCGAAGTTCCCTGGATGACGTTTCCCGAAAGAACGATCTGTTCCGAGTATGAATTGCTTCCGGTGTAGGTGGCGGCATGGAGTTTGATGCAATGGTAACCGGACCCATTCCAGCGCACGATGTTTTCGCTTACCGTCGATCGTTTCATGGCTACGATGCGTATATTGTGAAATCCGCTGATGTTCACGATCTGGTTGCCCAGGACGACACTCCGCGTTCCGGCCATGTACAGCCCGTAGGAGATGATGTCGTGGACGTTGTTGTCGAAGAGGTACGAGCGGTCGATCTCGGTGACCAGGGCCAGGTCGGAGTTTGTCACCTCGCAACCCATGATCAGCGTATCTTCACCGCCAGTGGTGCATTGGAGCCCACGTGTACCAGTCCCCGATCCGACGATCTTCAGTCCAGTAATGCGGACATCGTTCGCTGCGGCGGTGAACAGCGCACTATACTGGGACTGCGCCTGCAGGACGAAGTTCGGCGCGGCACCTGCACCGAAGGCCCCGATCATGCTATGGGCGGTCGAGAGCCAGTACCCACCGAAGGTGCTGGCATAGGTCCAGGTCTCGCCGGCCCGGAGTAGCAGGCGGCGACCGGCCGCGGCGTTCAGCCATGTGATCTGGGAAGTGAGATCGGTGGTGGTGATCAGGTCGGCTCCGGTGGGAGCGTCGGCGAAGTCTCCCGACCGGGAGATGCACCTGGTCTTGGTGCCTGCATAGCCGGCATCCGCATCCGTGACGGTGATGGCCAGGCTCGCCGAAGAGGTATTGCCCGCCGAATCCCGGGCCGTGCAGGTGACGGTAAAGGTCCCACCGGTCAGGAACACGTGTCCCGCGACGGGGCCGAAGGCGGTATTGCGGGACCTGCCGGTGGTGCTCCATGTCCCGGCTGACGCATCCCCGAAATCCCAGACATAATCCACATCGTGGAACGGCCGGGTCGACGCCGCCATGGTGGTGGAGACCGCATCGAACTGGATGGCGAGCGGCGCGATGCCGGTGGATCTGGTCGCTGTGATGGCGCAGGCGGCGTCCATCCGCGTCGGCGATACGAGGAGGATGGCGACCAGCAGTGCTCCGAAGGCGGTGCTGACAGCATGCAGCATGCGGATGCGCGAAGTCATGGCGTTGTGTGTCCTGTGGGTTCGTGGTTGTCTGGTTCGACCACCTCGACGATCCGCGCTGCATGCAATCGTAGATCGGCCGTGTCGGTATGGATGGCGATATTCTGGATGAAGAGCGGTTCCGGCTGACCATTACGCTGGCGATTGAGGGGTGTTAAATCCTCGCTTCGCACGGATAGTTCCCCGGTGCGTCCGGCCGGCAGCTTGTTGCGATGTACCATGTTCATCCGCCAGTCGCCACGATCATCGCAGAGGACGACGATGACGGTGATTATGCGCGGTACGCTGAGGGCGATATCGAACTGGAATTGCAGTCCGTCCTTCCAGGCGATGCCGATGCGCGAATCCGATCTAGTCTTTACCGAGACGATATCGGTACGTGGAGCGCCATCCTCTGTGCGGATCGCTGCGACGGCATCGTCGTTCGCGTGCCCGATCCAGTGCGGGGCGGCAGCGCCGCCCCAAAACACCCGGAGCCTCTGCTGGGTTGGCTCTGCCATGGCCGCTGGTGGCTGGATGTCCGCCGGCTCCGGCTGATTGCGGGACGCACCGACGAGAGCGGCAGTGGCTACGGTCAGGACGGCGGCGGACGCGAGTGCGATGCCACCCAGGTTGGCAACGGTCCCGCTGACAAGTGCGCTTGCACCGCTTGCCGTTTCAGGGCGCAGCCCGGCCTGGACACAGGACTCGGTCAGGGTTGGCTCGGCGCTCCTGGCTTCGGAGGCGAGGCAGAGGACGAGCATGCTTGTTCCCATCCGCAGTTCGCGCCGCGTGAACCACAGACGCAGCTTTTCGAGGGCGGTATCGATGCGCCGCCGCACGGCGCTCTCGCTGAGCCCATGCCGCTCGGCCACGACCGCCTGCGATTGCCCGAGGAGAAAATGCCCGATCACGGCAGAGCGCTCGATTGTGTTCAGGCAAGTCATCGCCTCGTCGAGCCATGGGCGGAATTCCGACCAGTCGACCGGTGCTGCGCTGCGGTCTGCCGTCACCTGCTGATGCATGGCGTGTGCGGCCTTCCGTTCATGGCGCGTCCGTCTGGCTGCAGCGCGGCGTGCGTTCCTGCATACGCCGATGGCCGCCTGGTAGAGCCAGCAATCGAGCGATGCGGAATCGCGGATGCGCTGTGCACGGCGAGCAAGGAGGATGAATACCGCCTGGGCGGCATCGTCGGCGGCAGCCGCGTTGCCGAGTCGTCGGCGGCAGACGGCGATCACCATGTCGGCGTGCCCTTCGACGAGACGGCGGAAGGCACCATGGTCATGGTGCTTGCTCCAGGCCGTCAGGTCATGGGCGATATCCGGAATTGCTGATTCAACCATGATCCACCTCCTATAGGTCCGGCCATGGGCATCACCGTCGGCTCACCCGCAGGTGGCAACACGGCATTTTCTGTCCTTGGCGTGATAAGTCGCCGCGTGAAATTTAGTTACGCCGCATCACACGCCTGACGCCGCAGTAGCTGCGCGACCAGGTTGCCGGGGGGCTGAAGGGCTGTGAGTTTCGCCCCTGCAACTGACGGTGAAGGCTACGGCTCAGCGCCGCTGCCAGAGCCAGGATCGGTTCAGGTCGGTGAAGGTCATGGCCGAAACGTGACCGTCATAAAAGGCCACCTGTGCGACGCCGCGATGACGGAAGGCGGTCGTTTGGCTGCTGCGGGCACCTTCGGGCTTGGGCGAGCCGGTGATGTAGTAGTTGATCAGGCCGCCGCAGCTCAGGTTCCAGTCCAGGCCGTCGGCGAAGGACACGATGCAGGCATCGGTCGGATGGAAGTACAGGCTCTGCCCAGGCGTAGCCGTGGTCGCATTGCAGTTGTAGCCATAGCTGTAGCTCATCTTGTCCCAGGTCGCTGGTGGACGTGCAATGGGGCAGAACTGGCGGGATGGAATGCTGTTGTTGTCGGCGTTGATGACCTTGTCGTCGGTATAGGCGGCGATGAAATCCCGGCTCTGGATCCAGAAGTTGGCACCAGAGAAGGTATTATCGTAACCCGGTATCCAGTAGCCGTTGTCCGTCTTGTAGGCGGCGTTGGCCAGTTGCAGCTGCCGCAGGTTGGTGGTGCACTGCGAGGTCCTCGCCGCATCGCGCACCATGCGCACACCGGGCAGCAGCATGCCTGCGAGGATGGCGATGATCGACACCACGACCAGTAGTTCGATCAGGGTGAAGCCGGCCGGGACATGACGGGCGGACATGACGATAGTGTCACCATCTGCGTCCGAGCGCGGCCGAGATGTATCAGCTTCAGTATCAGGCCGTTCTCAAGTCCTTATCGTTACCGTCTTCGGGAGGTAGGTGCCACCAGGACCCTGGCGACCGCGTGGGCGACCAGCCCGGCACCGTCCACATTCGGATGGACGCCATCCGGGAACAGTTCCGGATGCAACTTCAGGGCGCCAAACACGTCGATGGTTCCCAGTTTTCGCTCCTTGGCGACTGCGGCGATCAGGGGGACGATCTGTTTTTCGACCACCTCGGGGCGGATGCCGAAGTTGGCGCGCTGCACTGGCGGCGGAAGGCACAGCCAGATCGCCGGCTTGCTGTCCAGGGCGGCGAAGGTGTCGATCAGTTCGCCCATGTCCTTGGCGAAATCCTGCTTGTGGGTGTCCCAGTTCTGCGGCTTCGAGTCGTTGGTCCCCAGCATGATCACCACCACGGTCGGCCTGAACGCGAGGGCGGCGGTGAACTGGCCGGTCTTGCGGTAGGGCCGGTCGCCGGCCTGCAGCAGGGTGCTGCCGCTGACACCGGCGTTGAGCACGGTCGCTTTGGCGAGGCCCTCCAGGACCTTGGGATAGCTGCGTTCCTCGCGCTTATCCACCCCGGCTCCGAAGGTGATGCTGTCGCCGATGCAGGCGATGCGCAGGCCATCGGCGGCGGGCAGGATGGCGAGGGGCAGCAGGAGGAGGGCGATGCGGTGCATGGTGTGAGTCTAGCGCCCGGCTGGTGGTCCGCATCAGGAGCAGACAATCTCAGGGACAACCCGGGTTGTATGCGAAGCTGATACCTCCTGCACCGACCGGAGCGGGCGTGCCTACCATGGACGGCAGCGTGGAGCCCCCCATGAAATCCGATCGCGCCTTCACCCTGATCGAACTGCTGGTGGTCATCGCGATCATCGCCGTGCTCATGGGCATGGCGATGCCGCTGCTGTCCTCCGCCTCGCGCAGCGCCAAGCGCAGCGCGACCCAGGCGGTGATGGGCAAGGTCGACACCGCGTTGCGCCTGTTCCGCACCGAGGCGGGCTGCCTGCCCTATCAGCAGGCCTACGCCGATACGTCGATCGGCCAGCGGCCGGACAATGACCTGTATCGCCGTCTCGGCCGGGTGATCGACAGCACCGTGCTGCAGCGGGTGCGCGCCGATGCCGACGCGGCGGCCGCCTGCTACGCCTACGACTGCACCGACCCGGTCGATCCGAGCGGGGCGCCCAAGGAGCCGGCCGATCTGGTCTCGCTCGTGGTCCGGCCGCACGTCTTCCGTATCAGCGACGTCAAGCCCGCTGCGGGCAGTTATCAGCGCGGCGGCGGCATCGACAACGGCGGCGGCCTGGCATGGACCTACTCGGCCGGCGCCTGGGCTCCCGCCTGGACCACCGGCGGCTGGTACAACAGCCTGACCATGACCAAGACTGCGGCGGCGGTGATGCTCAACCGCATGGCCGGCGAACGGGCCCGGCTGGCGGTTTTTTCGGGCAACCCGCGTGTCACCGGCTGCCGCATCGCCCCCACCCTGGCCCCGGACGGGGCGGTCTACCAGGCCGGTCGCGACAACAGCGCTTCGCAACTGGTCGCCGGCGTGCCGCAGAGCGACGCCGCTCCTGGCTGGTGCAACGACTACCTGGAAGGCCAGCTGGAGCCGGCGGCGCTGTCGGGCGATCGCATCCTCGATGCCTGGCATCGGCCACTGGCCTATGTCTGCCAGGTCACCGAGGGCGTGCGCGGCCATGCCAATGGCACCATCTTCCTGACCCCGATCATGCAGCTCGACTCGCGCGCCTACGGACTGGCGCGGATCGGGCGCAAGACCCTGGCTGCGAGTGATCCGGTCAGTGGCAAGCCGACGCCGGCCGACCCGTCCGCCCTGCCCGACGTAGCCAACCTGCGCCACTCGGACCGCCGCGTCTATGCCAGCCCGGGCTTCGAGACCGCCTTCGAGCTGTGGAGCCCGGGGCCGGACGGGGCGATGGATTGGATGCGCGATGCGGCGGTCAACCGCGATGATATTGGTTTGGAGCGCTACGACGCCGCCCTGGTGCGCTGAATCATGCGCCGCGCCTTCACCCTGATCGAGCTGCTGCTGGTGATCAGTCTGGTCGCGGTCGCGGCGGCGATGGTCCTGCATGTGCCCGGGCGCGGCAGCAGCGAGGTGCAGGTCCGCTCGGCCGCGGTCGAGCTTGCTGGCACGCTGCGCCAGGTGCGCGAGCAGGCGATCCGCCGGCGGGCGATCTTCGCGGTGTCCTTCAACATCCAGAACGCACCGGGCAGCAGCGGGCTGGTGCTGAACAACCGCAGCGGCGGCCACTGGTACCGCATCCTGGGCCCCGATCCCTTCGGCAGCACCGCCTTCGGCGTGCCGCAGATGCCGCCCCTGCCCAACCGCCAGCGCTCGGCCTACATGGATGTCACCGTACGGGTCGACGGCAAGAGCGACAATCCGGTGCGCCACTTCCTGGCCGCGGTGTCGCGATCGTGGTCTGGCGAGCCGGTCCGCCTGGTGGCGGGCAAGGTGCGCTTCCTCGCCCTGACCGACCAGGACAACGGCAACTTCCGCGAACCCGGCGACGTCTTCGCCCCGACCTATCCGCGCCCCTGGTTCGGCTGGTACGACACCGCGGCCAACCGCCTGCGGCCCTGGGGTGGCTACGATCCGCAGCTGCCCGCCACGGTGCAGCGCACGGCGGCGAACCGCGCCGGCAGCGCCACCGCGCCGACCAACGCCGACACCCTGTACCGGCCACGCACCCAGGCCGGGCGCACGCTCAGCCACAGCGGCTTCTTCTACGAGGGCTTCGACGGCCAGATCAGCGGCTCGCGCCAGCCGTCCGACCGCTGGGTGGTCGACGACACCAACAACGACGGGGTGGTGACCGCCAACGTGGGGGCGACCCAGGACGACTTCACGGCCACGGCCCGCTTCCGCCTGTGGAAGGCCGATGATCCGCGGCCGCTGATCAACGGCGACTGGTGCGATTACCTGCTCGTGTTCAAGCCGGACGGCACGGTGGACAGCCGCTGGCTGCCGCTGCGCCACGAATATGCCAAATTCGCGCTCCGTGGCCCCTTCCAGGACCGTTCGGTCGCCACCGGCACGGTCGAGACCGCCGCCCCGCCTGGCGGCTACCTGCTGTCCGAACTCGGTCCCTTCGACCAGTGCAATCTGCTGGCCTGCAATGTCAGCGCGCCGTCGACCTGGCAGCGCATCCTGCAGGACTACCCGGAAGGTTCGTCGTTCGTCGCTCGCTCGGGCTCCTACTTCATCACCCTGGCTCCGGACGCTGGCGATGACAACGATGTCTTCGCCGGAGTGCAGGCGGCGCTGCGTTCGGTGACCCCGATGTACCGCGTCGCGGTCGGCCGCTATGGCGACGTGCGGGTGGTGCGGGTGCGCACCGCGGACGACCTCGGCCGGGTCCGCGATCCGACCGTGACCGGCAGCCTGTGGCAGGACAAGCCAACCGTGACCTCCTACTACCAGGGCCAGTTGCTGACCAATGCCGATGGCACGCCGCGCGGCACCCCGATCACCGATGTGCTGACACCCGAGATGATGAGTGAGCGCTCCTGGTGGTGGCAGTGAACCGTTCCGCCTTCTCCCTGGTCGAGGTGATGGCGGCGCTGCTCGTCCTCACCCTGGGCATGCTGGCGGCGATCGGCCTGGTCGGCTACGGCATGAGCCTGGCGCGCATCGCGCTGGCCCGCTCGGTCGGCATGGCCACCGCGATCTCGGTCGCGGCCGATCCCACCCCGCTGGTCGATGCCACCGACTGGACGGCTCCGGCGACCTTCACCGGCATCGCGCGTGGCTATATCAATGGTGCCTGGGTCGAACGTACCGAGTCGGCCGGCGAGGTGCTGGCGACCGGGCTGAGTTCACGACTGGTCACAGTCGAGGTCTACGACGGGCTGAAGGGCCGGCACGTCTGCTCGTACCAGGAGCGCATCCTGAGGCGCAAGCCATGAGGCGCACAAACGGATTTACCCTGCTCGAGGTGCTGGTCTCCTTCTCGGTGATGATGGTGATCGTCGCGGTCGCGACCACCGCCTATTTCCAGCTCAACGGCCTGACCCAGCGGGTGCAGGCCAGGCAGGCGCTGTTCGACACCGCACGCATCGTCTTCGACCGTATGCATGCCGATGCCGGAGCCATGGTCGACGGCGGGGCCTGGTGGCTGCGCTCGGCCGGGGTCGCGACACCCGAGATCGAACTGGTGTTCCTGCGCGGGCGGGCCGATCCGACCGAGGGGGCGACCACCTCGGCCGACGCCGACCCGGTGATGGCCAGCGACCTGACCTGGACGAGCCTGCGCTGGAAGCTCGCCACGCAGACCCTGTCGGTCTCCAGCAACGCGCTGAAGCGGGTCTTCACCCTGGGGACGAACTGGAGCGATCCGGACGGCAACAACCACCTCGGCAAGGTGTTCTGCGCCGTACCGACCCCGGCCCGCCAGGCCGGCAGTTCGGCCTTGGCGACCCTCGGTGCGCTCGGCGGCTTCGGCACCGGCGATCCCGCCGACCGCAGTGACTGGGCCGACCTGCAGCGCAATGAGGTGCCGATCGCCACCGGCTGCACCGACTGCACCGTGCAGGTCGTGCTCGGCGATGGCAGCGTGGTCGACGCCGTCCCGGGCACCGCGCTCAGCAAGGCCTGGGATGGACTGGCGGTCGATGGCCGCGGCGTCGCGGCGGCGTCGCGCCCGCGCCTGATCCGCCTGCGCTTCACCCTGCGCGCCCCCGGAGTGCGCCTCGATACGGCGACCGGGCAGCCCGATCCGCGCACCCTGGTCGAGCAGAGCTTCGTGTTCAGCCTGCGCACACCCAACCTGCTGCCGGGGCACTGAACCATGTCGTGCAACCGCCGTGGCTCGATGGTGATCTACTGCTTGGCGCTGGTGTCGCTGATGGTGGTGGTCGGGGCCGCCTTCCTGCGCGCCTCGCGCGCCGATGTCGCGGCGCATGACGCCAGCACCCAGCAGCAGCTGGCGATGTCGGCGGCCCGCGACGGCTGCACGCAGGCGATCGAGCAGATCATGCGTGATGCCGGGCTGGCCACGCTGCCGATGGCGACCGGCACCGGCACGGTGAACATCGGCCCGGTACCGACCTTCCTCGACGGCCCCTACCACGCGTCCTTCGTCTCGCTGACCCGGCCGAACGAGATCGTCGGGGTCGACCACAACCAGCCGGCGACGGCAGGGGTGGCGAACGAGGTCGACGACGTGCGGGCTGAGAATCCGGTAGTGCTGCCGATGCTGCGCTACACCGAGTTGAACGATGGCCTGTTCAGCTGGTACCGGCCCTATTCGGGGGGGTACAAGGGCAACCACATCTATGACGGCCGCGGCCGCTTCGTGGAGCCGGAGTTCCACGGCACCGCCCGGCCCGACCCTAGCCTCGATCCCAGCCCGGTGGTGGCGACCCGCTTCAGCGATCCGGCCCCCGTGGTGCCTACGCGCAGCGGCGGCCTGTTCCTCGACCGCTTCTACAACCGCATCAGCACCGGCGACCCGGTCGACGACCGGCTGCGGGCGCGCTACCGCCTGCGCTACGCGGTCGGGGTCGAGGATCTCGGCGGACATCTGCTGGTGAATCCGGACCCGTCCCTGGACAGCGTCTACGCCCATCCCGTGGATGGCATGGTCGGGGCGTGGCGTGATCCGTCGGCCGGCTACCGCACTCCGGCCGCCTGGGTCGGGGCGGCGCGCAACGCCTTCTACAACATGGCCAAGCGCTTCACCGACGTCGGACCGACCAGCCCACTGCGCTTCGAACACGTGTTCCTTGGCCGGGGCAACTCGGTGAATGCCGATCGCTCGGCGGCGGGCGGCTTCCCCAGCGCCTTCCCCGACATGCTGCGCAACCAGATCGCACCGGCGGCATGGTGGGGGCTCTACGCCACCCAGGTGGAGCTGGAGACGGGCGGGCTGTATCCGGGCACGACCCAGGCGGGCGGCAGCTACCTGTGGAAGGGCGGCGCCTCCGAGTCCGAGCCGATCATGCATGCACTGACCGGGCCGCAGTTGTCGTGGACCAACCTGCATTACGCAGTGCGTGGCAACCTGCCCTTCGGCGCCGACAGTCCGGCCGGGAAGGACACCGCGACCGACCGCGGGGTGGCAATGTTCACCTGCACGCCCTACGGCCAGCGCCTGGTGCGCAGCGCCGCCGCTCCGGCCTCGTGGCGCTGGTATGAGGGGCGGGTCGACACGCCCTGGCATGTCAACCTGCTGACCGCCTCGCCCTTCACCATCAACTGCATGCTCTCGGCCTACACCCCGCCCGGCTCCAAGGTGCTGGTCCTGACCGTCGAGCGCTACTACGAGGACGGCAATCGCAGCGTGCAGATCGGCGGCGACTACGTCCTGCCCACCCCGATCCGCCGCGGCATCCGGCAGCGCGATCTGTTCACCCGGCTCTCCAGTCCTGCCTTCGCCAGCTATGTCCCGCCGAGCGACGCGTCGCTTGACCCGAACTGGCAGATTGCCGACCCACGGCCCGATGTCGCCCGCTATCCGGGCGGGCTGTGGTGGCCCAATGACGAGTTCGGCAAGGACATCAACGTCAATCACCAGGGCAGCCTGACCGGCAGCACCAGCTACGGATTGATCGGCAAGTGCAGCAAGACCGGCCAGGGCTTCTACACCATGCCCGGCGATGGCGAGAAGGGTTACCGTCTAGGTGGCGGGCAGCTCAATCCGTCGCCGCCGGCCGGTTACGACGAGGATGGCGACATGTGGGAGCGCAGCTCCAACTGGGGCGGCCAGGAAGGCTACAAGCAGTCGTACAGCTACGTCAACGACGTCATCTCCGCCTTCACCCAGTCGGTGGCCATCGCCCGCGCCGCCTGGGCGCAGTATCCCTGCCGCGCCTTCGTTCCCGGCAACGCCACCATGAGCGCAGCGCTACGCGACCCGACAGCCTACGACTCCCTTGAGGACATCGACCGTGCCTTCCTGCGCCAGTTGGGCGAGAATTTCGACGCCCCCGGCGACGGAACGCCGATGAAGTGCGTGCTGCTCGCCGACACCAAGGACTACGCCCAGAAGTACACCGCCGACGGCTTCACCCCCAGCAACACCATCGCCAGCCTGGTCGCCAAGGGCCTGGTCACGGCGCAGCAGGCCAATGTGATGGAGCGCTATCTCAACGATTTCCGCATGTCCTTCCTGGGCGCCGGGCCGGGGTACAGCGAGACCTTTCGGCCCCTCGATTTCTCGGGCGACGATGTGGTGCATAGCTCGGCCTATGCCGCCGCCGGGGTCGCCGCCGACGCCGACAAGGGCCTGGACTGGCATCGCCCGGTGGTGGCGGCCGGCCGCGGACCGGCGCCCGACCACTGGTTCTCGCTCAGCGGCTGCTTCTACATCGGCCGCAGCCACCACTTCCGCATCTTCACCCGCGGCGAGCTGTTCGACAACGTGGTGCAGAAGCCGGTCGCCAACGCCACCCTGGAGACGGTGGTCGTCGCCGATCCCGAAGGCACCGATCCGGCCGAGGTGCGCGTCCTCTACCAGCGCTGGCTGCACAACCGCTACACCGGCGACCTGTCGCATCAGGGCGAATGACGAGCACCACAGTCGGTTTGCCAAGGGTCGTGCGGCGGATAGCCTGCCGGGGCGGGAGGCACTCGACGCGGATGGCCTACAAGTACCTGCAGATCCGCGACAAGGTCATCAATCAGGCCAAGAGGACGCCGGGCAACCGGGTGCCCAGCGAGCATGAGATCTGCCGCATGTTCGCGGTCAGCCGGACCACAGCGATCAAGGCGCTGAATAGTCTCGCCGCCGACAAGCTGGTGCGGCGCGAGGTGGGGCGCGGCACCTTCCTGGTGCGCAGCCAGGTGAACGCCGTGATCCATCTGCTGGTCAACCGGCATGACCGCAATTTTACCAGCTTCGCCAACCTGATCGCCCCTGCCTTCAGCGCCGCCAATCCCGATGTCGACGTGCGGGTCGACGCGGTCGATGCGACGCAGTGGGTGCGCGAGATCATCACCCGCCCGGGCATGAAGGTGGCATGCGCCTCGCATGTCGGCTACCTGTCGGATTCCGGCATCTTGCGGCCGCTGCACGACCTGCCGGGCTTCGAGCCGCTGTGCAAGCGGCTGCTGCCCTACGTCGCCTGGCGCACCGGCGCGGACGGCAAGGCGCTGTGCGATTCGCTGCCGCTGATGCTGGCCCCTGATGCACTGCTGATCAACCTCGGTCTTGCCGAGGAGCTGGGCCTCGACGCCGTGCGCGGTCCGGCTGACTGGGCCGAACTGGCTGACTGGGCCGGCCGGGCGCGCCGGGTGCAGCGGCATGGCCAGCCGGCGATGGGCGCCTCGATCGTGCCCGGCCACCGCCTGCCGCTGTCCTACCTCCTCAGCAGCAGCGGCTGCCGCCACGTCATCCGCGCTGAGGGCGGGAGGGTGGGCTTCGACAGTTCTGGCATCGAAACCTGGCTGTCCTTCTTCCACGGCCTGCATCACAACGGCGCAATGCCGCTCTATCCTGCCGGCAACCTCGATCCGGTCTTGCTCGGCAACGCCCTGTTCAGCCCCTGGGGCAGCACCTGGGCGATCAGCCAGCAACGCGACCTGGCGAATGGCGAGCGCCTGGCGGTGCAGCGCATTCCGCCGGTGCGGGCAGGCCAGCGTTCATGCTGCGAGATCGGCGGGCTCGAAGTCGCACTAGTGCGCAACCTTGAGTGCTCCGAAGCCGAGCTGGATGCCGCCTGGCGGCTGGTCCGCTTCATGGTCGGCGACCAGTCGGCGCAGCGCCTGCTGGTTGACACCTTCTCCTGCCTGTCGGTGTTGCGTGGGCTGCACGAGGAGCAGTGCGCCGATCCGCGCTTCCGGCCCTTCATCGACCTGCTGGAGGGCGGGGTCAGACGCAGCGACCATCCGCTGCAGCACCCGCTCCTGCGCATCGTGCATGCTTACTTTCACCGCTGCGTCCTAGGCGATCTGACGGTGGCCCGCGCCGCCGAGCGCATCGCCGAAGGCTGCGCGCTACAGATCGAGATCGGGGTGCGCTGAGGTCAGGGTCGCCGGGTTGTATCTCCAATTGACTCTTCCCTGGCAGATCAGGGCCCGGCAGCGATAGCATGGGGTCATGCACCTCCGCCTGCTCGCCACCGCCTACCTCGCCACCGCCTGCGCCTCGGCCCAGGAACCCGCCATCGCTCCGCTCATGCCTGGCTGGCAGGGGGTGCCGGGCAGGAACCTGATCTACAACCCCGGCTTCGAACTGGGCGGTGAGGGTTGGCACTACGAATACACCTGGGCGAAGAAGGCCGAGGAGTTCAACCGCACCCGTGACGCCAAACCGGCCGAGATCGCCGATGGCGGGGCCGATGGCGGCCGCTGCCTGGTCCTCCCCGGCGAAGGCACCTCGCTGCGTTCGTGGTGCTTCCCGATCGAGCCCGGCAAGCGCTACGGCCTGTCGGTGCAGCTCAGGGCCCTGCCTGGCGCGGAGAAGGGCGATTGCCTAATCATGGTCTTCGACCCGGAGTGGGGCGGCGCGCTCTACACCAAGGTCGACAACGTCCCGGCCAACGCCTGGAAGCGCTATACCTACGACCTCACCTTCAAACCCAATCCCCAGGGCAAGGCCTACGTCCGCTTCGCCAGCGCGGCGGGCGTGATGGTCGATACCGTCCAGCTTGAGCAGGGCAAAGCCACCGCCTACGAGGCGCCGGTCGGGCTGAGCGTGCTGCGCGATGGCAAGCCCTACATCGTGCGCGGCCGCGACCAGGCCGGGCTGCGCATCCGGGTGGTGCCGGGGACGCAGGCGGGTGGTGGGATCCAGGTTGGCGCGATCGCGCGTGACGCCTGGGGCCGCGAGGTCTGGAAGCAGGAGTTCGAGGCGCCCGGCGACAAGCCCAGCGAGGTGGCAGTGGCTGCACCGCAGGAGCGCCTGGGCCTGTTCCATGTCGAACTGACCGCGCGCCGCGATGGCAGCGTGATCGGGATCGGCGCCTCGCGCTACGCCATCCTCGACCCGGTGGTGCGCGAGGAGGTCCCAGCCGGCCGCTTCGGGGTCTTCGGCGTCTGCTATGAACTGTTCAACTATCCGCATTGGCTCAACCGCGAGGCCGGCCGCTATTTCACCGACCTCGGCGTCCGCACCACCCGCTTCTTCGCCCCGCTGCTTGAGGGTACCGACGCAGGGATGCTCACGGATCTCGTCGCGCGCTGCACGACGATGCGCGAGGCCGGGATCACGGTGCTGCCTTGCCTCAACCTCTTCCCGGGGACCGGGGGGATGGGCGAGAGCCTGGACATGCCGAAGCCGGAGTCGCTGACCCTGTATCGGCAGCGGCTGGGCGAATGGATCAGCGCCATGCGTAGCGAGGTGCGCGCGGTCGAGATCCTCAATGAGCCCAACCTGTGGCGGGTGGCCAAGGGGACCGACCGCGGCAAGCGCACGGTCTTTCCACGCAAGTACGTCGCCATCCAGCAGGCCGCCTTCGAGACCATCAAGAGCATCGATCCCGGCATCACCGTGGTCGCCAACGCGCTCAACTGCATGGACTGGATCTGGGTCAAGGAGTGGATGCAGCTGGGTGGCGCCAAGTGGATGGACGTGTTCTCGTTCCATCCCTACCGCGGGCATCCTGACGATCCCAGCATGTACGCCGACATGAAGCGCATGTCCGGCATGCTGGCCGAAGGCGGATTCAAGGGCCCGATGCTGGACAGCGAATTCTACTACGCCGCCAACATCTACCAGGAGCGGGCCGGCTGGGAGGAGACGCACCGCAACTACTACGTGCCGCACACCGACGAGCTGCGTGCCGCCGGCCGCACGGTGCGCGCCCTCATCCACCACGCCGCGCTCGGCGTGCCCGCCTGCCCCTTCGCGCCCGGCATCACCTTCTTCCAGTTCGCGCCCGCCAACGCGCTGTTCCTCTTCGATCTCTTCCCTGCCTACAACGCCACCGCGCGCATGTTGGCGGGCTGCGGCAGCGGCGAGCAGCTCGAGACCGGCCCGGCCTTCACCGCATTCCTGTTCCCCGCCGCGCCCGGCGGGCCGCTGGCTGCGGTGTGGACCGGGCAGGCGGGCGTGGTCGGCACCATGCGCCTGCCCAACCGCTACGAGGCCTTCGATGTGATGGGTAACCGCATCGGCCAGGAGGAACTGGCCAAGGGCATCCGGGTGGCGACCGATCCCACCTGGCTGCGCTTCCCCGCTGGCAGCGACCTGGCCGCGCTGCGCATCGCCCTGGCCACCGCCGAGGTGCACGGCCTCGGGGTGCCGTTCTCGGTCACCATCATCCCGACCGGCACCGACGCTCTGGCGGCCCGGGTCGGCAGCCGTTCGAACCGGCCGATCGCCGGCTCGGTGCAGGTGCTGTCCGTTCCGGCCGGCTGGACCACGACCGGCAAGGCCGTCCCCTTCACCGCTCTGGCGGCCGGCGCCTCGATCGATCTGTCGCTGCCGATCGGCGGGGTCGCCATGAGCGACCTCGGCTCCTTCCCGATCGCCCTGCAGGTCGAGTCCGAGGGCGAGCAGGTGCGGATCGAACCGGTCCTGCGGCCGGTCTTCGCCCGCCGCCTGGCCCAGGTCGCGGTGGATGGCGATGTTGGCGAGTGGACCGCGGCGCGCTGGGTCACTCTTGGCGCCGGCGAGCTGTCCAAGGTCTTCAACGCCAAGCTGCCGAGATCCGGCGATGCCGACATCTCGGCGCGCGTGGCAGCTGGCTGGACCGACGAGGGTCTGGCCTTGGCGGTGGTGGTCAGTGATGACGCGCACAAGCCATCCGACAGCGAGCGCCTGGGCTGGCAGGGCGATTCGATCCAGCTGTTCGTCGACCAGCTAGCCGACGCCAGCCGCGGCGCGCCCAGGGAGGCGGACGATGTGCGCTATGTCATCGGCGAGATGGGCGGGCGTCCCACCGCCTGGCTGGACAAGGGTGCCGAGGGCAACTTCAAGGGTCCGGCCAACCGCACCGACGGCTTCGCCGACGCCGATGTCAAGCTCGCGATCAAGCGCACGGATGGCACCACCACCTACGAGATCGTGCTGCCCCGGACCACCTGCCTGCCCGCGCTGCGCTGCGCGCCCGGGACCAGCTTCGGCTTCTCGCTGCTGGTCAACGACAACGACGGCCAGGGCCGCAAGACCGGCGTCACCACCTCGCCGGCCGGGACCGAGCCCTACGGCACGCCGTGGGACTGGCCCAGCCTGGTGCTCATCCCGTGAACGGACGCCCCAGGACCGTCGACACCACCTGGTTCACCGAAGCGCGCTTTGGCATGTTCATCCACTGGGGCCTCTACGCCGTGCCGGCCAAGGGCGAGTGGGTGATGACGCATGAGCACATCGACCCCGGGTCTATCGCGAGCGCTATCTGCAGGCCTTCACCCCCGACCACTTCGATCCGGCGGCCTGGGCCGACCTCGCCGCCGCGGCCGGCATGCGCTATGCGGTGATCACCGCCAAGCACCACGAGGGTTTCTGCCTGTGGGACTCGGCGCACACCGATCTCAAGGCGACCAATAGCGGGGCCGGGCGCGACCTGCTCAAGCCGTGGGCTGAGGCCTTCCGCGCCCGCGGGCTGCGTACCGGCTTCTACTACTCGCTGCTCGACTGGTCGCATCCCGACTTCGTGCATGACCGGCATTTCGGGCCGTGGAAGGACCTGCCGCCCGAGGAGCTGGCGGTGAAGAACCGCGGCCGCGACATGCATCGCTACGCCGGCTACATGCGCGACCAGGTGCAGGAGCTGCTAACCGGCTACGGCGACATCGACGTGCTGTGGTTCGACTTCAGCTACACCAAGAAGCCCGACGATCCGCGTGGACCGGGCAAGGGGCGGGCCGACTGGGAGAGCGAGGAGCTGCTGGCGTTGATCCGCCGCCTGCGCCCCGGCGCCATCCTCGATGACCGCATCGACCTGCCCGGAGCCGGCAACTTCGCCTCGCCTGAGCAGTTCACCCCGCGCACCGGCCTGGTGCGCGACGGCAAGCCGGTGGTGTGGGAGGCCTGCCAGACCATGGGCGGCTGGTGGGGCTATCAGCGCAGCAATGCGGCGTGGCGTTCCGCCGACGAACTGATCCGCACCCTGATCGACACGGTCAGCAAGGGCGGCAACCTGCTGCTCAACGTCGGCCCGACCGCGCGCGGCGAACTGTGCCCGCGCACCCAGGAGCGGCTGCGCGCCATCGGCGCCTGGATGGTGCACCACGGTGACGCGATCCACGGCTGCGGCGCGGCGCCGGCGGAGTTCGTCTGCCCGCCCGACTGCCGGCTGACCTGGAACCCGCGCACCCGCCGCCTCTACGTGCATGTTTTCGCCTGGCCCTATCAGCACCTGCACATAGATGGCTTGCGCGGCAAGGTGCGCTCGGCCCGGCTGATGCTCGACGGCAGCGAACTGCCGCTAAGTGGGCTCAAGGAATGGCAACTGCACATGGCGCAGGGGGCCGGCTTCGGTCCGGATCTGCTGTCGGTGACCCTGCCGGTGGAGCAGCCGGCAACCGCTGTACCGGTGATCGAACTCGATATGCTGTGAGGCGACCATGCGCCGCGCCGCCTTCACCCTGATAGAGCTGCTGGTCGTGATCTCGATCATAGCGATCCTGTCGGGACTGCTGCTGGCCTCGATCAGCACCGTGCGGAATGCCGCCGAGGCGATGCGCTGCAGCAGCAACTTGCGGCAGATCTGGCTCGCCAACCTGCAGTACGGCACCGACTACGACGGCTTCATGGCGGCGACCAATGCCAGCGGGACGGGCAACTGGATGTCGGCCCTGGCGCCGATCCTCGACCCCGATGGCGGGACCATGCCCGAACTGATGTGGACCGGATGCCCGGACTGGAAGCGCTCGCCGTGGTACACCCATCCGTGGAAGAACGCGATGTGGAAAGGCTATTGCCGCAATGCCTACCTGAAGGTGTGTCAGCGCGATCCCACCCAGAGCACCACCGACCACGATCTCGGACCGGGCACCGGCTACAGCGAGAACTGGCCGGCCCCGCTGGCCGCCAGCACCGCGCGCTGGCTGCGCTTCGGCGAGGTGACGCACAAGAGCGAGCGCATCTGGGTGGGCGATGGCTGGGACTGGTACTACGCCCCGCTCGCCGGCCACACCGATGCCTACCGTCACCGTGGCCGCGGCATGTACCAGTTCTGCGACGGACATGTCGAGCGCAGGCCGATCGCGGATGCCGCGGTCGGTCTGCGCCTGCACAAATAGGGTCTCAGTAGGTCTGGCGCAGGTGCATGACCCGCACCTGGTCGGCCGGCACGGCGATGGCGCGGCCGTGGTCGTCGCGGCGCGACAGGGTGCGCGGGCGGCCGGGCAGCAGGGTGATGCTGTTGTCGCCGAACTCGCCGGCCAGGCCGTCGACCGCCGCCATGACGAAGAAGGCCGGCTTGTCGCTGCGCAGCACCACGTCGCTGCCCGAGACCTGGACGGTGACGGTCGCGTCGGCGAGACGGCAGCGCTTGTACTCGGTGAAGACGTGGGTGGCGGACGACGCGACCGGCTCGCGGCCGACCGTGCCGGAGAGGGTCGCCTGGAGGAAGGTCGCGCGCCGTGCCGCGT
The DNA here is from genome assembly GCA_017302815.1 of Planctomycetota bacterium. Taxonomy (GTDB): domain Bacteria; phylum Planctomycetota; class UBA11346; order UBA11346; family UBA11346; genus UBA11346. The sequence goes on from JAFLCQ010000014.1 coordinate 22,577, forward strand.
CGTCGCCGCAGAAGTGCGCGACCTCCCAGCAACCGAGGCGCACCGCGGCTCCGGCGGCGATGGCGGTGCGGATGGTCTCGCTGCGGCCCGGGGCGCCGTCGAAGCCCCACAGGGCCAGCTCGACCGACAGCTCGCCGGCAGCGGCGGTGTCGTTCACCGCCCAGGCCTCGACGATCTCCTTCCCGTCCACCATGCGCTGCTGCACCGACACCGCGACCGGCGCATAGAAGCGGCGGGCGTGGTGGTGCAGCTGCTTCCAGCGGCCGCCGTACTCGACGCTGGCCCAGCTGGCGACCGGCCAGATGTCGTTGAGCTGCCAGTAGATCGTGCCCATGCACTGCGGGCGCAGGCTGCGCCAGTACTCGACCGCGGTCCTGATCGCCAGGGCCTGCTGCACCTGCGACAGGTACAGGGTCTGCTCGAAGCCGACCGGCATGCGGAAGTAGCGCGAGAACATCTCGTTGATGCGGCGGTTGCCGCCGTCGTTGCGCTGGTGCCACTCCATCACCGGGGCGGTGATGTTCATCTCGTCTGCCGGGCAGTAGGTGCGCACCGACTCCAGGCTGTTGAAGGACTGGTAGCCGAATTCGCTGCAGAAGCGCGGCTTCACCGCGTAGTAGGCGTCGAAGCTCTTGCCCTCGTGCCACACCGACCAGTAGTGCATGTCGCCGCTGCCGTCCTTGTGCCAGGTGTCGCTGAAGTCGCCGGGGCCGGCGCACGGCGAGCTGGGCCAGTAGGTGCGGGTCGGGTCGGCGGCCTGCGCCGCCTGGCCGCGGGCGTCGTCCAGGCGTACCCAGTCGACGAGGTAGCGGTCGCGGGACTCCTTCGCCTCCTTGAACCAGTTCAGGGCGCCGACGTTCTCGTTGTCGCCGCACCACAGGGCGATGCTGGCGTGGTCGCGCAGGCGCTTGACCTGGTAGGTGGTCTCGGCGCGCACCTCGGCGAGGAAGTCGCCGTCGGCCGGGTACAGCGAGCAGGCGAACATGAAGTCGTGCCACAGCATGATGCCGTGCTCGTCGCACAGCTCGTAGAAGCGGTCGGCCTCGAACTGGCCGCCGCCCCACACCCGGATCATGTTCATGTGCGCCAGCTTGGCGCTGCGGATCAGGCCGTCGTAGTGCCGCGCCTGGCGCGCGGGGAAGGCGTCGCAGGGGATCCAGTTGGCGCCCTTGCAGAAGACCGGGCGGCCGTTGACCACGAAGGTCAGCGGGCGGCCGATGGCGTCGGGGGTGTTGTCGACGGTGATGGTGCGCAGGCCGATGCGCTTGCGCAGCGACTCGTCGCCGGCCTGCACGCGCAGGTTGTAGAGCGGCTGGCCGCCGTGGCCGTTGGGCCACCACAGCTGCGGATCGCGCACCTCGACGGTGGCGGTGGCGGTGTTGGCGCCGGGAACCAGGGCGACCTGCGCCTCGGCGGTGCGGCCGTCGAGGTCGACGCGCAGCACGGTGGAGCCGGCGGCGGGGGCCTCCAGCTCGGCGGTGACGTGCACCTTCACCAGTCCGGGCAGGTGCTCCTGCACGGTGGTGACGTGCTCGATGCGGGCGGTGCGCACGGCGCGCAGGCTGAGGTCGCCCATCGCCGCCATGGTCTGCAGCGGGATGCCCCAGTCCCAGCCGGCGTGGCAGCCCGGCTTGCGGATCAGGTTCCAGTGCGGGATCTTGGGGCCGTAGGCGTTGAGCGAGCACGGCACCGGGTAGGGCAGGGCGGCGGCGCGGCGCTTCATCTCGTTGACGCTGGAGCGGAAGCGCAGCGCGATGGTGTTGGCGCCCGGCTGCAGGAGGTGGCGCACCTCGAAGCGGTGGCGGCGGAAGTGGTTGGCCGCCTCGCCGGCGACCTGGCCGTTGACCAGCACGGAGCACAGGGTGTCGAGGAGGTCGAAGTTGAGGTAGACCGAGGGGGCGGCCAGCAGCGCCGCGTCCACCTGCACGCTGCGGGTCGCGGTCCAGTCGCGCTCGCCGACCCACTGCACCTGCTCCTCATCCATGCCGATGAAGGGATCGGGGATGAGCTTCGCCGCCAGCAGGGCGCTGTGCACATCGCCCGGCAGCTGCATGGGGCAGGCATTGCCGCCCTGGGCGTCGGCCAGACTCCAGGCTCCGGCGAGGTCGATGGTGGCGGGGGTGGGCTGGGCGGCGCTGCTCATGCGCGGCAGCATAGGGGGCGGCGCGGGAAGGCTTGTCCGAGGTTGACCGCGGCTTGAACTCCTTTGATCTACGGCATGCCGGTGCTCGAACTGCGCCATCTCGTGGGACCGGGCCGCTCCTACTCCATCCACGTCGAGGAGAAGGCCGGTTCATGGAGCTATCCCGAGCACAGCCATGACGGCTTCGGCGATCTGCTGCTGGTGGAACGGGGCAGGATGCACCAGCGCGTGAACGGCGAGGCCATGGTCCTGGAGCCCGGCCACGTCGTGCTGGTCCGGCCCGGGGACCGCCACGAGCTGTGGGGGGACGGGCTGCGCTTCGTCAACCTCAACCTGCCGCGGCGCGAGTGGCAGCGCCTGTCATCCTTTGATGGCGAGGCCCTGCCCCTGGGGCGGCTGGAGGGAGCCGCATCGGCGCCGCGCGCGGTGCTGGCGGCCTCGCAGCGGCAGGAGATGCAGTCGGACCTCGCCGGCCTCATCGCCGGCGAGGCCGAGCCCGAGGCGCCGGTACTGCTGGCCCGCTTCCTGCTGCGCTGGCTGCCGCTGCTGGCCCCGCGCGCCGCCGCGGCCGCCGGCTCGACGCCGCCGGCCTGGTTCGACCCGC